>NZ_DFLC01000042.1:0-79098 GCF_002374005.1 Fibrobacter sp. UBA3629 | reverse complement strand
CACTTGGTGGACGACAAGATCCACGCCCGTTCTATCGGTAGCTACGCCCTCGTGACGCAGCAGCCGCTCGGCGGTAAGAGCCAGTTCGGTGGCCAGCGCTTCGGTGAAATGGAAGTGTGGGCCATGGAAGCTTACGGTGCCGCTTACACGCTGCAGGAACTCCTCACCGTCAAGTCCGACGATGTGACGGGACGTTCCATGGTGTACGACGCCATCGTCCACGGCAAGAACACCCCGAAGCCGGGTATCCCCGAGTCCTTCAACGTTATGATCCGCGAAGTCCATTCTTTGGGTCTTGATATCGAGACCACTGGAGAAAAGTAATATGTCCGAAGAAATGATGGAAAATCAAGAAAATTCCGGCGACATTTCGATTCACCTGGCTGCGCCCGACCTGATTCGCTACTGGTCCTACGGCGAAGTCACGAAGCCGGAGACGATTAACTATCGTACGTTCAAGCCCGAACGTGATGGTCTCTTCTGCGAGAAGATCTTTGGACCCGTCAAGAACTGGGAATGCAACTGCGGTAAGTTCAAGCGCGCCCGTTACAAGGGTGTCATCTGTGACCGCTGCGGCGTCGAAGTGACCCACTCCCGCGTCCGTCGCGAACGCATGGGCCATATCGAACTCGCCATTCCTCTTGCACACACCTGGTTCGTTCGTAACCAGCCGTGCGTGATTGGTGCCCTCCTTGGCCTCAATACCAAGGACCTCGAACAGGTCATCTACTACGAACGTTATGTCGTGATCGACAAGGGCGATGCCGAACTCGAAGAGAACACCCTCATCGACGAGACGACCTACCAGGATCTCGTGGCCGAAGGCCGTTCTTTCGAAGCCAAGATGGGTGCTTCTGCTATCAAGCAGCTGCTCGACAGGCTCGACCTCGCCAAGCTTTCTGCGAAGCTCCGTGACCAAGCCCGTTCCAACTCCAAGACGAAGGTGGACGATGCCATCAAGCGCCTGAAGGTGGTCGACGCCTTCCGCAAGTCGCAGATGGAAAGCTTCCGCAGCTACTACAACAACCCGGATTCCTCCCGCGATTCCGGCAAGGCCTGGCTCAAGGGTCTCGCCGAGGCTGTCGCCGAATTCAAGGCCGACTACGAATCCAAGCATTCCGACTTCATCCTGGCCGATGCCTTCGATGAATTCCGTGTCAAGTATCCGAACGAAGTGCGCATGCTCGCGAACCAGCCTTCCTGGATGATTCTCGACGTGCTCCCGGTGATTCCGCCCGATCTTCGTCCGCTCGTTCCGCTCGAAGGCGGCCGCTTTGCGACCTCCGACCTGAACGAACTCTATCGCCGTGTCATCAACCGCAACAACCGCTTGAAAAAGTTGATTGACATCCGTGCCCCTAACGTGATTCTCTGCAACGAAAAGCGCATGCTGCAGGAAGCCGTCGACCAGCTGTTCGACAGCGGCCGCCGCACGGCGCGCACGGGTTCTGCACGCCCGCTCAAGAGCCTCGCAGAACTCCTCAAGGGCAAGCAGGGTCGCTTCCGTATGAACCTCCTCGGTAAGCGTGTGGACTACTCCGGCCGTTCCGTCATCGTGGTGGGCCCGGAACTCCAGATGCACCAGTGCGGTCTGCCGAAGCGCATGGCTCTCGAACTTTACAAGCCGTTCATCATCCAGCGCCTGGAAGAAGACGGCATCGTTTACACGCTCAAGTCCGCAAAGAAGTACGTGGACGCCGAACGCCCCGAAGTGTGGGACATTCTCGAAGAAATCATCGAGGACCACCCGGTGATGCTGAACCGCGCCCCGACGCTTCACCGCTTGGGTATCCAGGCCTTCTATCCGAAGCTCATCGAAGGTAACGCCATCCGCCTCCACCCGCTCGTCTGTACCGCATTCAACGCGGACTTCGACGGTGACCAGATGGCCGTGCACCTCCCGCTTTCTTTCGAAACCCAGCTCGAATGCCGCGTGCTCATGCTGTCCTCGAACAACATCCTGCACCCCGCTTCCGGTCAGCCGATCGCTGTGCCGGGCCAGGACATCGTGCTCGGGCTCTACTACCTCACCAAGCCGCGTCCGGGTCGCAAGGGCGAAGGCATGCACTTCTTCGATTCCGCCGAAGCCATCCGCGCTTACGAGAACGGTGTCGTGGATCTGAACGCCACCGTGTACCTGAAGCTCAAGGCTGGCCGCAAGATCTACATCGGCGCCCTCGAGAAGGATTGCACCTGTGTCCGCGAAATTGCCGACGACAACGGCAACCTCGAAGTGAACGTCAAGGCTGGCGAGAAGATCAAGTTCCTTACACTCAAGGACGATAACGTCATCAAGACGACTGTCGGCCGTATCATCTTTAACGAATTTGTTCCCAACGAACTCGGCTACGCGAACGAAACCTTCGCGAAGAAGGTCATCGCGAAGTCTATCGACGACCTCTACCGTCGCACCGGCAACCGCGTGACTGTCGAATACCTCGACAACCTCAAGGCCAACGGTTACAAGTGGGCAACCCGCGCCGGTTCTTCCGTGGCTATCGCCGAAATGGTGATCCCCGAAGACAAACAGGCCATGCTCGATGCCGCTACCGAAAAGGTCAACAACATCCGCAACCTCTACGAGGACGGTGTGATTACCGACGGCGAACGTTACAACCAGACGATCGACGTGTGGTCGCAGACGACTGCCGAAGTCGCATCCAAGCAGTGGGATCTCCTTTCCCGCGACCGTGACGGTTTCAACCCCGTCTACATGATGGCCGACTCCGGTGCTCGTGGTAGCCGCGAACAGATTAAGCAGCTGTCCGGTATGCGCGGCCTGATGCAGAAGCCTATCAAGCAGCTCGGCGGTCAGGAAGTTATCGAGAACCCGATTAAGTCCTGCTTCCGCGAAGGCCTGAACGTGATGGAATACTTCATCTCGTCTCACGGTGCCCGTAAGGGTCTGGCCGATACCGCCCTTAAGACGGCTGACGCCGGTTACCTTACCCGTCGTCTCGTGGACGTGGGCCAGGACCTCGTTGTTACCGAGGCTGACTGCGGTACCACCAACGGTATCGAAGTTTCCGCCTTCAAGGACGGCGACGACACCGTGATTCCGCTGGAAGAACGTTTGCTCGGTCGCGCTCCGGTCGAAGACATCAAGCACCCTGTTACGGGCGAAGTGATTGTCAAGGCTGGCGAACTCGTCACCGAACGTGACCTCCCGAAGATTTCTGCTACGGGTCTTGAACATATCAAGATGCGCTCCGTGCTCACTTGCGATTCCCGCAATGGCGTGTGCTCCAAGTGCTACGGCCGTATGCTTGCTTCCGGTCGTCCGGTCGACCTGGGCGAAGCCGTGGGCGTGCTTGCCGCACAGTCCATCGGTGAACCGGGTACGCAGCTTACCCTCCGTACCTTCCATATCGGTGGTGCATCTTCCCGTCTGACTGTCGAAAACTGCAAGAAGGCCTCCGTCGATGGCCGCGTGGAACTCGAACAGGTCGAAACCGTCGACCACGAGGGCCAGAAGGTCGTCACGAGCCGCATGGCAGAACTCGTTATCTTCGACAACACGGGCATCAACAAGGGTCGTTACCAGATTCCGTACGGCGCCATCATGCATGTCGAGAACAACGCTTCCGTCAAGAAGGACGAAGTGATGTTCGAATGGGATCCGTACAACAGCCCGATTATTACGAACGTTGCCGGTAAGGTGAAGCTCGTGGACCTCGTCGAAAACAAGACGTTCCGTGTCGAACGCGACGAGAACACCGACGTCGAGACCTGGATCGTGATCAGTGAGAAGCATGGCGGCAGTGCCCGCCAGCTCCGTCCGGCGATCAGCATCCTCGACTCCGCGAACACCAAGGCGGGCCACTTCATGCTGCCTGACGGCGCTATCCTTACCGTCAAGGACGGCGACGTGGTCTCTGTCGGTTCTACGGTCGCTAAGCTTCCGCGTGCCGCCGGTAAGACCCGCGACATTACGGGTGGTCTTCCGCGCGTGGCCGAACTCTTCGAAGCCCGCAAGCCGAAGAACACGGCCGTTCTTGCCCCGATTGATGGTCTCATCGTCATGGGCAAGGAAGTCCGCAACAACCAAGAAGTTATTATCAAGATGGACGACCAGGAAGAGAAAGTGCTGGTTCCCCGCGGCGTCCACTTGGCGGTCAACGAAGGTGACCGTGTCCGCGCTGGTCAGAAGATCAGCGAAGGCAGTGCAGACCCGCACGATATCCTGACGATCCTCGGACCTGAAGAGGTCCAGCGTCACCTGGTGAACGAAATCCAGGCGGTGTACCGCCTGCAGGGTGTGGCTATCGCAGATAAGCACATCGAATGTATCGTCCGTCAGATGATGCGCAAGGTGAAGGTCAAGGAATCCGGCGATTCCGAACTGCTTCCGGGCGAAGAAATCTCCAAGGTGCGTCTCCGTGCCGAGAACGATCGCTTGATCGCTCAGGGCAAGACGCCGGCGACCTTCACGCCGATGCTCCTTGGTATCACGAAGGCCTCCTTGGCGACAGACAGCTTCATCTCTGCCTGCTCGTTCCAGGAAACCACCAAGATCCTTACCCGCGCTTCCATCGAAGGGCAGGTGGACCCGCTCATGGGCCTTAAGGAGAACGTGATTATGGGTCGTTTGATTCCGTGCGGAACCGGTGCCCGCCACTTGAGGAACGTGACAGTGGTCGATGCCGATGCCGAGGCGGAAGAACGCCAGCGCCTGCAGAACGTACATGCCGAATACGATGACTTCGGTTCCGGAATCCAGATGTTGGATAACGAAATCGGCGCTTCCGACGAGGAAGATGCGGAGTAATTTCGACTATGTACTTGAAAAAACTGGAAAAAGAACTATATTTGCACTCCAAAATCTAGGAGATTAAAAGTGCCTACTATTCAACAGCTCGTCCGCAACGGACGTGAACAGATCAGCAACAAGACCGCATCCGTGGCCTTGAAGTCCTGCCCGCAGAAGCGTGGTGTCTGCACCCGCGTCTACACCAGCACCCCGAAGAAGCCGAACTCCGCTCTTCGTAAGATTGCCCGTGTGCGCCTTTCCAACAAGATGGAAGTTACGGCTTACATCCCCGGCGAAGGCCACAACCTCCAGGAACACTCCATCGTGCTCATCCGCGGTGGCCGTGTCAAGGATGTTCCGGGTGTCCGTTACCACATCATCCGTGGCGCTCTCGATACTCAGGCTGTCAACGGCCGTCAGAACGCCCGTTCCAAGTATGGTGTCAAGAAGAAAGGTGCCGCTCCGGCCAAGAAGTAAGGAAGTAGAATATGTCTAGAAGAAGAAAGGCTCTCCATCGCTCCATCCTCCCGGATCCGCGTTTCAAGTCTACCCTCGTTACCGAACTCGTCGGTGTCGTGCTCAAGCAGGGCAAGAAGACCATCGCTGAACAGATCGTCTATACTGCTCTTGAACAGCTCGACAAGAAGGTCGAAGGCAAGGAAACCCCGCTCGAAAAGTTCGAACTCTGCCTCGAAAACATCAAGCCGCGCGTCGAAGTCAAGTCTCGCCGTATCGGTGGTGCCAACTACCAGGTTCCTATGGAAGTCGCTCCGGACCGTGCCAAGGCTCTCGCCCTCCGCTGGCTCCTTGATGCCGCCCGCAACCGCAACGAACCCAACATGGCCGACCGCCTTGCTGCCGAACTCGTTGCTGCCAAGAACGGTGAAGGCAACGCTGTCCGCAAGAAGAACGATACGCACAAGATGGCTGAAGCCAACAAGGCTTTCGCCCACTTCCGTTTCTAATTCTTGCCTTAGCACAGAATTATCCTAGAGGGAAGGCTCGCTTCAAAAGCGAGCCTTTTCTGTTTTGTTTAAAGTTAATGCAAATATTTAACAGTATCTTACACGTATTACTTAGAACAAGGGATTATATTTGTATGTAGTTCCACAAAACGTGTTTGGAAAAACGATATGAAAAATGCTCTGCTTCTATTTATTTTGACAACCTTTGTTCTTGCTTGTTCGGAGAGCAAAACCCTTCCGTCCGAAAGGGGTTTCGATCGGTTTCAGACGGAATCTTATGCCCCTCAGGTAGAATCTAACGCACCTCAGGCGGAAACGAAAAGCTCTTCGACAGAAAGTACTGTTAAAGGTTTTCCTCCAAGGCCAGTAACTAAAGGACTCTATGACTTTAGCGAATGCAAAGCAAAATATAAAGTAGGAACAGAAGATTACAAGGGCTGTGTTAAAGCTAAATATTCGAACATAAAATTTGCAGGAGAAGAGAGATGATTAGAAGCTGAACGTAGTTGGGCCTATGTAAGAGACAATATATACGACATATACACAAGGCATAACGAATGGGATGATTCAGATGCAAATAACTTCAGTCACGCGCGATTCAACATACCTGAGCTAATGAGAAAACACGAAGAAAAATTTTCAAACAAATGTAAGTAACAATGTCTTTACTACAAAAAATTTCGATTAGATTTTCTTTAAGAATTTATTTGTTTTTTCTAGTTATCCCTTGTTACAGCAAAGGACTTGCGGAGTTTTGTGCGGAATTTAATAAGGATTCTAATGAATACAGCCTTCATTTGGTCAAGAATTTAAATTTGGAACCTGAGTCTAATTGGGTATTTCCTGATAGTGTTATATGTAATGTATATAATGGAGAACCAATTTGGGAAATAGAGTATAGTCTTGACGCCCCTTATGATTCAGACTCTTCGGATTTTATAGGTGGTTGTGTGGCTTTAGACGCAACTCCATCAAGCAACACCCTTTGTTTGAAGCCTAAAATAGTCAAAGTGAATCTAAATCCTATAAATCGTGATGTCTTGCATATCCACAAATACAGAGCGAAAGAAACATTGAAGCCGTATTATGGGAAAAGTTTCAAGGGCCATTGGAAGGCTCAACTTGGAGGAACCGGTTTCACCTATGAGAAATCATTTGAAGCGACGATTGTCGGTCCGTGTTCAAAAAAACAAATTGTCGCCGAATATTGCATCGATGAAAAACATCACCTTGTTTTAGATAAAGAATTGGATTACATTCCCCGTTATATTTTTGCTTCTGCTAGCGATTGTCATGTTTGCAATGAAAATTACAAAGAAACAACGACTACCAGTGTTGATTATGGAACTGGTAGATTTATACCTGTTGAAGGGGTGTTGTATAAAAGTTGCGAAGACTATGTGCTTTATGAGTATTTTCTGTTACCGCAAAACCTAAAAAAAGAAAGAGCTCTTTATGGGAAAGTTTTGCCTGTAAGAATAAATGCGGAGATTCAAAGTGGAGAATCGCGTCGTAAAGATTATTACGATTTTAATATTAGAGTGAATGGCCCTTGTGAGAAATAGGTAAAATGCCTATCAAATTAATTTTTTTGCTTGTTGTAAGGAGTACTTGTTTCCCTACATACCTTGTTCTTTTAAAGGAATCTATTCTTTTGATAATAATACCAATGATGGTCCCTTGTTTGGATACATGCTTAATACGTCGGTTTACAATGGCGGAACAATCTAAATTAGCCAAAATCGACATTTCCGGCTTCTGCACCGAAGAACAACTGAAACAGATTCGTGAAATAGAGAAGAAGTAGTTTTCTTGCATTAGCACGAATTATCCTAGAGAGGCTCGCTTACAAAAGCGAGCCTTTTCTGTTTCCTCCTGGCCCTTGGACCAAGCCGAGTTTTTATGTTCAGATTTCTAGTGGCGCCTACCGCTGTGGCACGAGTCTGTAAATACTGCGTGTGCCCGCCTCGGGAACATCCAGCGCGTGCTCGCCCGGGGTAAAGTGCTGTACGGCGCTCTGCCACAGGATGCGTCCCTGATGGTCGAACTGCACGACGCTCGCAGTCATGGCGCGGTCAACCTGCAAGAGCAGCTTGCCGCCCTGCTGCCTAAACGAAAACTTGTCTGTAATCCCGCCGGTGCGGATGGCGGTAGTGCTGCTGGACGAACTGACTGAACTTGACGATTCGATAACCGCTTCGCTGCTCGAAGATTTGGGCTCACTTGCCTTCATCTTCGCGATGCCCGCCTTCCATGCGTCAACGGCGGCCTGCGAGGTGTTGAGCGCCCAGTCGCCCTCGTTCGCTTCCTTGCTCTGGCTGAACCACATCACCGCGAAAACGCGCGAGAAGTCCGTGGCGAAGTGCTCGAACATGTCGGTAATCCATTCGGCCTTGTTGCCGCCCCTCTCGGAGCTTGAGATTTCGGCGATAAAGAGCGGCTTGTCGATGTTAGCGAGCGCGTTGTACGCCTTCTTGAAAACCTGCGAGAACGTCTGCCAGCTGGACCAGCTCTGGCACGTGCCCCAGTTGTAGCCGTCGATGGAGATGTAGTCCACGTACTCGTCGCCGGGATAGTTGCCCGTGAGCGTGGTGCCGCTGCCCTGGTTTGAGGCGTTGGTGGTCCATACCCACTTGACGTTCGTGACGCCTTCTTCCTTGAAGATTTTCACGATGTGGCGGAAAGCTTCGGCGACGTTCGCGTCGGTATTGCCGGCGCCCGATTTCCCTACGCCCCAGTCATACCAGTCTCCATTTGCTTCGTGGAGCGGCCTGAGCCAGATTTCGTCGCCGAAGCCCTTGACGCCCTTTGCATATTCACGGATGTAGTTGTCGGCCTTGCCGTTCACCAGTTCTTGCGCGTTGTAGCCGTTCGCCATCCAGGTCACCACCAGCGTGGAACCGTTGTTCTTCGCGACGTTCGCGTACTGCGCGGTCGCGTTCCAGTCGTTGATGTCGAAAAGTGCGAAGTAGCTGATGAGGTCGAGGTGCGTGCCCTGCAAATCCTGGAACGCCAGCACGTTCTGCTGCGTGGGCTGCGGGTATTGCCCGGGGCCGCCGACCCATGCGCCGACCTGGAATGCCATTGCCGTCATGGGTGCGAGAACCATCGAGAATAGGAACTTGTTCATAAATGCCTCCGGCGGGCTTCCGTCCGCAAAATGTTCCCATACGCCCTAAAAATAGATTGTGCAGCCTGCACGGACTATTTTCTAAAACGGATATTTGTACCAAAGTGTATCTAGTGTTTTAGAATATCCTGGAGTTCCCCGATACTGCCGCAAATTCACATTGTCCGAATAAGATTCTTCAAATAGGGACACCCTCTTTTTTCTAGTTTGTTTGGTAATCAGGGATTGCTGTATGAAACTTTTGAAATTGTGTTGGCTGCCGGTTCTATTGATGGCGATGTTCCTTTGCGGGTGCTCTTCCGAGAAGATCGAGCCGGAGTCCAACGTGGCGGAATTTTGCGCAGTCGTCACCGATAAAAATACATACAACCTTCATCTTGTCAAGAGTATCGAAATACCTTGGGATTCTTCTTGGGATATTCCAAAGGTGGTTCACGAACGTTGTACTCGTTGGAATTATCGTTTTAGAGTAAGTCCGCCTACCAGGTGCGTAGAGGGGGAATTGTGCCCATTGGTGGGTGGCGGAGGTGGAGGCATTTGTACCTCTACAGGTTCGGCTAGGGATATACAGGTTCCGCTGCCGGAGCGGAGACTATTCCTTAAAAATGATATTTACGCGTGGGCGTTGAAAAGGTTCCCTATGGTCAATGCCAAGGATTCTCTTGTCACTTATTTCGGGAAAGAGTTTGATGGGCTTTGGAGCGCGAGTTTACAAGGTGGCCCTAATCTGGAGGCAAAATTCAAGGCGAAGATTGTCGGTTTCTGCGATACGCTCCCTCCTGTGGCCGAGTATTGCGTTCTTCACGGGGATACGCTAGAATTGCGGTTGGTGGAAAATGTGGATTATATCGAACCCCAGACTTTTTATGAAGGAAAGTCGGGGAATATATGCCATGGAGGCTTCCGGAGCGAAAAGACTTTTACGCTGGATTTGGGAAAAAATGGAAAGGTTTCAAAAGGGCCGTTTGTCGAGGAACTTTCTTGCGACGGGGATGTTCCTGTAGATGCGGATGTGAATATCGGTATTCCGGAAATTATTGTTTTGGATAGGCTCCAGGATGTGCCTGCTGAGGGTGTTGTCCATGGTAGCTGGGAGGCTGGCCTGACTTGCAATTCGGAGTACATAAAGAGGGTATTGCCTTTTAGCATTAGGATTGTAGGGGATTGCCCTGAAGTGGAGCGAAACCACTGGCTTAGCCATGAAGATGTAACGGCAGATAGGTGTCAAAGGGTTGGCAGTTGTGACAATGGTTGTGAATGGGACGAAAACGACAAACGGGTTATGGAAATACTTTCGGAGGAGGAGTGTGCCTCTGATAATTGATGGCAAAACCCATCCCTTTTTACCCCCTTTTCTTTCGCCTATCGTCTTTCGTCTTTCGTCTAATTTCTATATTTTACACCGCAAAATTTTTCACACTAAACCAAAAGGCTAAAAAATGGCTTCTAAAATCAAATCCGTTGTTGCCCGCCAGATCCTCGATTCTCGCGGCAATCCCACTCTCGAAGTTGATGTTACCCTCGAAAACGGCGTGAAGGGTCACGCTGCTGTCCCGAGCGGTGCTTCTACCGGCGAACGCGAAGCTTGCGAACTCCGCGACGGCGACAAGAAGACCTACTGCGGCAAGGGCACGCTCACTGCTGTGAAGAACGTGAACACCAAGATCGCCAAGAAGATCATCGGCATGGACCCGGCCAAGCAGACCGAAGTCGACGACGCCATGATCGCTCTCGACGGCAACCGCATGCTCAAGAACAAGCTCGGTGCAAACGCCATCCTCGGCGTTTCCATGGCTGTTTGCGTTGCTGCTGCTAACGACGCCAAGATGCCTCTCTACCAGTACATCGCCAAGCTCCATGGCACCAAGAAGCTCACGCTCCCCTGCCCGATGTGCAACGTGATCAACGGCGGTGCTCACTCCTCCGCTCCGATCGACTTCCAGGAATTCATGATTGCTCCGGTTGGCGCAAAGACCTTCTCCAAGGGCCTCCAGATGGTCACCGAAATCTTCCACGCCCTCAAGGCTGTGCTGAAGAAGGCCGGCTTCGACACCACCGTTGGTGACGAAGGTGGCTTCGCTCCTGGCGTCAGCATCAAGCCGGCCAAGAACAAGTTCGGTTACGAAATCACTGGCGTGATGACCCTCGAAAAGGCTCTCGACGCTTTGAAGGCTGCAACCACCAATGCCGGTTACAAGTTCGGCACTGACATCAAGATCGCTCTTGACGTTGCTTCCTCTGAATTCTGCGACAAGAACACCAAGGCTGGCAAGCCGGAAACCTACACCTTCAAGAAGAGCACCAAGAAGACTGTCAAGTCTGCCGACATGGTGAAGCTCTACGAAAAGCTCATCGACAAGTACTCCATCTTCTCCATTGAAGACGGTCTCGACGAAGCTGACTGGGCTGGCTGGAAGGTCATGACCGACAAGCTCGGTGGCAAGATCAACCTCGTGGGTGACGACCTGTTCGTTACCAACCCGACCATCTTCGATGAAGGCATCAAGGCCGGTATCGCCAACGCTATCCTCATCAAGGTGAACCAGGTGGGTTCTGTGTCCGAAACTCTCGCCGCCATCAAGCGCGCTCAGAACGAAGGCTACGCTCCGATCGTTTCTCACCGCTCTGGCGAAACCGAAGACACCTTCATTGCTGACCTCGCCGTCGGTACCGCCGCTGGCCAGATCAAGACTGGTTCTCTCTCCCGTACGGACCGCGTGTGCAAGTACAACCGCCTCCTCCGCATCGAAGAAGAACTGGGCAAGGCTGCTGTCTATGCCGGTGACCCGCGCAAGGCTTGCAAGGCTCCGAAGGCCGCTTGCAAGAAGTGCTGCAAGAAGTAATTTAAACTATTAGAATTACTGAGAAAAGGGTTCCGCTTTTGCGGGCCCTTTTCTTTTGTATGTAAATGGCGTTTGTGGCCGGACAAAAATAAAGGAGTAGGGCGATGCGGAGTAGGTGGCGAAAATTTTTATCTGGAATGCCGTTTTGTAAACTTTCATAAATAATTGAACTCCGCATGGGATGCGTTGGTGCGCCGTCCCTGCTCCTGTGTCCGAATGTAAACGTATTTTTCACGAAAGTGCAAAAACAAAAAAAGCTTTTAAATCTATATTACGAAAGGATTTTTTATTCACGAGCTTTCAAAAGCTTATAAAAGAGGACACAATGATTGGATTGAAATCGATTGCCAGGACCGCTCTTGCGCTCTCGGCAAGTGGAGCAGTTTTTTCAGGGTGCGGTACCGACCAGGTCGAAGGGGCTCTGCCCCGTCAGGAGACACTCTACCTGTCCGGCCAGCAATGGGGCGCCCCTGCGACGTTTAACCCGCTTGCCGAAAGTTGGATGGCTGCCTGGCCTGTTGGCGGACGCTTCAACCTGGTTTACGAACCGCTTATTGTTTACAATACGCTGAACGGCAAGATCGAGCCGCTTCTCGGAACGCTCGTCGAGGAACTCTCGAATAACGACAGTGTCGTGGTCGACCTGAACCCGGCTGCCAAGTGGAGCGACGGTAAGCAGGTGAACTCGAACGACGTGAAGTTCATCTTCACGAAGGGTTCCATCAATACCTCGGAACAGATTTCTGATATCCACGTGGATACGATTGCCACCGAACCGGCAGTTCAGGAACGCCTTTCGTTCATCGTGAACAAGGCCCAGAGGAACAACCCGCTCTCTGTGCGTGACCTTCTCCAGGCCATCCGTATCGCGCCTGCGCATGTGTTTGAACCGCTTATCGCGGAAAAGGGTCTCGACGAAGTCAAGAAGCTCACGATGGACAAGGATCCCGTGGTTTCGGGCCCCTACAACATCATGTCCGCCGACCCGAACAAGATTATCCTCCAGCGTCGTGACGACTACTGGGGCAATGCCGCCCTCCACGAGGGCAAGCTCCCCGCTCCTAAGTACGTGGTTCACCCGATCTACAAGAGCAACGACGCCAACACGATTGCGCTCACTACCGGCAACCTCGATGCTTCCATGAGCTTCGTGACCCGCATCTGGCGCAAGCGCGGCGTGCATACCTGGTTCAACGAACCTCCTTACTTTGCTCCGGGCGCCATGCCGATGCTCATGATCAACACCATGAAGGAACCGCTCAACGACAAGCGCTTCCGCCGCGCACTCGCGACGGCCATCGACTACACGGCTATCCGCCAGTTCGCCGTCTCGAACTACACCTCGACCTTGAAGGCCGGCCTTATCATGCCGACGGGTCTCGAAGGCAAGTTTATCAATGACGAAGATACGCAGAAGTACGGCGTGAACCTCGGCATTACCGACGAGGCCGAACGCTTGAACACGGTGAAGCAGATGCTCTCCGAAGCCGGCTTCAAGTCCGTGTGGAAGAAGGACGGCACGCTTGACCATATGGAAAACGCCAAGGGCGAAACGCTCCCGACGCTCTTCATCACTTCTCCTGCCGGTTGGACCGACTGGGAAGCCATGGTGACCATCGCCGTGGAAGGCATGCGCAAGGCCGGTATCGACGTGCGTGAAGGTTTCGTGGACGGCGGTCAGTACTGGCCTGCCAAGGGAACGGGCAACTTCGACCTTCTGATGGACAAGCCGTCTGCCGACGTGTCCCCGTCTCTCCCGTGGAGCCGCTTCAACGAAGTCATGTCCAGCCGCGACTGGCAGCCGCTCGGCGCCTGGGCCGGCACCAACATCGGCCGTTACAACCAGCCGGGTACTCCGGAATTCCGTCCGGAAGTGGACCAGCTTTTGTCTGCAATCCCGCTGATGACCGACGCCGAAGAAATCGCGAAGGCTTACCGCGAACTCAACAAGATCTTCATGGAAGACCAGCCCTCCATTCCGCTGGTCTACCTGCCCGAACAGTTCTACGAATTCAGCGACCGCGTGTGGACGAACTGGCCGACCGCCGAGAATCCCTACGCTCCGCCGCAGCTCCCGTGGATTGCCTCCGGCACCAAGATCCTTTGGAACCTCAAGCTTGCTAAATAAAAGGACGACCAATGCTTAAACAATATCCTATGTTGCGCTATGTCCTGCAGAAGGCGTTCTGGTATCTCCTGACGTTTGTTGTCGCTGTCGCGATTAACTTTACTCTGCCGCGTATGGGTGAGAACAACCCCGTGGACATTATCATGGGTAAGGCAGCCCAGGGCCTCTCGCCCGAAGAAGCCAAGCTCAAGAAGGAAGGCCTCCTCAAGGCTTTCGGTATGGCCGAACTCAACGACCAGGGCGAAGTTATCTACGATCCCGATGTCGACGAGAATGGCAACGTGAAGACTGTCAAGGTCCCGAAGACCGACGAGAACGGTGCTCCGGTGCTGAAGACGGTTGCCGTGCTTAACGAGGACGGCACCCCGAAGATGGAAGAACGCCAGAAACTCGACGAAGCTGGCAATCCCGTGTTCGAGGAAAAGCCTGTGCTCGACGCCAAGGGCAAGCCGGTCATGGTCAAGGACAAGAAGACCAAGAAGAAGGTTGCCCAGGTCGAAAAGATTGCCGTGATGGAACAGGTCGCCGTTACGCGCCAGGATACCGTCATGGTGGAAGAGGTGGTGAAGAAGGCTGACCCGCGCCTCGCTTCCGGCTTCTCCCAGTTCCTCGTCTATATCAAGAACGTGTTCAAGGGTGACCTCGGCATTTCTTACAGCCAGTATCCGAAGCCGGTCGTCGAGATCATCAAGGAATCCGTTCCTTGGACGCTCCTCATCCAGGCTCCGACGATTATCCTCGGCTGGATCATCGGTAACCTTCTCGGTGCCTTCGCTGCCTACAAGCGCGGTATCTTTGACAAGGTGTTCTTCCCCTGCGCCATGTTCCTCAACGGTATCCCGTTCTTCGTGTTCGGTATGCTGCTTGTCGCTCTCTTCTCCATCACTCTCGGCTGGTTCCCCGCGATGGGCGCCTACAGTCCGGATATCACGGAACTCAGCTTCTCGTGGGGCTGCATCAAGAGCGTAGGTTGGTACTACATCCTCCCGTTCTTCTCGGTGTTCCCGATTCTTCTTTCGGGCCAGGCGACGGGTATGCGTTCCATGTCCATCTACGAACTCGGTACCGACTACATGAAGTATGCCAAGTGGCTCGGACTCCGCGAAGGCAAGATCATCAGCTACGTGTTCCGCAACGCCATGCTCCCGCAGCTCACCGGCCTCGCCCAGAGCCTCGGTACCATGGTGGGTGGTGCCCTCATTACCGAAATGATCTTCTCCTACCCGGGTCTCGGTATGGCGATGCTCACCGCTATCCAGCAGAACGACTACGCGACGATTCAGGGCTGCACGCTCATGATTTCGACCTGCGTGCTCGTCGCGAACTTCGCTGTTGACGTTTTGATTGCCGTCTTCGACCCGCGTGTCAAGGCCGGTCTCCAGATGGGAGGTAAGTAATCATGGGAAAGCTTCTTAGAAATCTCCTCAAGTCCCCGATGTTCGTCATCGGTATCTCGATCTTCATCATCACCCTGCTGATTGCGCTCCTGGGTCCCCTGTTCTACCACGTGGACATCAACGCGCGCGATATCGTTGCTGGCCCCTATGCGGGTTCCAGCGGCGACCACCTGCTCGGTACCGACCACCTCGGCCGCGACTACGTGTCCCTCCTGATCGAAGGGCTCCGCAGCTCGCTCTACGTGGGGCTTGTGGCGGGCGTCATCGCGACGACGATCGGTGTGCTTATCGGTCTGTTCGGCGGCTTCCGTGGCGGCTGGATTGACGAAGTCCTGAACATGCTCACGAACATCTTCATCGTGATTCCGCAGTTCGTGATCCTCGTGCTCATCAGCTCCGCCGTGAAGGACGGACGTTCGCTTACGCTCATTGGCCTTATCATCGGCCTTACCGCATGGAGCTGGTCTGCCCGTGCCGTGCGTGCGCAGGCATCCTCGCTCCGTAGCCGCGACCACATCTCGCTTGCCCGCATCAACGGTGCGTCTACGCTCACGATCGTTATCAAGCATGTGCTTCCGTACCTGCTTTCGTACGTGTTCATGGTGTTCATCATGCAGGTGTCCTCGGGTATCCTTTCCGAAGCCTCCATCTCGATGATCGGCCTTGGACCTCTGGATTCCACTTCCCTGGGTATCATCCTGAACCAGGCCAAGGACAACGGCGCCCTTTCGGACGGCATCTGGATTGCCTTCCTCCCGGCGACCATCATCATCACCCTCACGGTGTTCGCGTTGTTCCTGATCAATACTTCCATGGAAGGCGTCTTCAACCCGCGTCTGCGCAAGTAAGAGGTAAAAAATGTCTGACAATGTTTTTGAAGTAGAAAACCTGAGCCTTTATTACCTCGGCCGCTTTGGCGACAAGACTCATGCCGTGACGGATGTCTCCTTCTCCATGAAGCAGGGCGAAATCCTCGGCATCGCAGGTGAATCCGGCTGTGGCAAGTCCACGCTCGTTTCCGGCCTTATGGGCATGTGCATCCCGCCCCTCTACCCCGAAGGCAAGAGCGAAGTGCGCGTTAAGAACGGCGACAAGATGGAATCGCTCATGAACCGCAGCGTCGAGGACGTCCGCAAGAACGTGCTCGCCCAGAAGGTCTCCATGATTCCGCAGGGAGCTTTCAACGCGCTGAACCCTGTCCGTAAAATCAAGGATATCGCCGCCGACGTGATCGCAGCCCACCAGCAGCCGGGCAAGAAGCTCGACCACAAGGAAATCTACGACCGCCTTTGCGAACGTTTCGACCTGTTCGGAATGGACACGAAGCGCGTGCTCGATTCTTATCCTATCCAGCTCACCGCCGGTGAACGTCAGCGTTCCGTTATCGGTATTTCCACCTTGCTCAACCCGCAGATGGTGATTGCCGACGAACCGACTTCCGCCCTGGACGTATCTACCCAGAAGGAAGTGATCAAGATGATCTTCGACCTTTTGGACAAGGGCATCTTCTCGACGATGATCTTCATTACCCACGAGCTTCCGCTCCTGTACCATGTGGCCGACAATATCGCCATCATGTACGCCGGTGAATTCGTGGAAAAGGGCACGGCGGAACAGGTCGTCAAGGATCCGCGCCATCCGTACACGCAGGCCCTCATGGGCGCCATGCTCAGTACGGAAGCGAGCCAGCGTGGCCGTCATCCGGTGGCCATCGAAGGCGCTCCCCCGAGCCTCAAGAACAAGATTGTGGGTTGCCGCTTCGCCCCGCGTTGCAGCAAGGCATGCCCCGATTGCAAGAAGAATACCCAGAATCTCCGCGTTGTCGGTGATCGTGACGTGAGGTGCGACTATGCTAAGTGATAAGCCCGTTGTATTTTCTGCCCAGCGCATCAGCAAGGACTTTGGTGCCGGCAAGACCCTGAAGACCGCCGTGAAGGATGTCTCGTTCAACATCTATGACGAAGAGTTCATCTCTATCGTGGGTGGCTCGGGCTGCGGCAAGTCCGTGCTCGCGAAGATCATGCTCGGCCTTTACCAGCCGACGCGCGGCCAGTTCCTTTACCGCGACAAGCCCATCAAGAACCTGAAGGACCACTGGAACGAAGTCCAGTCCGTTTTCCAGGATCCGTTCGGATGCTTCAACCAGTTCTTTACGATCCGTAGCCAGCTGGAAGACGCCCTGAACATCTTGAAGGTGAAGCCCAGCAAGGAAGAAGTCCGCCGCCGTGTGGACGAAGGCCTGCTGGCCGTGAACGTGGCTCCTGCCGATATCGAAGGCAAGTACCCGTTCGAGCTTTCCGGTGGCCAGATGCAGCGTATGCTGTTGGCCCGTATCTTCGCGCTCCGCCCGAAGGTGCTGATTGCCGACGAAGCTACTTCCATGGTGGACGCCTGCGTGCGTGCAAACATCCTCGATTACCTCCGCAAGTTGAAAGACGAGCTGAAGATGACCGTGGTGTTCGTGACCCACGATATCGGCCTTGCGAACTACGTGTCCGACCGTATCTTCATCATGCACGACGGCAAGATCGTGAACCAGGGTACTCCGGCTGAAGTGCTCGACAACACGACCGAACCGCACACGCTCCGCCTGCTTGACGATATCCCGGAAGTCCACAAGACCGAATGGATCAAGAACAGCCACAGGAGCAAGAAGGGCTAGAGCCTATACCCTTTGAAGGAAAGCCGCAGCGATATCCGCTGCGGTTTTTCTTTTTGGGTTGCAGGACGTTTGTTCGTTTGCTATAATGGAAATCATGAAGAAGATTTTATATGTAATTGCATTGGCGGCCCTGGTTGGTTGCTCGGACGAAAAATCGGAACACGGCTTTGATGCGTTCACGCCCGAATACGGCGCGCGCGGTTTGGTACAGCACGGTTTTTTCTTTGAAAAGGATTCTGTACATGTCCAGATGGGAAGCCGCGTCGAACCGTATTACTGGATAGATGGCTGGAGCAGGTTCGTGCCTGTCGACGGCGCTACCGGGGCTTACGAGATAGAGCCTTATGTTTCGAACGGACTGATGGAGTTTGGCGTTTCTGCCAGTGAAAGCCGCATTCCAAACGGCAGCAGGGTCGTTCCCGACATGGAACTGAAGGCGGCCGCCGACTTGTCCAACGACAGCACGGTGAACGTGAACTACCTGACGACGCTTGCGACCGACATGATATGGTCCCTGGTAAGGGAGGGAAAGGAATTTGCGGAGGCGAGGCGCTCTGCCAATGTCGCGGTGCTTTCCGCGCTCCACATGCCGAAGGATCTGCTCGATTTCGAGAAGTATTCCCTGTATGGCGAAGGCGAGGGCGATGCGATGCTTGCCGCCATAGCGCTGGTTATTGAAGATTATTATGTGGAATACGGCAGTACCACCGCGTGGGAAAGCCTGGAAATCGACACCTTGACGGGAAAGTTCTATAGCTCGGACGTCCTTCGTAGGCTTGCCGTGCTCGCGGATGCAATCATTACCGACGACGGCGGGGACTCCATCCGCAAGGCGATAGAGGCGAAGGCGCCCAACGGGAAGGTGGGACATTTCGAAAAGTACTTGACTCTCCTTGCAACTGCCGACGGCAATCCCGCATGTGATGCCTCGAACGAGGGGGAGATGAGGGATATCGGAGATGATTTCAGGTACAAGATGCTGGTCTGTTCGAATTCGGCATGGCACCCCGCGACAAAGGAAAATTTCGATGTCGGGGATATCTTCAATCCGGAGGTGGAATACGGGACGCTGGTGGATTCTCGCGACGGAAGGACATACAGGACCGTGGAAATCGGAGGCTATACCTGGATGGCCGAGAACCTGAAGTACGCGGACAGTGCCGCCTCGGAGAACCTGAAGGGCCAGAGCTGGTGCTACGGCGACGACGAGTCTAACTGCGAAGTCCTCGGCCGCCTGTATTCATGGTCGGCTGCGATGGACCTCGAACCCGTCTACCTGGATTCCGTTGCCGACATCCGGGAAGTGGAACGGGGAATCTGTCCGGAAGGCTGGCACGTGCCGAATCCGGAATTCCGCAAGCTGTATTCCGATGTGAGTTACGCCTCGGCGTTTATGGCGATGGGAACAAACGAAAGCGGTCTGTCCGTGATTCCCTCCGGCTACGGCGTGGCCGAGTATGACTACGGCGACGGCGGGGCAGACGAATATACCGGGAAAATGCAGTATGTGGCGATGGGAGTGACGACGTTCCTGTGGACCGGTGACCAGCAACCCTATGGCGGGGTGCGGGTAATGTACCTCTACAAGAAGGGGCTCAGCAATGAGCCGGGAAGTAGGCACAATGCTGGCTACCTGCGCTGCGTCAAGGATTACGGCGAAGAAGACTAGCGCTGTTTCCTGCTGAAAACGGAACATGATGCATGATCGCGCCCAAGGGGCGCGATTTAAAGTATATTCTGGATATGGATATTCATAAAAGCGCTTCTAGAACCTATGTGGCGGTATCTGCCGCCGTGTCCCTGCTCGCTGCCGGTGCGGTGGCGGGCCCTCTCGTGAACCAGCTCGGGTTTTATCCCGAAGCCGAGAAGACGGTCGTCTATCCCGGAAACGATGCGAACGGCCTCGAGGTGCGGGACATGAACGGGAAAACTGTCCTGACGCTCGACGCCCCGATGGTGTATGACTGGGACTACAGCGGCGAGGAGATTCAGACCTTCGATATCTCCGCGGTGAAGACTCCGGGAACCTACCGCCTGTTCCGTGGCGGTACCTATGTGGGCAGCCCGATTCTGGTTGGCGAAGGTGTCTACGGCGATTTGGTGAAGGCTAGCCTCAAGTGGTTCTACTACCAGCGTGCGAGTTTGCCGCTTACGCTACAGTACGCGGGCAAGTGGGCGCGCGCCGCTGGCCACATGGATGACAAGGTGATTGTTTACGGGAGCGATGCGGCGACTGGTGGCAAGGGCGCCGGCAAGGTCTTCAATTCCGCACGCGGCTGGTACGATGCGGGCGACTACGGCAAGTACATCGTGAACTCGGGCATTACCGTGTGGACCCTGCTCGAGATATACGAGAACTTCCCGAAGTATGCGGATTCGCTCTCCTGGAATATTCCGCGGGAATTCGGCAAGCTCCCGCTGCTGCTGGAAGAGGTGCGCTACAACCTGGACTGGATGCTTACCATGCAGGACAAGGACGGCGGCGTGTACCACAAGGTATCTACGCTCAAGTTCAGCGGGAGCGTGCAGCCCGAGGACGATACGGCCCCGCGCTATGCGATTATCAAGAACGTGACCGCGTCGCTCGACTTTGCGGGCGTGATGGCGCAGGCGAGCGTGGTGTACCGCAAGTTCGACAAGGCCTATGCCGACAAGATGCTCAAGGCTGCGGAAAGCGCGTACGCCTGGGCGAAGAAGAACCCGAAGGCATTCTACAAGCAGCCTGCCGACGTGAACACGGGTAGCTATGCGCCCGGCAACGAGGACGGCAAGGACGAGTTCCGCTGGGCTGCTGCCGAACTCTACCGCGCGAAGGCCGCTGCGGGTGCGAAGGGCGACAAGGCTGCTGCCGGTTACCTGAAGGACCTGAAGATGAACGCGTTTACGGCGAACGGTGCTTGGTGGGGCGACATGAACATGATTGCCGCGTTCCGCGTGGCGCTCGATTCCGCCGTTTTTGACAAGGATCTGGTTGCCGCCGCGAAGAAGACCGTGATGAACGAGGCGAACAACCTGCGTGCCGTGGGCGACACGAGCGCCTACCGCCTGCCCGCATTCCCGTGGAGCTGGAACTGGGGTAGCAATAGCGCGATGGCGAACAACGGCATGGTGCTGGTGCATGCCTACCTGCTGACGGGCGACAAGAGCTATCTGGATGGTGCGCAGCAGTGCCTTGACTACCTGCTCGGCAAGAACCCGATGGACATGACCTACGTGACGGGATTCGGCTACAGGAGCCCGCGCAACCCGCATCACCGCCCGAGCGAATCGGACAAGGTGGACGATCCGGTGCCGGGTATGCTCGTGGGAGGCCCGCACCTGGGCAAGCAGGATATCGACCTGGAAGGCAAGGAACCCTGGAAGTGCCCGAACTATGCCGTCGCCGACAAGCCTGCGCTCGCCTACCTCGACAACCGCTGCAGCTACGCGACCAACGAGGTGGCCATCAACTGGAACGCGCCGCTTGCGTACCTCGCCGCCGCCCTCGAGGCGATTTACAACAAATAGGTGTTGCTGCCGCCTGTTGGTGAATGCGTCGGATTTTGGTTCTTGGGACCCTGTTGCTTGTGCAATGGGGTTCTTTCTTTATGCAACGGGATGTTGCGTAAAGAGATATAAAATCGCATGAGATGCTAAAATTAGTGATTTTTTAATAAAAAAAGCATCTTTGTTGCATGGTGGTGTTGCTTTTTTGGAAAAAAGATGTATAATTATGGATGATGAAACCGATTGTCGAATATTCTGATTTCCGTCAATACATGCGGGACTACTACGATGAACGCAAGCGTCGTTCTGTTTTTTCGTGGCGTGAGTTCTCGAAAATTGCGGGTTTTACTTCGTCCTCGTACATGAAGGTGGTCTGCGACGGCAAGAGCAAACTCAGCCGCATCGGGGTGGAGCGCACGGGACAGGCCATGGGGCTTGTCGGGTTCGAGATGGATTATTTCCGTGCCATGGTCGAATATGGCCAGACTGAAACCGAGGCGAAGAAGAAGGCCGCCTACGAGAACATGCTTGCCATTGCCCGGGTCCACAAGATCCGTGTGATGGAAGGTGAACTTTTTGAATTCTACGATTCCTGGCATAACCCTGTAGTGCGCGAACTCGCCCCGCTGATGCCGGGGGCCACTCCTGGCGAAATTGCGAAGATGTGCAATCCCGAAGTGTCTGCGGCGGATGTGCAGAAGAGCCTTAATTTCCTCACGAGGGTGGGGCTCCTGAAAAGGGAAGGGCGCGATGCCTTTGTGCAGGCGGAAACATCGATTGCGGGCACGCCGGATGCGACCCGCCTCGCGCTTCGTGGAATGCACCGCCAGATGTCGAAACTTGCGACACCCGCAGTGGACCTTCCCGTGGACGAGCGCCATTTTAGCGGGGTCACCATGGGGCTTTCGCGCAGGAGCTACGAGCGCATCGCGAGCCTGATCGATGAATTCCGGCGCCAGGTTATCGCCGTTGCCGCCGAAGACAAGGATATCGACCAGGTCTACCGCTTGAACTTGCAGCTTTTCCCCTTGAGCAGGAAAGTGAAGGAGTGTGAAAATGAAGAAGTCTGAGTTGTACATTCCTTTCGCGTTTGTCGCCGTGATTGCGGCATGCCTGTGTATCGGGTGTGGGTCCACGGATGTCGCGGGCACGGCCGAAGAACCCAACGAATTTGCCACGGAAAGCATGTCGAGCAGCAGACAGGATTCGCTGGATTACGTGCTGTCGTCCAGCAGTGTTCCGTCATTTCCTGCCGATTCTTCGGAAGCGGTGGAGCATGGGCCGGTAAAAGTTGACTCGTCTTCGCTGAATTTCTATCTCGCGCAGTTCGGGATAGATACCCTCCGGTTCGATGGCGGCTTGCTTGCCGCCAAGGCAGAGCGGAATTCCTCTCCCCCTGTGTCGACGGTCGAACCCGGACAAACTTCGTCGCCCGGATATAGTACGGAATTCGATGGTTCGTGTCCTCATCAGTTTAACGCGCGCAGTATCGATGCGCTGGAGGTGTTGTTCCCGGATGCGGCTCTGGAGTATGCGGGCCTGGCCGATTCTGTCAGGAAGGGTATCATGGATGGTGGTTGCGGACTGTACATGATGACGGTCAAGGGCGATTCCAGATTCGCCGGATTTATACTTTCCGGCGTCGCGAAGGATACGGTTTCCGTAATCGATATCGCGGTACCCGGCTGCAAGATGACGACAGAATCCATGATGTTCAGGTTCCTGTTCCGCTACTGTGGCGAAATGGATTCGTGCCCTGCAATCGTGCATGAGGCTGTCAACGTCGATATGCCTGTGGACAAATGCGCGGAGCTGCGGTTGAATTCGGAATGGTTTTCGGATAAATAAAATCAAGGAGGAGAACCATGAAATCGATAAAGACTTTTCGAGTGCCGGTTGCTGCAGCGGTATTCTGCCTGTTTGCGCTTGTCGCCTGTGACGACAGTTCCAGCGGCCCGGCGACATCGGGTGAGGATGTAGGTTCCGACAGTAGCGCCCTCTCGAGTTCCGAAGGGAATGTCCCGGAATCTTCTTCCGAGGCCGAAAAACTTTCTTCCTCCGAGTTCCAAATCGAAAGTTCTTCCTCATCTTTGCCGGTATGCCTCTCGATGGATACTTCGTGCGGGTGGACCGCAGAACAGCTTTGCAATATGGGACAGGCGCGGTACTGCGTTTCGAGTTCTTCCATAGCCGAAGAATGCATCAACTTTGCACGCATGTGCCAGAACTGCGACGGTCCCGATTGTCCCATTCCTTTTAGGCCCTGTAACGAATGCTATGACGAGGGGGCGATGGCGGAAGACTGCATCACCGGGGGTGTGTACAAGTGCGAAAATAGGTACTGGAACCTGGCAGACAAAAGCCAGTGCCTGAACGTGGCGCTGACTCCGTGCACAGGCGATTCCGCAAACTGCGGTCGCGTGCCCTGCAATTCAAACGCCCCGAGGACAGTCATCGACTGCGGGAGCGGTGAAGAGTACGTGTGCGCCGACGCCTTTTGGACGCCCATGAAGGAAACGCAGTCCTGCACCCGTATAATCGGAGCCGAAAACGGACATGAAGGAGAGAAATGCTCGCGCGAGGATGCGGGAGCAAGGACTGTCGATTGCGCTAGAAACATTGAATATGAATGCTTGAATGCAGGCTTCTGGCGGCAAATCAACCCCACCATAGGGGATACCTGCCTGGTGGAAGGCAGCATCCTGGAAGGTTACGTAGAAACCGCCGGAGCGAGGGACCATACAATATTCATGTGCTACGAAGGCAAGTGGGAAAAGTACCGGGGCGCCTACGAGTCCTTGAGTTGTGTCGATGCAGCCGTCGTCCGTACGCCGTGCGACGTGAACGACGCTGAGCATGAATGGATACATCGGGGCGACTGCGATTACCAGTGCCGCAATGGCGAGTACGTGTTTGTGCCGAAACTGGCGGAAGAGTAATCCAGTAAAAAAAGGAGGAATGTCATGTTTAAAAAGATATTGTTTGCTAGACTCGGGGCTGCGACCGTAATCACCGCGTTCGGACTCGCCGCCTGCGGAAACGATTCCAGTTCTGGTTCCAACCAGTGCGAAGCGCTCACTCCGGAATGCGGGTACACTGTCGAGGACCTTTGCCATACATATCATATTGAGCGATATTGCCCGGAACAAGGTCCCTCCTCCGTTGAGGAATCCAGTTCTTCGCGCTCCCTGGAACAGTGTGTTCATATGCCACACATGGATCCTGGCGAAGAAATCGTCTACCAGATTCCGATATGTGCGCAGGAAGAAGAGGGAACGATGCAACCCGACTGCAACACTGACGACGTGTATGTATGCCGAGATGGCCGTTGGACGGCTTCCCAGATTGAGACCTGCTCCCATATCACCGACAACGATTGTGTAATTTCGCAGGGGTGCAGCTTGACTCCGTGCATGTCGGGTACGGTGACTGTCGATTGTGCAAGGCATGCAGAATATACGTGTGAAGGCGGAACCTGGACGCTTTCCATACCCTCCGAAGGCAAAAGCTGTCTTGCCGAAGGCGATATCCAGAATGTCTGGGGGGAACAGGCGGGTGGAAAAAGCAACACTTATGTTCCCTACCAGTGCAAGGACGGCAAGTGGGCGGAATTTTACCCCGCCTCCTCTGATGGGTGAGAAAAAATAGAAGGAGGTTCCTATGAGAAGGTTTGTGCTGGCAGCTGTCGCGGCTGCGTTCTTGCAGGCTCCGCTCTTTGCGGCGGGTCTTGTGAAGCAGTCTATTGACACGACCGATGCCATGGCGACGCTCGAAAATTTCGATCGCGGGTTCTATACGCCGCAGGTGTTGCATTTAAAGCCTTCGGGCGGTAAGGCGATTGAAAAGCCGTATGGCAAGCTGTTGCACTTGCGTGCGGAAATTTCGGAATTCAGCAGCAACGCGTGGCTTTCGATTGACACAACGGGCGGGAAACGCGATACGATTCGCGGCAAGAACCAGGATCTCACCGAAGACGCCCTGAACGTTTTGCAGCAGACCTTCGACAACATTCGCGACTTTGGCGGGCGTGTGATTGTGCGCATCTGTTACGATCCGTGGTATAATGGCAGGAGCAACGTGACTCCGGCTCACGAGTGGGTACTAAAGCATGTGGAACAGCTCGCTCCCGTGCTCTCGAAGAATACCGACGTGATTGTAGCGCTCGAGATGGGCATGCACGGCGCCTACGGCGAGATGCATTCTGACACAAGTATCACCTATGACCGCGTGGCCGAGGCGGTGAACTTGATGCTGCGCAATACTCCACCCGAATTGAAAATCCTCACGCGCACAGGAAACTATTCGGCGAAGGTCTTGGGCTTTGACAACTGGGGAGTCGACTTTCACATCGATGGCGAGAAGTTTGCGGAGATTGCGAAGGCCAAAGGCGACACCATGTACCGCGTGGGAATGTTCAATGACGGCTACTTGGGAACGCAATACGATTACGGCACCTGGGGCGCCGACTGCAAGACTTCTATCTGTCGCGAAGAAGGCGTGGCCTGGCTCGAGAAGTACAGCGTCAACACGCCCTATGGTGGCGAGGCGCTTACGACGGCAGATGGCTACCAGGTCATCAATACGCCGGAGTTTCTCTCTTACGAGGGCTTCCGCACGCATACGAGTTACCTGAACATCCAGTGGAACAACAACCTGATCGACGGCTGGAAAAAGACACCCTTCAAGCAGAAGGATTTCGATTACGACCCGGCGCGTGTCGATTCGCTTTCGGGATTCAAGTATATCAACGACCATTTGGGTTACCGCTTCGTGCTGCGTGAATCGTGGATGAGCGATACGGTTGGCGCCGATGGTATTTTCAAGGCGAAGCTGCGCATCCAGAACGTGGGCTTTGGGAACTTGACTCATAAGGTGAAGGCTTCACTAGTTGTTAATGGGACGCAACAAGTGGGTATGCTAGATACTTTGGCTTACATTTACTATGAAGTTCCTCTCCCTGATTCTATTGATTTTATGAAAGTGCATAGCCGCAAAATTGAAATCAAGGGTGCCGATACCGTGATGACATTTGATGGCAACAATGAAGTTTTGATCGAAGCGAAATTGGGCTCCTTGAAAAACCAATCTCCCGAAGATTGGACGGGCATCCCGTTGGAAGTGTACTTGAAGGTCTGTAATGACGACCCGGTCAAAGAATGCATCCACTTTGCGAACGACGAAACGAGAAACCGCATAAGCAACGGTGTTTTCATCGGAAAAGTTGTCTTCGATGAGAGTGTCAAATCCTCGATACCGCGCTCGTTGTCGACCCGCGACATACAGAAGCAAAACGCCCCCTTCGTGCAGAGGGTGCGCCACAATGCGATTGTCCGCGATGGTGAAAAATCCTACCGCCTGAACGGCGCGAAGATTCTAAAAAAATAAAGTCCGCGGGTGTTGACCCGAGTTATATGCGCCGAAAGGGGCCGTCGTACGAGCCCCTCCCTAGTCTTATGTTACGGAATTGCTTCCAGAATCAGCCCGCTCGTCAAGAGTTCCGGCAACACGACCTGCTTGCTCTTATCACCTTTCGGGTAAATCGCGTAGGCGGGCACGCCGGATTTTCCCATGCTGTAGAGCAGTTCGTTCACTTCGGGCGTTTCGCGGGTCCAGTCCGCCTTCATGCGCACGACTCCCGCGCTGTCCAGCTTCTGCAACAGCGCCGGGTCGCTAAGGACGGCTGCCTCGTTCGCCTTGCAGGTAAGGCACCAGTCTGCCGACACGTCGATGAATACGGTCTTGCCTGCTTTCGCGAATTCCGAGACGAGTTCCGGCGTGTAGCGGTACCAGCCGTCTTCAAGTACCTGCTGGGCCATGCGGGCGTTGAACCGTTCGTCCAGAACCTTTTCGTATTGTGGGGCGATGTAGGCGAACCAGGCGAAGGCAAATGCGAGGGCGCATACAATGAGTAAGCGAACCTCTTTGGCAAACGATGAACCCGGAGGTGCGAACTTGCCGATGGCAAAACTGACGACGACAGTACCGAGGATGAACCCTACAAAGAGTGCAACGCCCCTTCCGCCGGCCTGCTCGTTTACGATCCACAGGAGCCATGCGACGGTCGCGATCAGCAGGATGCCCATGGCCTTCTGCAACGTGACCATCCACTTGCCGGGTTTCGGTAAAACCTTCAGCGTGGCGGGGAAAGCGCTCACCAGCAGGTAGGGGAGTGCAAGCCCGAGACCTGCGGCAGTAAAGAACAAGAAGAGTACGGGTGTCGATGCGGTAAACGCGAATCCCATCGCGGTCCCGAGGAAGGGAGCGGAACAAGGCGTGCTCAGCAGCACGAGCAGCGCTCCGGTAAAGAACGCCCCGACAAGCCCGGCCTTGTGGCCTGCGGCATCCATCTTCGTGGTGGCGCTACCCGGGAGCCAGACTTCGAACACTCCGAAGAAGCTCATCGCGAATGCGGTGAGTATGACTACCATGAAGGCGATAAAACCTGCGCTCTGGAACTGCATTCCCCAGCCCGCTGCGCCACCGCCGGCCTTGATGGCGGCTACGATTCCGGCGAGCGTCCAGAAGCTTGCGAGGATGCCCGCGGTGGTCGCGATGCCGAGCGCCACGAGCCTGCTTCGTGACTGCCCCGCCTGCTTTATAAGGCTGAACAGCTTGAGCGAGAGAACCGGCAGCACGCACGGCATGAGGTTCAGGATTATGCCGCCGACAAACGCGAAAAAGAGCAGGAGCGCTACGGATGCGGCGTTGTTGGATTCTTGAGTCCCGTTCCCTTCATCGTTTTTTTTTAAATCGGCGGCGCTGTTGGCTTTGGAAATTCCTGCCTTGTTCTTGCCGATGCGAATGTCCACACTCGCGGGCGCAAGGCAGATGGAGTTGTCGCAAGCCTGGTAGTGGAAGGTGGCGTTCGTGGTGAGGCTGTCGTAGCCGTCGGCAACCGCCTTCACGGGAATCTTAATCTGGAAGTGTCCCTTGAACACGAGGTTCTCGAATTCGAGCACCTCGTTGTATTCCTTGATGGGCTCGGACCACTTGGGCTCGCCGAATTCAATCCCGCGAGCAGCAATCTCGATGGACGAGGGCTTCAGGAATTCGTCGGCCGCGACGTTCGCGTTCACATGCCAGTTGTCAGGGATGACGATATCGACGGTGATTTCCGAGTTCTCGGAAAGGGCGCCTTCCGAATAGTGCATCGACGCTTCCGGAGGTTCCATGGCGTTCATGTTGAACTCTTGGGCGGATGCGGAGGCAACAATAGTTGACAAAATGCAAACGATTGTTGCCAAAGGGCAACAGTTGTTTGCAAAATTTTTTTCTGCCTTGAAAAATGCACCGATATTCATAAATTTGACGCCTAATATTTGGTTATGGACGATGATTAATCAAAATCTAGAAAAAACGCAGGCTCGGGAGTGGGTGGAGCAGGCTTGGAAAAAACATGGAGACATCATCTTTCGGCTATGCGAGATAAAATGCAATAATATTGATGATGCCAAGGATCTTTTCCAGACGGTTGCCTTGAAATTCTGCAGAAATGCCAAGGCTCTCATGTCGAGGGACGAGGTCATGTCTTGGCTCGTGAAAGTCTTGCACAATACCTTTCTAGATTCAGTGCCGGCAAGGTCCCGTTTTTCCCCGATGTCGTATGTCGCCGAACGTTCGCCAGACTACATCCCCTTTCGGCTGGAGGATTCTGTCTTTTTCGAGTCGCAGGGTCAGGAAGAAGCCTTGCGCCTGCTTGAAAGGGCAGCCGAAATCCTGAATCCGGTAGAGAGAATGATTATCGACATGACTTTCCTGGGCGGAATTTCTACCGAGATGCAGTGCAATATACTGGGGCTTTCCAAGAATGCGGTCCGCAAGCGCCGCTATTTCGCTCTGAAAAAGATGCGAAACATGGTGGATGCCGAACTCGATGGGTCGCTAAACGGCGCTACGGTCGCGTGAGGACTATTTTGCCGCCCGATAAATTCGTATTTTTATGTCGTGCGTTTTTTGATATACCTATCCCTGTTCCTTGGACTGATTTCGTCCGCCTTTGCCTCTGATGAGTGGCAGGGGTTTGCCGAACCGTTTCCCATAAGGGACGCAATCCGGATCGAGCATGTCCTGATGCTGGCGACCGATGGGGGCATGCGCTACAGGACTTCGGAAGGCGATTTTCTTTTCACGTCGGAGAAGGGGCTTGAAACGTCCGTATTCTATGGGGTCGCCATGGTCAAAGGGACAGCCTATGCCATTTCCGAATATGGCCTGGTGGCGAGGTATGCCGGGGATTCATGGGTCGTCGAGAACCGTTCCTTCCTTTCCCGGAAGTCCCGCGTAATCCCCGGAATGGTCGCGTCGGCCGAAAATATACTGGTAATCCCCTTCGAAGATGTAATCGCTTTTTTTGACGTGTCAACGAAATCTTCGATTATTTCCCTGGAGCGCGTTGCAAACGTCTCCTTGTCGCTCTCTCCTCCTGAACGCATTGAAATCAGGGGCGATTCGCTCTTTGTTTCGACGGTGCGTGGCTCTTTCGTGCGTGTCATGGACTGGAAAAATCTGGCCGCGGACAAGCGTCTGGCCGACCCGGAGACGTGGAAGCCCGTCGAGACCTGTGTCGCCTGCTGGGACTCTCTCCATGTTGTCGTCGGTGGCAAGACCCTAACGGATTCAGTCCTGTACAGGGACGGTGTTAGCCGCATTCGCTGGGTGCTTGAAGGGAAAGACTTTTCCTATCTTGTCGGCCCCTCTGAAATTTTCAAGTACGAAAACGGACGGCTGCAGGACCTTTCCAAACACGAAATCTACCAGCTGGGGTCCGCGTACGAAGTTCGTGCGCTTCCTAAGGGTGGGGCCATTGCTGCGTCCCCCTCGGGAAGTATCGCCTTGAGTGACGGATCCATTTGGAGCGAGCCTATAGTCATGTACAATGGACTTGGCAACGATATGGAAGCCTATGCGAACCGAATGAAGGTCCTTTCGGTTTTGGATGACGGCGTGCTGCTATACCATGTTTGGGGAATGGGCCTGTTTGTCTACAGGGGTCTTGGAAACGAACCGCACTATTTCTTGACTCCGTGGATTGAAAGTTGCATGGAGCAGTTTGCCGACCATTACTCGGTGACGGTCGGCACTACGGAGGCTCCTGACGGGTCCGGCTTCCTTGCGGGAATATCTGTGGAGAAGGGCAAATACAGCCTCCTGTATATCACGAAGGATGGTGAGGTGAGTTGTGCGACAGGGATTGGAAGTACGACCCGCGCAGGTCCGTTGGTGGCGACGCTCGATGGGGACGACTGGATCGTCTATGTCTCCGCTCGTGAAGCCTTCGATGTCTTTGCCATCGGGGCCCTCGATGTCTTTCGTATTCCGGCGCCTTCCAGAAACGGCGGAAGGCTGGTGGGGGTAGAGCGGAAAACTATAGCGAGCATCGACAACAGGACTCCGGTAGACCTCGCCCTCAACGAGAAGGACAGCGTACTCTGGCTGGTGACGACCTCGGGTGTCGGCTACATGGAATTGGGCCAGGACACGGTCCGGAAGCCGGTTTCGATGAATGGTCTCCAGGGCGCAGAATATACGTCCCTTGACTTGGATCCCCACGGAAATCTCTGGATAGGTTCTTCGAACCGCGGAGCGTACCGGCTAGAAGTGCGTAAGGAAAGTTTTGATACTTTGTCTGTGACCCAGTATACGTCCCGGAATGGGCTCCTGGCGGACAACGTCTCGGATGTCGCCGTGGACAAGAAACTCGGCATGGTCTGGTTTACGCATGAAAACGGGGTCTCCCGATACAGGAGGAATGACCTTCGCGACGCTTCGGTTTTCATGACGGATTCTGCGGAAGCGAAAGTGAAGGCGTACCCGATTCCGTTCAGGCCGACTGTTTTCCCCTACCTGACGATAGACAATATCTCGGAAGGTGCCCGTGTCGACATATACAACCGCGGCGGCTCGCTCATTTGGTCGTTTGCGGGGAAGGATGTCCATGGCGGCAAGGTGGAATGGGACGGAAACGGGAAAAACGGCAAGCTTGTCGCTCCCGGCGTTTACTATTACGTTGTCCGGACCTCCCAAAAAACAGTAAAGGGAAAAATTCTTGTGGTCCATTGACGGAGGGCAGGAACTATGCGTAATGTGAGGAATATCGGGATATCGCTTTCGTTTGTGGGTGCAGTTGCCATTGCGGCCGTCCTTGCGGCGTGCGCCGGCGAACGCCAGGGCCTCGTATGTTCCGAAATCCAGTACAGGCTCGATACGCAGACGTATTCTCCGGACCAGCGCGCCTATATCGAAAACGAGCTTCGCGAATGCCGTGCGGAAGAAGCGAAAAAGCGTGGCGAAGATACCCAGACGAGGCAGGGAATCTACGAACGCTATGCAGCGAGCGCCCTGGCGGATTCTGTTTCTGCCGATTCCGCGAAAGGCGACATTTCCGTATCGGAAGCCTTGAAGGATTCCTCGGGCGAGGAGACTGTAAGCATCTACGACCGCTACAAGGCGGCCGATACTTCCGCTGCCGATGCGGGCAATTTCCAGTAAGGCGGTCTAGCAGATGGCACGCATCCAGACGCTTGCGGGGGAGTGGTTCGAGCCGGAACTGCCGAACCGTTTGTTGAAAATTGCGGGCGATATCCGCGACGCGGGTGGCCGTGCCTATTTGGTGGGCGGCTGGGTCCGCGATGCGCTCCTGGGGAAAGCATGCCGCGACTACGACATCGAAGTCTACGATATGGCGCAAGACGCGCTGGTGCCGATCCTCTCGAAGTACGGCCGCACGAACCTGGTCGGGAAGGCGTTCGGCGTGATTCACCTTGCCATGAAGGGACTGTCGCTCGACTTCTCGTTTCCGCGCACCGAGAGCAAGGTGGGCTACGGCCATCGCGGTTTCGTGGTGCATACCGACGAAAAACTCAGTTTCAAGGAGGCGGCGCTCCGGCGCGATTTCACCATCAACGCGATGGGCATGGAACTGCCGGAACTCACGCTCTGCGACCCGTATAACGGCATCGGTGACCTGAAGACGCATACGCTCCGCCATGTGGGTCCGGCCTTTGCCGAAGACTCCCTGCGTATCTTGCGCGGGGTGCAGTTCGCAAGCCGTTTCGAGTGCGTGCTTGCTCCCGAGACTGTTGAACTCTGCCGCACGCTGTCGCTCGATGACTTGAGCATAGAGCGCCTTTTCGAGGAATTCAAGAAGTGGCTCCTCAAACCGGGCAAGCCGTCCCTCGGGCTCCGCGCCTTTCTGGACATAAGGCTCGACGAATACTTCCCTGAAATCCGCCCGTTCGAAGGCTCCTGGGAAGCGCTGGGTGGAATTCTTGACAACATGGCGGAACTGCGCAACTCGAATGAGGGTGGCACCGCTCCGCTTACCGATGCGCAGGCGATGGAATTCGCGTTTGCAGCACTCCTGAGCGGCAGTGCCGAAATCTCCCTCAGGTTCCTGGAACGCATCACGAACGAAGTTCACCTGCTGAAGGTCGTGCCGCCGCTCCTGGAAACGCTTCGCTCGCTTGACCCGGCTATCGTAGGCGATATCCCCGCGCTTCGCCGCCTCGCCGTGAAGCTTGACGGACTCAAACTCCTTTGCCTGCTTGTGAAAAGCGTCCCGCGCGAATACTTCGCTGGCGGCGCTCCCGCAGGTTCGGATTTCGCGGCTGCCCTGTGGGATTCCGCCGCCAAACACGGCCTGCTCGAATCTGCCCCGCAGCCCTACCTTACGGGCAAGATGCTCCTGGACCTGGGCGTTGCGCCCGGCAGGCAGATGGGCGAAATTATCAAGGCGAGTTTCGAACACCAGCTCGACGGAAAGATTACGAACGGCGAAGAAGCCGTTGAATGGGCGCGCGCCGCTATTTCCACCGGAACATGCCGGTAATGCCTGCGGGCACGGCGAACACGATCATCGGAATCTGGATAATCTCTACCGGCAAGAAGGCGAGCATCTTGCGCTTGGAATGCAGCTTCCAGGACGCTATCATCAGGAACACGAAATCCACGACGATTTTCGGGGCGATGCTGAATGCGCACCATTGCCATGGACAATCCAGGAATGTCACGCACCAGGGGCTGATGAACATCCAGATGTAGTATGTATAAATTAATGTCAACAGCAGGACGTAAGCCTTGCTCTCGTAGTTCGTGCCGTTGCTGCTCCAGCGAGCGCGCTGATTGAAAAGCTGCTTCCAGGTGTGCACCGGCGCCGTTTCGATCACTGCGTCCTTGTCCAGGTTGTAGCAGACCTTCGTGCCCGGGATTTTCATCATCTTGTGGATGAGCATGTCGTCGTCGCCGCTCGAGAGGTTGATGAGGTCGCCGAACCCTCCCACCTTGAAAAACAGGTCTTTCTTGTAGGCGAGGCATGCGGCTGATGCTACAATCGGGTGGCCCCAGCTGAATCCGGCGGCTTCCATCGCGGTGTAGCCGAGCGTCTCGAGTTTCTGGTACAGGTGCGGCATGGTGCGGCTGCCGTTGTTCTGCTTGGGCCCCTGCACGATGCAAATGCCGTCCACGAACCTTCCCGCCATTGCGGTAATCCAGCTCTTGCGCGGGATGCAGTCGGCATCCATCGTCAAAAGCACTTCGTTTTTTGCAATCTTGAACGCGCTTTCGAGGGCGCGCTTCTTGGGGCTTGCGATAACCGGCAAGTCCTGCGGTAGCGACAGCACCCTAAAACGCGGGTGCGTGGTGGCGAACTTCTCGAGAATCTCTTTCGTGGAATCCGTGGAGCGGTCGTCCACGCAGATGACTTCCCATTCGCCCGCGTAGTCCTGCACGGCGAGGGCTTCGAGCGTGCGCTGCGCGAATTCCTCTTCGTTTCGCATCGGCACCACCACCGAGACGCTCGGGGTCGCCTTCGGCCCCCTGTAACGGTGCGTGCGGACAAGCCCTATTATGAAGAATAGGAACAGGAGCACGTAGAGTGCGGTGAGGCATGCGACAATGATACCGCCCATATGCAGAAATATAGAAAATGCTATATTCTCCGCCATGATTCACCCGTCCGCATTTGTAAGCCCGCAGGCAAAAATACACGAGTCTGCCGTTGTCGGCCCGTGGTGCATCGTGGATTCCGGCGTGGAAATCGGGGAGGGCGTTGTCCTGGAATCCCGCGTGCATGTGTATGGAGGCGTCTCCATCGGAAAGGATACGCACGTATTTGACGGGGCTATCCTCGGCGCTCCTCCGCAGGATTTAAAATATGCGGGCGAACCGACCCGCGTAAGCATCGGCGAACGCTGCACCCTTCGCGAATACGTGACTGTCAACCGCGGCACCATCCAGGGCGGCGGCTGCACCCGGATTGCGGACAGGGTTCTTGTCATGGCGTATTCGCATATCGCCCACGACTGCGACATCCGCGAAGGCGCCGTCATCGCGAACGGTTGCCAGATTGGCGGCCACGTGCGCATCGGCGAGTATGCGACCCTAGGGGGCGTTACGGGAATCCAGCAGCGTAACCAGGTGGGCGCCTACGCGTTCGTGGGCGGCACGCACAAGGTGGACCGCGACGTGCCCCCCTGCACCAAGGCGTGCGGGAACCCCATCCGCTACGGCGGACTCAACCTGCATGCGCTCCGCCTGCATCCCGATTTGTTCCCCGACTCCCGCGTCGAAGCGCTCTCCCGTGCCTACCGCGAACTCTACCGCAGCGGCCGCCCGGTCGCCGAAGTTGTCGAGGAACTAAAAAAAGGCCCGGAACCTCTGTTCCAAGCCTTTTTCGACGAGCATTGGGGCGGTTCTCTCGTTCGCCCCTGAATACCGGAATCCGTTACTTGTCGAGTCCCAGACCCTTGAGGATTTCCGGGTACCATTCGTCGGTACTCTTGTTGTAGATGTCGAATCCGACCCCGGTGAATCCCCAGATGTGCCAGGAGTAGCCCAGCTGGTTTGCGACCTGGACAATCGACTTGATGTAGAGCGCCCTGTTCGCGTCGTCCTGGCCGTAGGCTTCGCACCTGGAGGAGGCTCCGAATTCACCGATGTTCAGCGGGATATGCGTCCCGTTCTTGCCGGGGAAGTATTTCTTCGCCATGCTCATGTAGCTCTTGAGGTCGGTCACGATTTTCAGGGTCGCTTCCTGGTCGTTCGCCTTCCACAGAACCTTCTTGGCGCAGTCGGTGTTGTGGCCCTGGTGGCTATAGTTGTAGGGCTCGTAGTAGTGACCGTCGATGATGATGTTGCTGTCCTTGATGTCGGCGAACACGTCCATCTGTTCGAACTTGCCCCAGTTGCCCGGGTCAATCATGATGGTGCGGCCGGGGTTGGTCTTGCGGATAATCTTGATGGCGCTGTCCGTCATTTGGGCGAGATAGGAGTCCGACTTTTCCCTGGATTCGTTGAGGATTTCGAAGATGAGCGAGTCGTTGTCAAAATCCTTGAATTCCTCGGCGATGTTTTCCCAGATGCCGTAGAATGCGGCCATGTATTTTTCGGGATTGGCGTAGAGTTCGTTGAAGTGGTGCTGGTTGATGATGACGGGCATGCCGAGGCCGTTTGCAATCTTGACATGGCGCTTCACGCCTTCGACGCGTTCGGGCTGCAGGGTGTAGGGGGGCTCGTGAAGTGCCGTCTGGTTCCAACGGACGGGCATGCGGATGGACTGGAAGCCCGCGTCCTTGGCCTTTTGGAACCATTCGTCCTGAATGGGGTTGCTCCAGTTTTCGTCGAGGTAGGTGTAGACCTTGCCTTCGACGAAGCACCAGTTGGTCTCTTCCCCTTCAGGGCATGATTTTGTCGGGTCTACGCCGGATTCCCAGGAGTTGCCGAAGTTGATGCCGTGGCCGAGCGCCTTGTTTACGGCGATGGCGCGGCTGTAGTTGGGGAGGTCGTCGCTTGTCTCGGACGAGGACTCTATTTCGACGCTCGAAGAGGAACGCACGCTTGTCTTTGCGGAGGATGATTCCGGTTCAGAAGACGCGCTGGACGAGTCGTCACAGCCTTGCATGAAAAGCGAAGCGGAAAGAGCGAATGCGATGTAAAGAATTTTTTTCATATAGGCGACCCTAATCCATCGTGGTTGGTGTACGGGTATAAAACTAATTTTATTTTCGGTGATGTAACGGCCTTTTTACGCATTTGTGTTTACTCCCGAAACCATAATTCCGGTAAAGGCCTGATTCGGTAAAGGCCATAAAGAGCTATTTTTAGGCAGAGACTTTGAAATCTGTCTTTTTTTCGGAATCTATGGTTTCGAAAAAAGATTATATTTTAGCTCTGTCTGTATTTGGAGACTCCTTAAGGTATGAAACATATGAGAATCTCGTCTTTACTGAAGTGCACTCTGGGTGTGCTTCTTGCCGTTTCTTTAGCGGATGCGGCCTCTTTCAGTAGCTATCGTGACCGCGATGCGGGGCGTTTTGTCCTCAAAGAAGGCAAGCCGTTCCGTCCGGACAAGGACATTGTCACTGTCGTGATGCGTGAAGCCATTCCCCGCGGCGGTGGATATACCTACCAGTACCCGCGTGAAAACCCCGAACCGGTTCTTACGGACAAGTATGCCATGGAAGGCGCCCTTTCCATGGAAATCGAGCTGATTGCAAGCGACTATTCCGGCGTGGCTATTTGTATTGCCGGTTCTGTCGACCTGACCCCGTACATGGAAGACGGCGTCCTCGAATTCTGGATCAAGGGTGCCAAGGGTGGCGAGAACGCCCTGTTCGTGCTTGTCGACGACGGCGTGAAGAGCGGCGGCGAATCCCTCCAGGTGAAGCTCCGTTCCAAGAGCCTCGGCGAAATCACTACGGAATGGACCCATTTCAGCATCCCCCTCAAGCTGTTCGGCAATACCGGTGTCTACTGGGATGCGAAGAACACCCGCGAAGTGATGCTCCCCTTCAACTGGGCCAATTTCAAGGGTTTCCGTATCGAAGTCCGCAAGGATGAAAACGAATATTTCAAGGTCTGGATTGACGATGTCGTCATCAAGAAACATGGCAAGGCTTACGAAGGCCCGGCCTATTACCCGTTCCGCAACGAGATTTAAGAGGGTTTTATGCGTAATTTAATTGTTGCTATGTTGCTTTCTTCCTCGTTCCTGCTGGCCCAGGAATCCGAGGAAATCGATGCCGCAGAAAGCTCCCAGAGCGAGGCCCCTGCAGTAGAGGAACCTGCCTCCGAGGAAGCTCCCGAAGCGGTTGCCGAGGCCGAACCCGAACAGGCGGTCGAACCTGCAGCCGAAGCTGCCGCCGAACCCGCCCCTGAACCCGAACCGGTAGCCGAGGCCGAACCTGCGGCTCCTGCCGAAGAACCCAAGGTCGAAGGCGCCGCCGTGGAAACGGCTCCTGCGAAGGAACCTTCCATTGCCCCGGTCTACGTGCCTAAGGAAATGACCTCGGAACAGCGCGTTGCCGCTATCGAGGAAAACCTGGATACCCTCGCGAACAACATGGAATCCACCTTGCTTGGCAAGGACGACGCCCCGCTCGCCGTTTCCGGTTACATGGCGTTCCGTGTCAAGAACTTCGATTACACCGAAATCGCCCCCGTCTATGGCGACGACAAGGCCCGCACCCTCGTGGATGCTACCTTGAAGATGAACATGGTCCTCATGCCGAACTCCTACATGACGCTCTGGACCAACATGACGTTCCCCTTCGACTTGACCGGCCTCTACACCAACTACCTGGCCGACCACCCGAACACCAACCCGAGTTTCCACTGGGAACGCGTCCCGTTCGACCACAACACCGACTACACGCCGGCTTCAATCGAAGAAGAAATGAACTTCGGCGTCGATATCCGTTCGTCCGTGTTTGGCGCCTACGTGACTGCGGGCGGCGTGATCTGGGCCTGCGCTTCTCCCCTTACCATGTGGGAACGCGAGACGATGCCCCGCTTTGCCTGGCAGTACGAGACCTTCGAAGAAGAAAAGACGGTTTCTACCTACTATAAGGAAAAGTCCTTCAAGCCTGTCAAGGAAGGCGGCCGTGCCTTCTGGACCAACCGCTCGTTCGGCGGCGTGTTCATGAACGTGTACAACATGCCCTTCGGCCTTGTCGCCCAGGCGATGATTTCGCAGCCCAAGGACATGGATGCCGGCACCCGCGACGGTCTGCGCCTCTACGGTGGCCAGCCCAGCGAACTTGAGATGGACGGTAACTACGACTTCCGCGGCGATGTCTACCACGCAAGACTTGCGAAGACGAAGCTCTTCGACGGCATGACGCTCGGCGCGAACTACATGGGCGTGTTCTACGACAAGGGCCTCATCGACGAAGACGAATTCGCCGGTCCCTGGACAAAGCTCAAGTTCGATGGCGAACCGCATCTGGAAAACAACCAGATCGTGACGATGGATATCAAGGGAAACATCAACCCGAAGTTTTACTTGATGGCCGATGTGGGCTTGAGCTGGGATGATTCGACCTACTTCCATAACGCAGGCACCGAGAACAAGCGCTCCTACAACCGCGACTCCAGTTCTTCCGCCACGTCGAGCCCTGGATTCGGCCTCTATGTCAAGATTCAGGACAAGCACCTCGAATGGCTGCCGACAACAGTCGAAGCCGTATACTTCTCCAAGGATTTCTTCTCTCCCTACGGCATTACGGATCCGTCCCGCTTCCGCAGCTGGCGCAAGGATGAATTCTACCTGAACGGTGGTTCCCTGCGCTACGGCCCCAACATGGCCGGTGTGAACGTGAAGTTCGAACCCGAATTCAACCGCGGCCGCTTGGGCGTCCAGTACGGCCAGCACCGCCAGGTCACAAAGGGCAAGGACGTGCTCTTGTTCAACTACCGCTTGAACGGCCGCAACATGTGGGAAAGCTCCAACTCCTGGACCAAGTACAACGCCCTCTTCTGGGCGGACTCGGGTAACTCCACTGCCCCGAACGGCTACGTGAACCGTGCCGGCGTGCTGACCCCGGCCCGCAAGATGGAACGCCAGCGCGGCGGCCTCTACGGCGGAACCTGGGAACTCTGGGAATCCTTCGTTGCCTATGAAAATGCGGACCAGCTCAAGACCGAGACCGTTCCCGAACACGTCAAGTGGTCGACCTACCTCTCCATTGATGGTGGCTACGATATTGGCCACTGGGTCGGAACGGACCGCAACCTGATGATGGCCGGCTATGTCTCCATCTCGGGCATTTCCAAGACCTTTGCCCCGATCGCCTACAGCGAAGAACAGTCCGACATGATGCTGTGGAGCTTCTACGGTTTGTTCGAACCGACGTTCGCCCTGACACCGACGATTCACCTGGTTGGCCAGGTCGGCTTTGAATGCTGGCGTTCCCAGTATGGCTACACCGTGCAGGATGCAAATGTGTCGGTCGGCGGCATCAACAGCGCCGGCGCTTACGGCAACCTGATTCCGACAACCCAGACGACTTACACGAAGACTCCTCTCAGCTACTACCAGACAGCTCTCGGTATCGGTTTCGACTGGGACTTCTCTGCCCGTGCCGGTTTGCACATGCGCTACAAGTGGGCAACGCATACGGATAACTACGTTCCCGAAAACAACTGGAGCGGTCACTTCATCACTGCCGAAACAAAGGTTTGGTTCTAAGGGGTTAATGGTATGAAAATGATGTATAAAATATTGTTATCTCTCCTTGTCACTGCTTCTGTCGCGTCCGCACAGTCGGATTACGAGATGAACCAGCTGTTGAAAGCGAAGCAGGATTCCCTTGAAGCAAAGCGCGGCCTGGAAATAGGCGGAAGCGTTAAGGGCTTGCTCGTCAACTCCTACATGTCTTCCGACCAGGAGAAGGCCGAAATTAACAAGATGCCCAATGTCGAGCGCTCCCAGTTCGTGACGGCCGACTTGGACTTCCATTTCCGCCCCTACGACGCGGCCCGTTTCAACATGATTCTCCGCTTCCAGGCGGGCATGCAGAACTACTTCGCGAATTCCGCGAAGAGCATCTCGGTCGCATGGTTGAATATCGAGGGCAATGTCGGCAAGGACTTCTACTGGGTGGTCGGTGACTTCCGCCAGCAGTACAGCCCCCTGACCTTGTTCTCCCCGTCGGGTATCGATGGCCTCCTTTACGAGCCGCTGATTTTCACCAGGGGCCGCGACATGGCGATTAGCGATGCCATGATCGAAGGTAACCAGCGTAACCTGCAGGGTATGAACCTCCAGTTCCGCCACGACTTTGGCGGCTACGCCGGTGAACTCCGCGCGGAAGGCATCTTTGCCCGTCTCCGCCGCGTTCAGCTGCTCGACTTCTCGGGTGCGAACGGCAACCTCCTGCCGAACGGTGGCGATCCCATCATCAACAACGGTATGATTTATCCGGGCTCCTACCAGTCCGCCAACATGGACAAGTGGCTGTTGAGTGGAAACTTTGAATACCTGCCGGTCAACAAGAACGTCTTCGTCGGCTTTACCGGCATGTACGTGTTCGACGACAGTTCCTCGTTCACGCTCACTTCCCGTCCGGAATATCACGAATTGATTGTTAACGGCCAGCTGCAGTATGCGACCGACACGGAATTGATGGACAAGGTCAACAACCCGACCCAGTTCAGTGCCGGCAAATACCAGACGGCCCTTATCAACCCGCTTGAAACGGAACCGCAGCGCACCACGATCATGGCTGGCCGCGTCGGTGCCGATGTCGCCGGAATCATGAAGAATAGCGCGCTCACCTTGGACGTGATGGGCGAATTCGCCATGTCCAACGACAAGCTCTACGAATACGTGACGGTCGTGGATCCCACGACGGGCGCTCCTGCGGTTGACCCTGCGACGGGCGCTGCCGTTATCCAGAGAAACGAAATCGACGACAACGGCATGGCTATCCTCGCGACTTTGAACGCGGGCTACAAGCTGCCGATGGGCCTCGACCTTCAGCTTTCCGTGAACTACATCAAGAACGACAGCAACTGGTACAACAACCTTGCCCAGTCTCCGCAGTTCTTCGCTTCGCGCATCCTGAATACGGACAAGGACGGGAACACGATCCGTTTCGGCGTGAATTCCCCGCTCTACTCCACCTTCGGAGCCCTGTATTACTTCGACCCGAAGTTCACTCCGGTTTCTACCCAGCTCGCGAATACCGACGACCCGACAATCAAGGGTCAGACCAACAGCTACAACATTGCTCCGTTCAACAAGAATTCCTGGAGCAACTACGTGTACACCCGCAAGGAGCTGATGCTTTTGAGCACGATGCTTGACCCCGCGGTGCAGATGAGCCTGCCCAACGGTCTTGCGACTCCGAACAGGAACGGTATCAAGGCCGACCTCAAGGTGGGCTTCAAGGACTTCGTCGAAGTCGGCGCCCTGTTCTCGATGCTCAACCAGGACAAGAGCGACAACGTCATCATGAAGGAAGCCCAGTTCATGGAATACGGTGCCGGGCTCAAGTTCGATGTCTTCAAGATGCTTAACTTTAGCCGCCCGCTCGAACTTTCCGGAAGCTACAAGCATTCCGTGAAGACCCAGGAATTGACGGACGATGGCAAGGCCGTCCTCCCTGTCCCCGACAAGGGTGAGCTGAGCCTCGACTTCATCAATGCCGGGCTCTATGTCCAGTACATGCCGCGCCTCGGCTTTAGCGCCGGCCTGCAGATGATTGACATGACTCTCGATGCGGTTTCTTCCATGAGGGGCGCTCCGGGATATGTGAATCCGCTCCTGAAGGGCAAGCAGATGCAGTGGATGGCCGGTCTCGACTACACGGTGGGTGACGGCGTCTACCTGGCCCTGAACTACGGCTGGATTACGACCGAAAATACCTACAATACGACTTCCGGAGTTCTCGGATCCAACATGCCGGATTACGCCGATATCATGGTGCGCGATGCCGATGGCAACGTGGTGAAGGACCCCGAGAGCGGCAAGAACGTCACTGTTCCTGAATATACGCACAAATTCTCCCAAGCTGTGGTTCAAGCAGTCTTGAACGTCAAATTTTAAGGGGGACGCAAGATGAAATGGTATAAGGATATGTTTAAGATGACCTCCAAGATTTCGCTTCTCCTGTGCGGAGCCATGGCTTTTGCCTATGCCGAGGATTCTACCTTGGTAGAAAAGCAGAAGAGCCTTGTCGGAACGCTTGATTCTGCCAATGCTTCCGTGATGGGGCTTCGCGTGGGTGGTACGGCCAAGGCCGGCGTCCTTTCTTCTACGCTGAGTTCCGACCAGCTCCTGGGCGGGATGGATTCTCGCGAAAGCCAGGCGTTCTCCGATGTGAACTTGGTGGTGAAGGCTCGCCCGAGCGAAGAGACCGAAGCGAAGGTCGAACTCCGCCTGCACAAGGATTGGCAGACAGCCTACGAAGAATCGGTGAACCCGATCATCGGCCACTGGTTCAGCTATGACGGCAAGATCCTGAACAAGCACGTCGACTTCAATTTGGGATACATGCGCGTCGGCTATACCCCGCTGACGATTTACGTGCCCCAGACCGAAATCCTCCAGGAACCGGAGATTTTCGCGTCCAAGCGAGTGGATGCACTTGCCATGCGCTCCCTGGATACGTCTTCCAACCGCCTGTTGCAGGGTCTCAACTTCAAGTACAACAGCTTCGATCTCGGCCCCCTCTCCAATCTCTATGTGCAGATGACGGGTGCCCGTATCCGTAACATCGCCAAGAAGAACGACGAAGTGTTCTTCGACTTCGACTGGAGCGACCGCTACCTTGCCGGCTCGAACCTCGGCGTCGAAGCGTTCGGCGTGACCCTCGGCGGAAACTTCGTCTACACGTTCGACCGCGAGAAGACATCGCGTTCCCGCGACGACTCCCACATTGCGGCAATGTACTACGAAGACAACATGGTCTATTCCGGAATCTTGAACTATGATTCCAAGGACCTGATCATGGGCGGTGCGCTGCATGCGGGCTTGAAGTCCGAAATCGCGGGCTCCCGCTGGACCTACAGCGAAGACGCCTACCGCCAGGATACGATTGAATCCTTGGGCGTCTACGGCATCGGCTACGAAAAGTTCGACGAGAACGGCTTTGTTCACGACGATACGAACGCTATCGACTACGATACGCTCTTCTATGTCTACAGAAACACGACGACCGAATACAACTGGCACAAGAGCAAGATTGACGAACGCAAGGGCATGGCCATCAACGTGTCGCCCTATGTGAACGGCAACATTGCAAAAATCAAGTTCGATGTGCTGGGAACCATCGTGATGAACGATGAGGAGTTCTGGTCCGAACAGGCTGCGTCCAGCTACTACGAAGGCAACACGTCCATCCTTAACGGCGAAGCGCTGATTACGGGTGCGAACGAGGCCGTCGTGGAACGTTTCCGTTACGGAAGCCTCGAGAACATGTACTTCGCCCTCTACAACACCAACGTGCTGCAACAGCAGAACTTGATGAGCAAGAACGAAGGGGCAGCCATACTCGACCAGGGCGATGCTACTCATCAGAGGAAGGACTCCTACTACACCTTCGGCCGCCTGAACAACAACTACAAGCTGGGCCACTTCTACAAGAACGGCTACAACGCGGTCGCCTACAAGTACCAGGAATACCTGGCGGCGAAGGAATTCGTGGACCCGTCCGTGAACATGGCGATGCCCATGGGCCTTGCCACTCCGGACCGCAAGGGTTTTGCCGTGAGCGCGAATGCCGGCTGGAACGATGTCGTGACCTTGAACCTCCGCTTCTCGAAGTATAATGCGGAAGCTTCCGACAACGACTTCACGACCATCGGTGCCGGGCTCGGCTTCAATGCGGCACCGCTCCTTGGCCTCGACCGCCGCCTGATCCTCCAGGGCTCCTTCGAAAGCAGCGAAGAGAGCGCAAACCTCAAGCGCAAGACATCCCGCTTCGTGGGTGGCCTCACTGCCGATGTCTGGGGCCCGTTCTCGGTCCTCGGTGGCTTGCAGATGCTCACGAAGGAATTCGGCGATAACGGCCTCGCCTTGAACGAAGCCGGTACGGTCGTCATCAACGACGTGAACGAAATGCTCGCCATGGGCGGCCTCCAGATCAAGCTTGCCGCCGGTGCGAAGCTCGACCTGCAGGGTGGCCTCATGACCAACAAGGTCAACTACACGGTGAACGGCCTTGCCGAAGATGGTGTGACACCTGTTTCTGCAGGTGCAGAACTGAGCTTGGACAAACTGTTGCTCATGGGCAACGTTACGATTTTGTTCTAGGAGATGGATATGAATACGAAACTTAAACTTGGTTTGGGTCTGGGCTTGGCTCTCGTGCTTGGGGCCTGCTCTGCAGATAGCATCGACGCCCCCATTTCCGAAAACTGGCCCGATGACTTTTCGCTCTCGGAATATGCGAGGGCAAACCCCGATTTGGGTATTTACCAGAGTGTAGCCGCGGTTGCGGATTCCAACAAAGCCTATTTGACGGTCATCCGCGAAAAGATGCTGGATTCCCTGCTGCAGGTTGCCACTACCTCAAAAGATTCCTCGAACGCGACCCTCAAGGTGTCTAAGTACACTATCTCCATGACCGACGAGGCTTCCGTGTTTTTCGATGATTCTGTCGCCGTCAAGACGATATTCACGGATTACGCGCTTCTCGACGAAGAATGGTGGCCGGGAATGTCCGCGCTCGTCAACGGCATGTTCATTGTCGACCCGGTGACGGGGGACACCACGATTGACGCTCTCAATGGCCCCCGTGCCATGGAATACCGCGAAGCCTTCAAGAAGTTCCACCGCTACGGCTTTTCGGCAACTCAGGATCTCGCATTCCTGAAATCCGTCAAGGTCGATTCTAGCCTCATCGAGAAGCAGTACATTATGGCGGGCCGCTACGAGGGCCGTCCCTACCGCTTCTGCCATGAAGGCGAAGCGAACATCAAGAAGCTCGATGTCCAGGTGGTATATGACACCATTCCGGACGGTATCAAGACCTACGTGTTCAAGGATACGATTCTCCTGATCGAGCCCGAGAGATCCACGTGGAAGTATGCGCTTTCCAATGGCGATACTTGCGTTTCCGAGATGGCCTGCGGCAAAAAGATCGAAGAAGATCCTACACTGAGCATCACGGATACCATCAAGCCCCCTCCAACCGAGAAGCCCGATTCCATCAAGGTCGATTCTGTCTTTACGGACAAGATAAACAAGAAGACGACCATCAAGCCGATGAGCGAGAATGCCGTGGCTCCTGCAGGCAACAAGGACCGCGTGTGGGATTTCTCCGCCGACCTGTATTGCAGGAACGAAGCCGATTGGGAAGTTTACTTGATCGAGAATCCGTAGAGAGGTTATTATGAAGAAGATGTCATTGCTTGCTATTGCCGCCCTTGCCGCCGCCGCCATTGCGGCTCCGTTTAAGGTCATCGGCTATTTCCCCTACTGGGCCCAGTATAGCCAGTTCATGCCGAAGGATGTCCGCTACCAGTTCGTGACGCATATCCATTACGCCTCCCTGGCTCCGGCCGAAGACGGCTCGATCGCGTTTGCCGACGAGAACGATGCCCCGCAGTTCGAAGAACTGGCGAAGAAAGCCGCCGAAAACAAGGTCTCCCTCATCGCCTCAATTGGCGGCTTTGAAGTGGAAGGCAACCTGAAGGCAATCGCCGAAGACGATTCCAAGCTTTCGGCTTTCTGCGACGCCGCTGCCGAATGGGTCGAGAAATATAACCTCGGCGGTGTCGAGCTCGACTGGCAGAACGCCACGGGCGAAGACGCTGCCGCTATCGGCAAGCTGGTCGGTGCGCTCAAGTCCAAGCTTTCTTCCAAGGAAGTGGCCGTGCTCACCTACGCAAGTTCCATGGATGCTTATTCCGATGCCCTCAACCAGGCCGATTACGTGGTGCTGATGCTCGGCGACCAGATGAGCGATTCCGAATCCTCGGTCAAGCCTAACCTCTCGAAGCAGGATATCGCAGGCGCTGTCGACGGTCTCGCCGGCAAGGGCGTTTCCAAGGACAAGATTGTCCCGGTGGTCTCCCTCTACGGTAAGTCCTTTGCTGGGGCTTCGGGTCTCGGTTCTTCCCATCAGGGAGTCGGCAGCGGAAACGAAGGGTTCATCCCCTACAAGGAGCTGATGAAGAAGTTCGAAGCGCCCGACTACAAGGTCTCGTTCGACGAATCCTCGGCTTCCGAAGTGGCCGTGAGCGATGCCGAAACGATCGTGTTTACGGGAATCCCTTCGATGAAGGCCCTTTGCGGCCTGGTGAAGGACGAAGGCTTGGCAGGAATTGCCGCCTACGATCTGAGCCAGGACCACAACGAAAGCATCGTTTCCCTGATGGTCACGATTGGCTTGCAGCTTCGCCCCGGGGTGGATTACTCCGGAAAGAAGAGGAAATAGTCGGGAAAACGCTGTCGTTTAGTGTGAAAAATCACAAACTATTGTAAAAATTCAAAATTTCCACTTTTTTTTCTTTGAAAAGAATATATATTTAACCACAAACCCTTTTTCCCGGTGTCGGGAAATAAAAAAGAGAGAGATACTATGAAAAAGCAAATCCTTGCAACAGCAATCGCGTCCGTTGCTTCCCTTGCAATGGCGCAGACGGTAAATACGTCGATTTGGTTCAACGGCTCCGACCAGCAGGTGAACACTGGTGGAGACTGCGTCTACGAATACGGCGAATGCGAATCCACCACCATGGGTTACTGGTACGACTACGATGACCGTAAGAACGACAATGGTGGTTCCTATGCCATGTATCCGTACGATACCACGGGCTACTATGGTTCCTTGATCGCTCCGGAAATCGAAAACCTCGGTTACGTGACCATCAAGTACCACCTGGCAGATCCGACCACTACTGGTCAGACGGCTGAATATCCGTACAACTTCGTTGGCTTCGGCTTCAACATCGTGGGCGGAACAAAGGCTCCTTTGGACATTTCCGCTGCTGGTGGCCTCTGTGTTACCTACACGGCTGATAACGCTGTCACGCTCGAAATTGCCGAAGAAAAGTCCGGCGATGCTTCCTGCTCCGTGACCCTCACGAAGGCTACCTCTCCGACGATGGTCAGCAAGACGATTGCCGACTTCTCTCAGCCGACTTGGGCTCCTGCAGGCAACAAGCTTTCTTCCTGCGCTGACGCCTTCAAGGCCGCCCAGTCCGTGAAGTTCAAGCTCGACGGCGGTGCTTCCGAAGCTGACGGTCAGCTCCGTATCTTCGAAGTTGGTCCTGCTGGTACTTGCACGGGTGCTGGTGCTATCAAGCCTGAACCGGCTTTCGGTTGCAAGGCTGACGGTGACGGCCATGCCGTTTGCACTGATGCCATCAAGGCTTCTGTTGCCGCTAGCAGCGTGAAGGCCATCGTTGCCAACCGCATGCTCTCCTTCACCGGCATCAACAACGGCATGTACGAAATCGTGAGCCTCCAGGGCCAGGTTGTGAAGAGCGGCAAGGTCGCTTCCTCCATCAGCCTCTCCTCCCTCGATGCAGGTGTCTACATGGTCCGCGTGTCCGGCAAGGCCGTCCACATGAGCCAGAAGATTCTCGTAAAGTGATTTAACTTACAGGAATTTTAAAAAAAGAGGTCCCCTTTAGACGGGGCCTCTTTTTTTATATATATTATGGAAAATTTTAAATTGTGAGGCTTTATGCGTTATTCCCATCTCCTGTTGGCGATGCCCTTGGCTTTTGGTCTTTATGCTTGCGGAGGCGACAATCCGACCCATCCGCACGATCAGGTTCCCGTGTCTTCGGATGCTACCGGCCCGGGTCCTCTGCCCGCATCGTCTGCTGATGGCGGAATAATTCCGCCCCAGAGTTCCGCCGCCGTGGCCCCCGCGACAGTAAGCCTTGCCGCCAATGCGAACATCGCCAATGCGACGGCCCTGTATGCGACTTGGAAGGCCCGCTGGATTATGACGCTGCAAGACGAAAAGACGGGCGGCTCCACCTTGAACTACGACTTGTTCGAAGGTCCGCGCGCAAAGGAACTTCTCACGGCAAAGATGGGTGCGTTCCATACGAACCCCGCCCGTGTCGTCTGGGATGGCGGAAACAAGAACCAGTGCGCCCTTACGGGGATGTCCAGCTGGAAGGGTACTTCCCTTACGGCGGCGCTTGCGAACAAGCTCGGCTGTACCGTTTCGGAAGGTATCGGCTACGGCATGCTTATAGCCTACTTCCATGGCGACAAGGAACTCTTCGACGCCCTCTGGGCCTACAACATCATCGCCCGCGACAACAACAACAACGGCCTGATGCCTTGGGAACTCCTTTCGTTTAGCGCTACGGTATCTACGGCTGCCGCCCTCGATGCCGACCTTGACGTGGCTACTGCCTTGATCCTTGCCTCCAGGAAGTGGCAGAACCCGCTCTACCTGAACGATGCGGTCGCGCTGATTGCCTCCATCAAGAACAAGGGACTCAATCCCAACAACCTGTTGATCCGCCCGGGTGATACGTGGGCGAACAAGGACGTCTACAACCTGAGCTACCTCTCCCCGGCAGCGCTCCGCCTGTTTGCGGAAGTTGACCCGACGGGTGGCTGGGATGCGATCCTTGCTGCGAACTACGCCTACATGATTAACATCCAGAACGCGGGCGCCGTCCCGCTGTTCCCGGACTGGTCCAATGCGGCCGGTCAGCCGGCCGACCCGAAGAACGGTTCTGCCGCGAACACCTACATGCTGTTCGACAAGGAATCCGTTCGTATCCCGTGGCGTATCGCGTGGGACTACTACTGGTACCAGAGTGCCGAATCGCAGCAGATTCTGACCGCCATGGCGAACTTCATATCGACCGCGACGGCGAACAACCCGGCTTCGCTTCCGTCCACGTCGTACAACTACAGCACGGGTGCGCTTTCGACGAGCCAGACGGCCGGCGAGCACTATATCGGCATGTACTGCTTGATGGGATTCGGGGTGAACCCGACATGGCACAATGCCTGCTTCGACTACTTTACGCAGAAGGTGCAGGCATACCAGGCGGTGGGATACACGGGAACCTACTTCAAGGAAATCCTGACCATCATGTACAGCACGTTGATGAACGGCGGCTTTGTTAAGATTTGATAACTTTTTTGGAACGCTGAGTTCCAGGATTGTGTGAATTTCTTCACAAAAGCCCCTATTTGTCTACTGATGTAAACAAAGAATTTCTGAATGTGTGGTGTAATTTAGGGCTTTGAAAGTTATTTTTGTAATCGGATGTGGATTGCAAAAAAACGGGAGAGTTTATGATGAAAAAACTTTTATCGATAGCGATGTTGTCCTGCGCAGTGACGTTTGCGTCTGCTGCGGTAGATGCAAAGCCACTGCGTCTAGGCCCTGTTTCTGTATATGGAACGCTGGGTGTCAAGAGCGGCAAAATTGTAAGTCAGGCTAGCGGCAAGCAGGTGATGCTTCGCGGCATGAGCCTGTTTTGGTCCGATGCTACGGGATCGCAGTATTACAACCCGACCGTGATTAGCTGGGCTGCCGAAAAGCTCGGCATCGACGTTTTCCGCTTTGCGATGGGCATCAAGTGCTACAACAGCAATGGCGGCGACTGCCAGGCCAATAGCGACGATGCGATTATTTCCGCAAACTCCTATCTGGGAAACAAGGAAGGCAAGGAAGCCCAGCTCGACAACATGGTGAAGGCTGCCATCGAAAACGATATCTACATCATCGTTGACTGGCATAGCCACCGCGCCGAGAGCGAAAAGAGCTATGCGAAGGATTTCTTTGGCCGTATGGCAGCCAAGTACAAGGATGTTCCGAACATCATCTGGGAAGTCTATAACGAACCTGTCAATACCGATATGGGAACCATTGCTAGCTATGCAAACGAAGTGATTGGTGCTATCCGCAATAACGGGTCCAAGCACTTGGCTCTTGTGGGCACGCCCTTCTATTCGCAGATGGGTTCCTGCTCGGGTGTGAATGACGCCAACTCTGGGTATGTGTTCCACTTCTATGCTGCATCGCATTCCGTGGGTTCCTTCAAGGGAAATATCGAAAACTGCTTGAACAATGGAAAGGCTGTTTTCATTACGGAATGGGGTACGACCGATGCCAACGGTACGGGAAATGTGAGTTCTGGCGAAACTAACAACTGGACAAGCTACATGGAGCAGAAACAGATTCCGAACTGCAACTGGTCCCTGCGCCATGAAACCATTGGCGGCAAGAGCGAAGCTTCTGCTATGTTCTCCGGTTCGACTCTCCTCAATTCTAAGTCTGCATTGAATAATGCTACCTATACCACGTCGGGCAACCTTGTCAAGAGCTACCTGACCAAGTACAACAACAAGAACTGGGCGGACTCGCTTGTCGCCGGCAAGAACACGGGTTCCTGCGCGTTCAAGGGAGCCACGGCGTCCGAAATGGATGGATCCATTACGGGCAAGGCTGTAAGTTCCTGCACGTATACTTCCAGTGATCCGACTGTCGCGACGGTTGAAAACGGCACCATCAAGATTAACGGTGCGGGCTATGCCGTGATGACGGGCAACGACAATTCCCAGTCGGTCGTCGTGATTACGCAGGTCCCTGCTCAGACGTTCGAACAGGCCGCCATCACCTGCCGCGTTACCGGCGGCGGTGCCTGCAACAACTTTACGGGCAACTCCTCGGCCAAGCTTGAATACAAGATGAAGGTGACAAAGACCGTCGAAGGTTCCGATGTCACTTACGAATCCGACAATCCGAGCGTTATCTCTGTGGCCAAGGCGACCTGCACGAGTTCCGAATGCTACGGCGACAAGGGCAAGCAGGTCTGGATTGCGACATTCAAGTCCAGGGGGACAGCTAATATCCATGCGACGGCAAAGGCCATTTCTGGATACCGTGCCCTCGATACGACGATTACCTTCTCGCTTTTGAAGGCCGAGCAGACGCTCAATACCAAGTATTTCAAGGACCAGACCGTGGCGCTGAATTCCACGACGCAGGTCTTTACGCTGGAAGCGCACAAGGTTCCGGTCACCTATACCATCTACCCCGCGGGCTATGCCGAACAGCAGGGCGTGAACCTGATTGCCGGTGGCAAGAATGCGACCGTGATTATCAAGGCCGAAGCTCCCGAAAATGACCAGTACGAGTCCCTGCTCAGCTACATCAAGATTGTTATCGGGACGGGCGATGTCGCGATGGAAGCACAGGCATGGGCCGAAATCCAGGGGCAGAACTTCATAGCTCCGAAGACCCAGAAGAACCTTGCCCCGACGGTCCGCATGAACGGTAACCAGCTCGTAGTGGATGTGAAGCGCTCCGGGTTCGTGAAGGTCCAGGTTCTGGATGTCGCCGGCCGCAACGTCGTGAGCAACGTGTCGCGCTACATGAAGGCGGGCACGAACACGGTCGATCTTGCCAATGTGCCGCGCGGACTCTACATTGTGGCTGTCAAGGACGGTTCTGCGATGCAGACTATTCGTTGGAGGAATAAGTAATGAAACGGTTATTCCTTGCAGGCCTTCTGGCCGTAAGCTCGCTTTCTATGGCGGCGGTTAAGTTCCCTTACCCGCAGGCCCAGACTTATCCCTATGCTTCCAATATTGCAGATGTTTGGAACTGTTCTGGCCAGACTGCATCTACGATGCTCCTGAACCAGTTCGAAGCTTATCTGAAGGCCTATTACGAAGAAAGCGGCAACCAGGCCCGCATCAAGTTTGATGAAGACCAGTATACCGTTTCGGAAGGTATCGGCTACGGCATGATCCTCTGCGTTTACTTCAGTAGCAACACCAAGAGCTATCAGAGTCAGTTTGACAAGCTTTGGGCCTACTACAAGGCTCATTCTAACAACGGTGTTATGGACTGGAAGATCCAGGGCTTTGGTGGTACTGTCGGTTCTGGTGGCGCAACTGACGCCGAAGAAGATGTCGCGTTCGCGCTTGTCATGGCCTATCACCAGTTCGGGAACTCCCAGTACCTGAATGACGCGAAGACCTTGATTGCTAAAATGCGTACGAGCGAATTTGCCAGTGACGGTCGCCACAAGGTGGGTAACCAGTGGGACCCGTACCTGAACCCGAGCTACGTGAGTCCGGCAGCATACGAAATCTTCAAGGATGTCGATGACGCGAGCTTCTGGAGCAAGGCGATTTCGACCAACTACAATATTCTTTTGGGAAACCGCAATTCTTCGACGGGTATCCCGTCCGGTTGGGCGAATATGGGCAGTCCCTATTCTCCCATCACCGGTAACAACGGCTATAACTTTGCCGGCTATGACTACGATGCCGTGCGTGCCCCGTGGCGCTGGGCCTGGAGCTATGCGTGGTATGGACACTCCCAGGCGAAGGATTTGTCCGAAAAGCTTGCGAAGTGGGTGAGCACCAAGACGTTTGGCCAGCTCTACATCAACATGAAGACGGATGGTACGGCGAACCTGAACGGCGAACCCTGCAAGAGCAATGGTTGCAAGGCGAACGGTTCTTCGATCGGTTCGTTGAGCTCCGTGCTTATCGTAAACGATTCCTACCATGAATTGCTGAACACGAACTTTAGCGCCCTGATGGCTCAGCAGCCGGGTTATTTCCATTCCAACTTGCGTTTGCTGACGGGCCTCCTGATGAGCGGCAACATGGTGAACTTTGCGAAGGCGACTCCCGTGACCCCGAAGGAATTCGTGGTTCCGGAATCCTGCAACGAGGTTATCGAGTACCACAAGAACTCGGGCGCCTTCGGCTGGAATTCTACCTCTGTCGTGCTTGAAAACGAGACCAACACGAGTGTCCACATGGGTAATGTTATCCAGGGTGACCACCGCGAGGTCGTTCGCCATCTTACCGGCCTTACGGCGGGTTCCAAGTACACGTTGTCGTTCAGCGCTTCGCAGACTCCGGGATCTTCCCTCTGGCTGACCTATGCAGTCAATGGCGATAGCCTCAGCAACAAGTACTGCGGCGCCATGAAGAAGATGCCTATCGATATCACCTGCGAATTTACCGCTACGACTACCGATGCGTTCCTGTACCTGACCCTCAACAACTGGGATGACCCGCAGGTCGACATTAGCGGCCTCAAGCTCGTGGGCCCCGATGGCAAGGATCTGGTCGAGTCGGCCGCACCCATCGCAGATGTCGCAAAGTCTGGCCTGGACAAGCTGAACGTGAGCGTGGATGGCAAGTCCCTCCTGATTCAGTTGCCGGGCTCCCAGACGGCTTCTGCGGCCCTGATGGACATGCAGGGCAGGGTTGTCTCCAAGTTCAGCGTGACCGGCTCCGAAAGGGTCTCCCTGAACCAGAGGCAGGGCAATTACGTGCTGATGGTGAAGCAAGGCTCCAACAGCTGGGTCCGCAATATCCGCATCACCGAATAGCGGTTCCCGTTCCTAGAAACTTTAAAACCCCGACACCAGTCGGGGTTTTATGTTATGCGAAATGGGCTGGCCCGTTTTTCGGGCTTGTTTCCTAGTTCATCATGTTGCCGGAGACGGGGACGTATTTGCGTGTGCCGTCGGCCTTGACGATGATTGCGATGCCTTCGAGGTACTTGATCCAGCGGCAGTTCGTGCAGTCTTCGGTGGCCGTGGCGTGCTTGCGCAGGATGGTGAGCTTGCGGTTGGTGCAGTAGGCGACGAGAGGACCGAGGAACATGTCGTGGCTGATAAAGAAGTTGACGCGGTTCTCGGTGGACATCCTCGGGAGGATTGCCTGGGTGATAATCTGGACGCCCGTCTTTTCGAGATCGTTGAAGGCTTCGGCGAAGTCGCCGTCGAATGCCCACTGCGAATACATGAACGCTTCGTCGATGTATCCCGCTTCGCCCATGAGTGTCTTGAATTTTTCCTGGTCCGCGACGAAGGTGCTTGCGACAAGTTCGGGGAGCACGATGGGTTCGGGGAATACCTGGCCGCGGCCTTCGGAAATGTACTGGGCCGTGGCGCGCGTGCGGATGAAGTCGGTGGAGCCGTAAGAGAATGCTTCTTCGCTGACGAGGTGGCTGCCGAGCGTCTTGGCCTGCTCGATGCCCTTTTCGGTCAGCTGGGATTCGACTCCGGTGCTCTTTTCGCGCTGGGCGTGGCGGATGACGAAAGCCACGCGGTCGGTGGGGTCGAGGCTCTTGTAGAGTGTGGGGAGCTCCACGAATTCGGTCGTTTCGGAATTGGCTGTATAGATGCGTTCCTGGGCGATTTCTTCTTCGGTGGGCTCGCGGAAGCGGGCGCTGCTGCTTTCGGGCACGACCTCCGTGGCGGAGCTGGATTCAACGACCGGGCCGGCCGAGGATTCGGGGGTAATGGTTTCGGAGCCTTCTGCGCTGGAAGATGTCGCCTCGGGTTGGCCTGCTGCCGATTCGGGAAGCGCGGCTGCCGAACTCACGACAGGATTGTCGCCGCCAGAGGGCGATGTCGGCTTGTCGTCGCTGCAGGCAAAGAATAGGGGGATAGACGCGGCGGCGATGCACGTCAGGATGCGCTTTTTGGAAATAGTCATATTTCGGGACTCCTATTTGAAAATAATATAATAAAATTTTTTTGTATATTCTCCCTGTATGGAAAATGATTCTTTGAATATGGCAGGTGCGCCTGCCGATGTTGCATTACAGGATAGTGCTGCGGTGGATTCTGCGGCGCTCGCTCCCGAGATGGCGATGCCGACGCCCGAGCAGCTGGGAATTTCTATAACGGCGGGACCCGAAGGCGGGATGCCTGCCATTACCGTGGGTGACACGTTCGAATTCCCGGTGACGGTCAGCTGGAGCGTGCAGGGAAGCGCCCTGCTGGTCGTGCCTGCGAGTTCCGCGAACGCGAAGGGCCTTACGCAGGTGGGGGTGTCGCAGGAATCGGCGCGAGCCGTGAAGGACGGCAAGGAAATCGCTTCGATAAAGTTTACCTACAAGATCGTGGCGCAGGATACGGGAAACCTGAATGTCCCCGCGATGCGTTTCGAGATCCCGACGCAGGTGGGGCGGCCGCTCGACCTGCGGAGCGAAAGTGTCGCCATCCGCGTGGACGAGCCTTTCAATCCGCTGCCTGTTGCCGTTGGCGCCCTGGTTGCCGTGTGCGTGCTCCTTGCGGGCTTTTGGCGGATGCGGCGCCGTAACAAGGCGCGGGAGGCTCTCGCGGCCAGGAATGCGGCTCAGGATGCCCTGCGCGAGCGGATGCTGGTGCTCAAGCAGCGCGTGAACACCGCCGACAGCCGCGAATGGCTCCTGGAACTGGAAAATGTCTGCAAGGGCTATGTCGCACAGCGTCTGGGAATGGATGGCGTCGACGAATCCGCGGCTGCGTCCGTTAATTTGGATGCAATGGTGAAGGACGGCAAGCTCGAAGGGTGGGAATCCCTTGTCAACGAGTTCGCGCATGCGCGCTATGGTGGCGGCAAGCGCGACGGTTTCGAAAATCGCGAAACCTGGAAGGCCGCGATGAAGCTTATGGGTATCGAAGAAGAGGAGTAGTCCTTACTTCTCTTCTTCTTCCTGGCATTGGTGGCAGGGACAGTGGTAGCAGTCGCCGGTTTCGGCGTAGTCCTTGCCGCTCCAGCAGTAGGTGCAGAGCTGGTCTTCGGGGAGCCCGATGGCGTGAATCACGTCGTCGATGCGCTGGAACGCAAGCGTCGTGAGGTTCAGCTTCTTGCGGATGTATTCGACCATGCCCTTGTAGGCGTCGCCATCCGGATCGGTGTACTTCTCGATGTCGGCGTTCTCGCCTTCCTGGTCGCGGATGTAACGGCGCGTGATGAGGTCGTATTCGTTCTTGGAACGCGAGAAGTTGATGAACTTGCAGGGGTAAACGAGCGGCGGGCATGCGATACGCATGTGCGTCTCTTTACAGCCAAGTGAATAAAGCTTCAGGGCCTGCTTTCCGAGCTGGGTGCCGCGCACGATGGAGTCGTCGCAGAATACGAGACGGCGGTCCTTGATGAGGCCCGGGATGGGAATGAGCTTCATGGAAGCGACGCGTTCGCGCTGCTTCTGGTCTTGCGGCATGAAGGAGCGGGCCCAGGTGGGCGTGTACTTCACGAAGGGTCGCGCGAACTTGATGCCGGCCTCGTGCGCGTAACCGAGGGCGTGCGACGTGCCGGAATCCGGGATGCCGCAGGCGGCATCGGCATCGGTGGGGGTGCGCTTCGCGAGCGCGGAACCGCAGCGGTAGCGCGTCATTTCCACGTTGCGGCCTTCGTAGCTCGAGGCGGGGTAGCCGTAGTAGACCCAGAGGAACGAGCAGATGGCCATCTTTTTGCCGGGTTCGACGAGAGTCGTGTCGCCATCGGGCGTGATTTCTGCGATTTCGCCCGGGCCGAGGTCGCGCACGTAGTCGTAGCCGAGGTTGTGGAGGGCGCAGCTTTCTTGCACGGCGATCATCGAGCCTTCTTTTTTGCCGAGGATAATCGAGGTGCGGCCCCAGCGGTCGCGGCTCGCGTAGAATCTGCCGTTGCTGTCCATCAGGAGCACGGAGCAGCTTCCCTTCACCTTCTCGTGGACGTACTTGAGGCCGTCGACGATGGAGTCGCGGGTCGCGATGAGCGCGGATACGACTTCGGTCGGGCCGACCATGCCGCTCGTGGTGGAATACTGGAGCTGCATGCAGTTGTTGCGGAAGAGTTCGTCTTTCAGTTCCTCGATGTTGGTGAGGAGGCCGACGGTGACAATCGCGAATGTTCCGAGCTTGGAGGTCATGACGAGCGGCTGCGGGTCGGTGTCGGAAATGACTCCGATGCCCACCTTGCCGGAGAATGCGGCGAGGTCATGTTCGAACTTGCTGCGGAACGGAGTGTTCTGGATGTTGTGGATGGAGCGGTGGAACTTGCCGCTGCCGTTCAGAACCGCCATGCCGCCGCGGTGTGTACCTAGATGTGAATGGTAGTCTGTCCCGAAAAAGAGGTCGCTGACACAATCTTCCTTGGAAACAACACCACAAAAGCCGCCCATAGAGACTCCTTGTCAAAAAGGGAATTTTTGTTTGCCACAAAGGTAGAAATTTTAGGCGGCGGATGCATCCGCAGTTTTAGATTTCGGTAAAGCGGTCGACGGTAGAACCGTCGGGGAGCGTCACCCTGCTTTCGAAATCCTTGCGGTCGCGCACCCAGAGCGTCCCCTTCGGGTGGTCGGGTGTCTCGTACTCGCTCCGGTAGACGACGAGGGGCTTCACGCTTTCGCAGTCGAGTGCATCGGCCGTGACCACGGTATAGACCATGGTCTCTTTCTTGTAGTGGCGGTAGCGGTGCCCTGCAATCGCTTTCGACATGGTTCCCCCTGCGTAGGCTAGCGGCCCGCGTTCTCCATCAGCCACTGGAAGTCCTTCGGGTGGTCGACGAACTTTTCGGGGTGGAGCTTGTGCTTTGCGAAAAATTCTTCACGCGTCATCCACCTGAAGGCGTCGACTTCGCCGGGCTGTGGGACGAGCGAGTTCGCCTCCTGGTCGCTGAGTGTTACCTTGTACACATCGTAGTATTCGTTGTCGAGGTAGCTGCCGCCGTTGAGCACACTTTCGTGTGTCGCCTCGAATAGGTATTCGAGGTCGCGCGGACTTTTCGCGAGTCCCAGTTCCTCGCGCAGTTCGCGCACGGCGGCGTTGATGCTTGAATCCCCGGCCGAGATGTGGCCTGCGCAACTCGTGTCATAGAGTCCGGGATTGTTTTCCTTTACGCGGGCCCGCAGCTGGAACAGGATTTCTCCCTTGCCGTTGAACGCCCATATGTGTACCGTGCGGTGCCACAGGCCTTCCGCATGTACGCGCGTGCGCCCGCAGGAATAGCCCGCGGGGGTGCCGTCCGGATTCAGGATGTCGATTTGCTCTTCTGCCATGGGAAATAAGATAATACAAAAGAGGGGAAACGTCAACTTTGCTATAATTCGGGCAGGAGTTTCCCATGGTATTCAACGAAAGCAACATCTTGCGGCTCTTGGAACAGGCGGAAGAAACCGGTGTATTCCACAAGGCGGTCGCGGGGTTTCTTCTGCCCGACGGCACCACGCGTACGGTTGCACTCGATACGCCCGCAGATACGGTTTTCGACATTGCAAGCCTCACGAAAGTATGCCCCACCTCTACGCTCGCCCTCTCGTATATTCTCGAAGGGAAACTCGCCCTTGACGACCGCGTTGCAGACTATATACCGGAAATGCGGACAAACTACCGCGATGACATCCGCGTGTTCCACCTGCTCACGCACAGCCTCGATTACCGCGTGCCGATGAAGACGCTTCGCGAACTCCCGCCCGAAGGGATTCTCGACGCCCTGTTTACCTACCAGTTCTCAAAGGCGCCCGGTGCCGATTTCAACTACGGGAATCCGGCAAGCGTGCTCCTTGGGCTCATTCTGCAGCGCATCGCGGGGAAGGACCTGCAGCAGCAGGGCTACGAGCGGTTCTTCGGGCCGCTCGGCATGTCGCGAAGCGGCTACGACCCGCTGACGCGCGACACGAACCCGGTTCCGCGCGAAGAGATTGCCCCGACGGAAATCTGCGAATTCCGCGGGCGCGAGATTTGTGGCGAAATCCATGACGAGAGCGCCTGGGTTCTGCGCAAGCTGTTCCCGGTCGGAAGCGCCGGCATGTTCAGCTGTGTGCCCGACCTCCTGAAGTTCGTGAAGATGGTGATGGACGACGGTGTAGCCTGTGGCCCCGACGGATGCGAAATCCGCGTCGCGCCTGCGGGTATTCTCAAGATGGTGAGCGAAAATGCGTTCCTGTTGCCGGAAGCCCGTGCGTTTTCGAGTGCAGCGGACGCCTGCACAGCCCTCGGCTGGGAACTTGCCCAGGGCAAGTTCATGGGTTCGCGCGTGAGCCCGCATGCCTTCGGCAAGACCGGTTTCACCGGTGCGAGCATCGTCGCGGACCCATGCGCAGGCGCCGCGGTCGTGCTCCTCTCCGACTTCACCTACCCGCACCGAGAAAAAAACGCGGACCGCATCCATGCGTTCCGCGCTAAACTTGCCGATACCTTCTTCGGCGCGCTGTAGGGCGAGAGGCTAGCGGCCCATCGCCTTCTTCTGGAGTTCCTTCCTCTGGGCTTCGGCGAAGAGTCTCGCCATTTCCATGCGGTTGTTCTCCTGTTCCTTCTTCTTGGTCTCTTCCTTGCAGTTTACGCACTTGGTGGCCGTGGGGACTGCCATGAGGCGCGCCTTCGGGATGAGCTGCTTGCAGACCTTGCAGATGCCGAAGGTGCCGTTGTGGATGCGCTTGAGGGCCTCTTCGAGATACACGAGGTACTTGCCTTCGCGCGCGGCGAGCGAGAAGGTCGTCTCGAGCGTGTTGTAGTCGGTGGCCGAATCGGCGCTGTCGGAATCGCCGCCGTCACCGGACTGGTTCTTCTGGCCCTGGAAGGCGTTCGCCTTTTCCGACTCGCTCTGGGCGGTTACCAGCTGACGGCGCTTCTCTATGAGCATCTCCTCGAAAAACTTGAGATCGGCATCGCTCATCTTTGCAGGTTTCTTTTCGGTCATGGTTAACTCCTTGTTAGAGTCGGTGAATCTTGGTGGTTGTCTTTTATACGGGCTAAACTATCTTTTTTTTTACAAAAAGGACAAGAAAAATTAAAAAATATCCACATTTAGCTTGAGACCGCGCTTTTTTATATCGGAAATAAGCCTGTCGATGTCCAGGGCGAGCTTTTCGGTCTCCTTGGCGAGCTTTCCGTCGCTCTTGAGCGCGAGCCCTACGGTGTTGTCCTCGGCGTCAATCCGGGCGGCGAGGGCGTCCGCGTCCGCCTTGAGCTCCTTCACCTGCGAAAGCAGGCCGTCCACGCGGTCCAGGAGAGCTGACGCCGTGTCCACGGTAATGGACCCGCGCTTTGCCTCGGCGTCGATAGCCTCACGCGTCTTCGCGAGTGTCTCCTCGGCCTTGGAAACCACGCCGAGCACCTGGTCGCGCGTGTCGTTCACCAGGTTCTTGGAGGCCTTCACGATGCGCCCGCCCTTCCTGACGATGCGGTCGATCCGCTTGCCCGAGGTGCCCACGGTGAGCGAATCCTTGAGCGCCACGACCATGTCCTTCATCTGGTTGATGTCGTCGATGGCGTCGAGCAGCACCTTGCCGACCCCGGCAATGCCGTCGTCGTAATTGCCGAACACGGTGTCGCCCTCGACAATCCAGTCGCTGTCGTCCGCGGTGAGGATGCTCATCTCGCGTTCGCCCATGAGCCCCGCGTTCACGAGCCTGAATTCCGAGTGCCTCGAAATTTTAGCGTCCGCAAAGACTTCTACCTTCACGAACACGGCGTCGTCCGTGAGTTCCACCTTCAGGATCTGGCCCTTCTCGATTCCCCTCACGCGTACGAGGTTGCCCGGCGAGAGCGTTCCGATGGACTGGTAGCTCACCACGAAGCTGTAGCGCGCATGGTAGGGGCTCGCCGGGTGGAAGAAGTAGAACGCCGCCGCGCACCCGACCACCAATATCATGAATACGATAAAGGGGAACAGGTTGCTCTTGATTGTGTTTCGGAACTGGTTCATCGGCAGAAAGATAGATATTTGATTCGCCTATTCGTAGAGCGACCACTGGTCTATGTCCATTTCGAACGCGGGTTCGCCGCACTTGCCCTTCGCCTTGATCCTCTGCATCAGGTTTTCGTTGAAATCCTTCGCGACGTTCTGCCCGTTCATCTTCATGAGCGTGTTCATTGCGATAACTTCGGAAATCACGGTCAGGTTCTTGCCGGGCGCCACGGGCAGTACCACCTTGGGAATTTTGACTCCCATGATGGATTCGTCGAACTCGTTGAGGCCCGTGCGTTCGTAGCGCGCGTCGCGCTGCCAGGGCTGGAGCTCAACGATGACTTCGATCTTTTTCACCTTGCGGATGGCGTGGATGCCGAACATGGAACGGATGTCGAGGAGGCCGACTCCGCGGATTTCCATGTGGTGCCGGACGATGGGGTCGGGGCGGCCGATAATGGCGTTGCCGACGTGGCTGATGTGGACAACGTCGTCTGCAACCATGCGGTGGCCGCTTTCGACGAGGTCGAGCACGCATTCGGACTTGCCGACGTTGCTATCGCCCACGAAGAGCATGCCGATGCCGTAGACGTCGACGAGGCTTCCGTGGATGACGGCATGCGGTGCGAAATATTCTTCGAGGATGCGCTGGGCGCCCTTGTTGAACTCGTAGGTGTGGAGGGTGGTCGAGAACAGCGGGATGTGGAGCTTGTGGCACATGTCGCGGAGTTCGTCGTGCGGTTTCTGCGCATGCGTCACCACCCACATCGGGGCCCTGAATACGGAAAGGGAGTCGAACACCTTCTTGCGGCCCTCGGGGCCGAGGCTTTCGAGGTAGTTCCATTCCGTGTGGCCTACGACTTGAATTTGTTCGGAACTATAGACCTTGGTGTAGCCCGCCATGGCAAGCCCCGGACGGTGGATGCCGCTTTCCGCGATGCTTGTATCGAGGTCCTCGTCGGGAGAATATTGCGCGAGCTGGAGGTCCTTGCCGTAATTATCAAAAAAGCCCCGCACCGGGAGTTTTTCCCGGTGCAGGATGTTGAGATCTTTGAATCTGGATTCGGGCACGGCTTATGCGAGGTCGGAAACGGGCTGTGCGCGGTGATCGTTCTGCTTGTCGTTGGCCTTCTTGAGCTGCACCTTGACGCGTTCGAGGGCGACGTCGACGGCCTTGCCCATGTTTTCCTCGTCTGCCGAGGCGACCACGACGTTACCCGTAATCTTCACGGAGATTTCGCAGTGACGCTGGTGTTCCACTTCGTGGTCGAGGATGACGGAGGCTCCCGTGATGTTCGGGTAGAACTTGGCCAGTTTGTCCATTTCTTCCTGAATTCGGTCCTGGAGACCGGCAGATGCATTAAAGTGGCGAGCAGAAAACTGAATATCCATATGAATACCTCCGTATAAGTAGTGTTACGTTGTATTTTACTGTTGCAGGGCCTTTTTTGCCTCGCATCTAGAGTATATACATCTTTTTTGGGCAAAAAAACAAGTGAAAATTCATTTTTTCGCGAAAAAAATCGTCCTAGTTGGAATAAGGCGTTACGGGGAGAGAAGAGTGGGCGAATGCCTGATTGTAAAATTTTGCAAACATTAAAATTCAGATTAGATATTTTGTTACTTTAAGTATACATTTTCCCTACGAAGAAGAGGAATAAACATGGCCATTATCGATTCTATATCCTGGCAGCCGCCTGACAACAACGCGCTTGCCTATAGGTATCCTGAAGAAAATCTCAGCACATTCACGCAACTTATCGTCAACGAGTCCCAGGAAGCAGTTCTGTTTTCGAAGGGACAGATACTAGGCAAGTTTGGCCCTGGCAAGCACACGCTCAGCACCGAGAACCTGCCGCTCCTGAGGAATTTGTTCGGAATACCGTTCGGTGGTAAGAATCCGTTCCAGTCGGTGGTCGTGTTCGTGAACAAGAGCATCCCCCCGACAATCCCCTGGATTACGAAGAAGTTCAACATATACGATCCCGGCTACAACGCCCGTATCCCGGTCATTTCGCAGGGCCGCTTTGGAATCGAGGTTACCAACGCCGAGTGCTTCCTCACCGAGGTCGTCAAGACGGCAAAGTCGTTCAGCGTTGTCGACCTGAGCAATGTCATGTGGGCCGAACTCACGATGAAGCTCAACAGTTTCGTAAGCAAGTACATGCAGACGAACCGCCTGAGCATCATGAACATTTCTGCCTATCTGGAAGACATCTCCAACTTTATGAAGGAGCCTGCAGCCGAGTTCCTCGAAAGGTTCGGCATCTCGCTCAGGTCCTTCAACATCGATTCCATCGATGTGGACGAAACGACGGAAGACGGGCGCAAGGTGATGGAAGCGATGACGGCGCGTACAACGCAGAATATCGCTGGCTACAGCTGGGCTCAGCAGCAGGCGTTCGACACCGCGAATAACGCTATCAACAATGGCGGCGAGATGGGAATGCTCGGCATGGCATTGATGATGGGTGGCGGCATGGGCGGTGGAATGGGAGCCGGCATGATGCAGGGTGCCCCCGTGATGAACCCGGTAAACGACCCGACCCAGCTGATGGCTGCCAATCAGGGCATGGCGCCGGGTGGCGCTGGCATGATGCCCGGTGCGACTGGCGGCATGGCGGCCGTTCCCCGCGAAGTGTTCTGTTCCGCATGTGCGAAGAAATTCCCTTCGACATCGAAGTTCTGCCCCTTCTGCGGCAACCAGTACAGGCCGTGCCCGAAGTGCGGAAGCGACAACAGCCCGAAGGCCCGTCGCTGCGTCAGCTGCGGCACTCCGCTTGCCTCGGCAGATCCGATGGTAGCAGGAGGCATGGGTGGCAACCAGTGCTCCCGCTGCGGACAGGCCGTTTCCCCGACCCTTAAATTCTGCCCCAACTGCGGCAACAAACTGAGGTAAACATGCTGAACTTTTTTAGAGCATTTATTTTCGCTTTCGGGCTTGGAGTGATTATACTGGCCCTGTTCCTCGTCCATGGCGATGGCGAGTGTTCTAGGGAGTTCATATTCACATGCATTTCCATCATTGTGATGTATGTCATGGTGATGGCTCCGTTCACGTTCTTCAGCATCCTGCCGAAGACGGAGAACGTGGAAAAGGCGATTGCCGCCTATACCGCGTCGTGGTTTGCGATAACCGCTTACTGCGCCTCCTCGATTGCGCTTCTGATCTTTGTCATCTCGCGCAATATAGTCATTGGCTGGTTCATGGGGCTGCCAAAGGACTGGATCGAGAAGGTGGTGGGCGAGAACAGCGAAATCATGCAGCAGGCGGCTCACTACAGCGACCTGATTTTCTACGCGGTGGTCGTCATTCAGCTCATCCTATTCTTTGCCTTCATGGTGAAGATGTTCTTCGGCTGCCTGGTCGCGCACCAGATTGGCTCCGTCAAGCAGCGCGAGACGCAGGAGTTTTCGCGGATTGCGCAGCTCCGTTCGCAGTCGCAGCTGCTGGAAGTCGAATGCGCGGCCAATGCGTCTATTCCGGCCGAGCAGAAGAACGCTATCGCAAAAATCAAGAATGACCTGCGCTACCTTTCGCCTGCGAACAGCGCCGAGGCTTTCGATTACGAGGCCCAGATGGTAGAATCCCTTTCTGCACTGCGCTCCCTTTGCAAGCAGGGCGGGGCGTCTGCCGATGAAATCCAGAATGCTATCAACGCGTTTGCTGGCCTGCTCCAGGCGAGAAAACTTATCTACAAGAACTAGAGTTAAACAAGGATTAGAACATGACCGGAAAAATATTCGCGGAATCCGAAAACATCTACCAGGACCAGGCCAAAATCCTGTTCAACTACTATAAGACCGCTGCCGAAAAAATCGTCACGGAAGAAATGGGACTTGAATCGAAAATCGACGAGACCCGGAACGAGATAAACCGGATCAAGGACAGCAAGACTCCGAGCATCGTGGGCCTCGTCATCTTTATCCTGGTGGCCATCGGCGGTATTATCCTTGCCGCGACGACCTCCGTGGGCGGGGGCGTCTTCCTCATGATCCTGGGTGTCGTCTTCATCATCGTGTTCGCGGTCAAGCTGTCGGGTCTCGGGAAGAAGGTCGAGGCTGCGGAACAGAAGATTCTCGCCTATGAACAGGCGAAGGCCGATATCCGTCGCGACTACAAGGTCTCGAAGATTGGCGTGGCCTATGTCCCGGTCGAGATGAACGTGCCGTTTGGAAACGGACATATCTCCGTGGACCTTACCGAAGGGACGGAACAGACGAAGTTCAGCCTTTCCACGATTCGCAAGCCGGAAGAATGGAACGAGACTCTCAATTCCGTGGCCGAGGAAATCAAGAAGATTCCGGTCGTGGAAGGTTCCGACGAAACGGAACAGATCGATACGGCCGACTATTCGACCTCGATGCAGAACGTGACGATGCACGACTACATGAGCTCCATCGACAGGCAGGTGAGAAATATCCGCTACCTGCTCGGTGACAGCGAAAGGAAGTCGGTGTCGCTTCCGCTCGTGAAGCCCAATTCCAAGGAAGACAACTTCCTCAAGAATTTCGCGACAAGCGAGGCTCCGGCCGGACATCCGGTCGTCAACGTGTTCGACGAGAAGAAGTTCGATACGTCGCTCAAGGTGTTCAATGATATCAATATCATGAAGAAGAACATGGAACAGAGCGATGCCTCCAGCGGCGCAAGCCATGTCGATTACTACAAGGCCCTGATGAAGACCCTGGGCGAATCCATCCAGGTGATTTCGGCCAGCAAGGCGAGCAGCTGCGACAAGCTGATCGATTACTGCAACGGCATCTTCGCAAACGTATTGAAGGCCGCCTACAACCAGTATTCTCCCGTCCTGGAAGCCGAAGAAATCGAGCGCATCCGGAACGTGGCCTTCGATTTCAAGGAAGATTCGACTTCCTACAAGCCGTTCAACCTGCAGGCTTCTTCGCGCGTGAAGTATGACCTGTTCCAGTCCGTCTGGCTTGCCGAGGACGGCTCGAGAACCAGCATGCCGTTCTCCATGAACCAGATTCAGGAAGAAGTGTTCGCGCCGCTTATTGAGAACCTGATGGAAGAGAACCGCAAGGACCGTCTCGACGTGTACAACGATATCGAGAACCAGAAGACGGATTACCTGATGCAGTGGCATCGTGACGCGGACGACTTCAACGCAAGAAACCGTGCCGCCGCCCAGGACCTTATCCGCGACTTCATGAGCGCGAACTCGGAATTCATGACGGCGCTGAATACGTACAAGGCGCTGCAGCAGTCGCTCGACGATATGAAGCAGAGCGGTTCGCTTGCCGCAGGCGAGGTGCAGGTCAAGGACAAGAAGGCGGAAGCGCTCGCTGCCATGGAAGTGCAGGCTGCGGCGTGCAGGCGCCAGCAGGAGGAATTCTCCGAATACATGGACCGCGTGGCCGAGGATATCCAGCAGAAGTCGGAACGCTTCAAGTATGTGGAATACTTCGAGGCGACGCTGCGCGATGCCGAGGCGAAGGATATCGCCGTGTCTTCCGACAGCGTCCAGGAACTCGATGACCGCCGCAGGTCGCTGCTGGCCATCAACGCCTATACGGCTGCGAACGCGGAACTGCCGCCCGAGCCGCAGGTGTCCGAGGACATGATGGAAGACTTCTCCTTGAACCTCATCAAGGAAGTGGACTCGATTCTCGAAAAGTACGAGAATATGGGTGTCGAAGAGAAGGAAGTGCAACCGCTGCCCGCCGAAGAGGATGCTCCCGTCGCAGAGGATGTGGCTGCCGCAGATACCGCTGTAGATACCGCCGCTTCCGCTGCGGAGGAAAATGTGGAAGCCGCTGCGGAGGAAGAATCCGGGGATGCTTCCGGTGCGGAAGCGGGCGCATTCGTGTTCTGCACGGAATGCGGGGCCAAGATCCCGGCCGGTTCCAAGTTCTGCGAAGAGTGCGGAGCGCAGATAGATAACGAGGAGGCTTGATTATGGGTCTGTTTTCGTCATTCGGAGCCGACCATACCGAAGCCATCACCATCGACGTGCGGCCTCTCGCGCGGAAGGTGGACGAGGTAACCTCTTCCGTCGACAGGACGACGGGAGCCGTGGTTGCAATGGAAGCTGCGGTTATCGCCCAGGAAAAGAGGTCGGCAAAGCAGATTTGCGAGAACGTGAACTACGGATTCTATTCCCTGATCGCGTCGCAGATTAGCCAGAAGCTCGCTGTTCACGAGAATGCGGCGAATTCCAAGCTCGCGTTGATGCAGAGCATCTCGAAGAAGATTCACGAGATTCTCCTCACGGCGCAGGTGGACTACCAGCGTATCAGCCGCCGCTATATCGAAACGTTCAGGACGCTCGACAAGAATCTGAAAAACCGCATTACGGAACTCAACAAGCCCGCGGTCAACCTTTCCGAAAAGAAGAAGAGCCTGATTTTCAAGTCCACTACGAAGAACGTGGCATCGGCCATCTGCTATGCGAAGGAATCGCTGCCGGCTTCACAGATGTTCATCAACGCGGAACTGAAGAAGCATGCGAACATGGCGCTGGACAGCCTTTCCGGAACCATGGAAGAGGAGAAGGATTACGAGAGCAAGATGAAGCCCATCATGTGCGACGGGGCCCTGGAGACTCCGGCCATGGAATACGTTCCCGTGGTGGTTTCGGAAGCCGAAAGCCTTCACCAGCAGGATTCCAACGTATGGAACGTGACCCTGCCGGAAGACGGCCGGTTGAAAGAACGCGGCACGATTACGACTACCTGCCTCGAGAGCGCGAGGAACGCATCGTGGGACAACTCTTCCGAGGAGAAGAGGAACGCCCTGTTTGAGGCGATGACGGCGCTTCCTGAATTTGCATCGCTGAACCCGCGCATCGCGGAGGAAGTGAAGAAGATGTTCGCCGCGAGCGACCTGCAATCATGGGTTACCGGAGGTAACACATGAGTTACAAGGCCGGTAGCAAGTCTTTTAGCGTCCAGGTGCCTACGCACACCGAGTATATCACCGAATACCTCGGTGGTGGCGGACAGAACAGTCCCGTGCGGACCCGGCATAGGGCCGTCGAAGTCGCGGACAAGGACTACCTGGACGTGAATGTCGACTTGTATGTGGACGATGCCCCCTTCAATGAATCGGCCAGGGACTGCCGCAATTCGGTGACGGAACTGACGGGCTCCGTGGCTGCCATGAATGCGGCCCAGGTCGCAAGCATCAAGAAGTCTGGCGAAAAGATTTCGCAGACGATTGTCAGCGGCTTCTACAACATGGTGAAATCCGAGATTTCGCAGCAGCTTGCCGAGATGTACAGCAAGTTCGAGGCCCTGCTCGCGCGGATCAATTCGATATCGAAACTGGTCGCTGTCCAGAAGGAGACCATGGAGAGGGACTATTCCCGCATCAGCAGGCAGTACCTGGAACTGTTCGACGGCCTGGACGAAGCGCTGAACCGTCGCATCCGTAGCCTCGATGCGCCTGCATTTGAAGCCAATGCGGCAGGGAAGAACGCCCTTGCGCAGCGGTTCATCAAGTCGGGTGTTGCAGGAACCCTTATCTCTGCGGAAGAGAATCCGGCCTACCAGATCCAGCTGGAAATTTCTTCGCTGCGCCGCCGCATCCAGGAGGCCATCGCCGGTATCTCGACCATACTCGACCAGGAAAGGGAATACGAGAATTACATGCAGGCGATTGTCCATGGAGAACCGACGGAGCAAAAGAACTTTACCTATGTTCCGGTCATGGGTGTGACGGCTGACAGGTTCGATACCCAGGAAACCTATACCGAAGCCAAGATTCCATCGGATATTCCGTTCAACCTGCGACAGATAATGTCGAAGAGGGTTCTCGAGGAAATTGACAAGGAAGAAATGCCGCTGTCAAGCGAGGAAAAGGAAAAGATGGATTTCTACTTCCAGTCGGAAACCGAGAAATGGATGGACGGCACGGAAGAGGCGAACAGGAACAAGAACAATAGGGTTGCCGAGATGATCAATCGCCTGTGGAAGCAGGACGGGGCAAACTGAAATTTTAAAATCGGAGAATCAAAATGAGTGACATGACAGACATCCGCATCGGTAGCAACGACGTTATCCTCAAGGACAACCGTGTCAAATCTTCCATTATCCCTACCGGCACCAAGGAACTGAAGCGAAACGTGACGGTCCAAGGAAACGTGGAAATCGACGGCGCCGTCTATGCCGACAAGCTGCAGGTGGAAAGCGGCCCGACGCGCTTTGCGAAGTCGGTATTCGCGGAAAGCGAAATCTACGTGCTCGCCACCAGCAAGAACACGGTGCTGTTCACGAAGGCGGTCGGAAGTTCCGACCGTATCTCGGCCCTCGTCAATTCGGGCCGCGTCGTTTTCGGCTCGGATGTGAACGCTCCCAAGGTGTCGCTGAAAAACTGCTTTGTCGCCGGTAGCATTTTCGCCGAGACGGTGACGCTCGAGAACTCGGTCGTGCTCGGTGGCGTCTTTGCCTCGAAGAACCTGACTATCAAGAATTCCATCGTCGGGCTCTTCAATTCGTCGCACGTGAAGGCGGAAGGCATCAACTACATGCTGTACCCGACATCGTTCTCGGTGGAACCCATCGAACAGATTCCGGGCACCATCTTCAACAACATCTCCCTGGCTGATCTCGGTTCCCTCTTCAAGGGAGAAGCTTCCAAGCCGAACACGGGTCGCATCGAGATGAACCTCCAGGAAGACGCCCAGTACATGAACCTGTCGGACAAGGACGGCAACCAGTACGTGGTCAACAGCTACTCCGTGGCGGCCCGTATTATTGTCGCCGACCTCGTGAACTTCGAGAAGATGGAAAATCATTTCCTGATTACCGCGGCGAGCCTCGGCCCCCAGCTGCTGAAGTCGTATTCCCTCATCAAGGAAGACGGAAGCGCTTCCGACCCGCTGAACCTCGCGCATATCGTACCGTTCTTCTTCAACATCCTGAGCGGCAAGATCGATATCCCTGTCCTTGACGCACATGTTTCCTTTGAAGAACTCAAGTCGAAAATCATGAAGGAGTAGAGTATGGCCTTTTGTATCCAGTGTGGAGCCACTATAAAGGACGGAGCGAAGTTCTGCCCCAAGTGCGGCGCAAAGCAGGACGTTGCCGAGGTAAGTGCCGCCGCCACAGAAAATGTGGAAGCGGTCGAAGACGACGATGAAGAAGAGGAAGACGTCCTCTACGCCGTCTACATAAAGTCGGTGGATCCGGCAAGGAAGATGGAGGTCCTCAAGAAAATTCGCGTTCTCTTTGGAATGGGCCTTTCCGAAGCCAAGTACTACGTCGAGACCCCGAATGCCCTTGTTGCGGCAAGGCTTACCTTGGAAGAGGCGCAAAAGGCGAAAAGGGAAATCGAGGCGAGCGGCGCGACTGTTTCCATAGAGGAATTCGAGGAGCCCGAACGCGACGACAACCTCTACGACGTATTCCTAATGGAAGTCAATCCTGACAATAGGCAGGAAATTATCGAGGAACTCACAAGAGCAGACATTGGAATGGATTCCGATGAAGCCGAAGAATGCGTCGACAATCCGGGCAGTGTCGTTGCAGAATCGGTTTCCAGAAACGAAGCAGAAACAATGAAGAGTGTCTTCGAGGATATTTACGGGGCAAAGGTGACAATCGAGCTTGCCGAAGATGACGGCGATGATGAAGGTGATGATGAAGATGAGGAAGATGGGGAAGGCGAGGACGATGACGTTCCCGACGAAGGTGGCGAGGAAGTGCCTGATGGCGTATTCCGTCAACCCAATACCCAGCCGCGTGTCGTAGAGGAGAAGACCAGCTTTAAGGATACCTGCCTCGGCTGCGGCTGTCTGACCGTTATCGCCATCGTGGTGATAAACGTCGTTATCAAGTTCGTCCTTTAGTTTTTCTACACGCTTTTTCTGAAACGCGCGGGCAGAATCTTCAGTTCTGTCTCGCGGTATTTTGCCACGGTGCGGCGTGCGACCCCGAGCCCCATCGAGTTGAGCGCGTCGGCGATGGCCTGGTCCGAAAGCGGTTTCTTCTTGTCCTCGTTGTCGATTAGCTTTTTGATGGCGTCGAGAATCTGCGCGGAGCCGATGATTTCTTCTCCTGCCGCCTGGGTGCCGCCGTCCGCTGCCGGAATGTCTGCGGCCTGCGTCGCCTGCTTGCGCACGCCCGAAGTGAAGAACTGCTTGAGCTCGTAGATTCCGTAGGGGGTGTCCACGTACTTGCCGTTGGTGACGCGGCTGATGGTCGAAAGGTCGCGCCCCACCTCGTCGGCGATATCCTGGAGGATCATGGGCTTGAGGAACGCGGGGCCACCCCTGAAGAAGGCCTCCTGGCGCTTGACGATGGCGCGCATCACCTGTTCCATGGTGCTGAAGCGGCCGTTGACCGCGCTGATGAATTCCTCGGCCTTGCGCTTGCTGTTGCTGATGTATTCGCGGGTATCCTTGTCCAGCTCCTTGTCGTTCAGCATGTCGGCGTAAAGCTTGTTCACGTGCAGCCGCTTGGTAATGCGGGATGCGGCCTTGGTGCATTCGACTTCGAAGCGCCCCTTCTTTTCGACGACGCTCATGTCGGCATTCTTGATTTGAAGCGGCGCGTTCGAAATCTGGCGTCCCGGATGCGGCGAGAATTTCGAGAGCGACGTTATCGCCTTCTGCACTTCTTCCGTACTCCGCGCCATGCTCTTCGCAATCTTTGTGTAGCGGAGCGCCATGAGGTCCTCGAAATGGTTCTCGACGATTTCGAGTGCGACTTTCGGGAAGTTGTCGCAGGCGCGTGCCTGGATGAGGAAGCATTCCTGGAGGTTGCGCGCGCCGATGCCGAGCGGCTTGAACGTCTGCAGCACGTGTATCGCCTCGGCCACGGGGAGGCTCGCGTTTTCGAGCGGGATTTCGCCGCGGATGACGCGTTCTGCCTCCACGACGAACTTGTCGTTGTCCGAAAGGATTTTTACCATGGCCTCGTCGGGGGCGCTCTGCAAAAATCCGTTCTCGTCGAGGCTGTCGATAAGGTACTGCACCAGGTCGCGGAACCGTTGCTCCGAACAGCCCGCCTGCTTCAGCTGCTTGAAGAGTTCCCTTGTGCCGTTCCAGTCGCGCAGCTGGTTTCTCAGGTTGTCCTGGAGGCTCTGGTCGCGGTCTTTTTGCGGGCGGTCCCAGAGTTCGTCGGGGTCGGCGGGGGCGCTGTTCAGGTCCTTGAACGGGGCATCGGTATCGGCGGTGCCGTCGGAGAGACGGCGTTCCATGTCGGAATTCGTCGTGTTCTCGAGGATGTCGTAGTCCATGTCGGCGCTGTCTTCGAGGGATCCCGACTCGAACTCGACTTCTTTCGCCATGTCGTCGGAAGAACCCGAGGCGTATTCGTCTTCGCCCTGGTTCTCGGAGTCGCGGGTTTCGGGCAGGCTTTCCGGGATTTCGTCGTCGAGTTCCAGGAGCGGGTTCGATTCCACTTCCTGCACGATGGCGCTCTCCAGTTCCTGCGAGGTCTTCTGGAGGATGGTCGCCGACTGCAGCATCTGCGGCGAAATCGTCTGTTCGAGTCGCTGGGATTGTCCCAGCTGCATTCCCATATTCATCGCGTGCTCCTAATCCAGGCGGAAACTGTCACCCAGGTAGATGCGCCTTGCCTCGGGGTCGTTAGCGAGGTATTCCGAGGAACCTTCCGTCAGCACCTGGCTTTTGTACATGATGTAGGCGCGGTCGGTGATGGACAGCGTCTCGCGGACGTTGTGGTCGGTAATGAGGATGCCCATGCCCTTTTCCTTGAGCCCGGAGATGATGGACTGGATGTCGGCGACGGCAATCGGGTCGATGCCTGCGAAGGGCTCGTCGAGAAGCAGGAACGAGGGGTCGCTCGCGAGCGCGCGTGCGATTTCGAGGCGCCTGCGTTCACCGCCGGAGCAGCTCATGGATTTCGTCTTGCGGATGTGCGTAATTTTGAATTCCTCGAGTAGCTGTTCCAGGCGCATCTTGCGTTCGCGGCGCTTGAGCCCCTGCGTTTCGAGGATGGCCATGATGTTGTCTTCGACCGAGAGCTTGCGGAAGATGGAAGCTTCCTGCGGGAGATAGCCCACGCCGAGGCGTGCGCGCTTGTACATGGGCTTGTCGGTCATCTCGATATCGTCGAGGAAAATGTGGCCCGCGTCGGGGCGAACCATGCCCACGATCATGTAGAACGATGTCGTCTTGCCGGCTCCGTTGGGGCCGAGGAGGCCTACGATCTCGCCCTGCGAAACGCTGATGGAGACGTCGCTTACGACTTGACGTCCGCCGTAGACCTTCCGCAGTTTGTCTGTACGGATTGTGCTTACCAGGTTCTTCATGGCTTCTTTTCCTCCGCATTTTCGGTTGTGGGTTGCCGGCCTTTTGCGGCGCGCCTTGCGCGTCGAGCGTTGCGGGCGTCGGTTTCCGCCTTCCTCTCTTCGCGCGTCATGGTCCGCATGTGCGGCTTCTGCCGGGCTGTCGCTGTGGAATCCGCAGTGATGCCCGCCTTTGCGAGCGAATCCCGCGTCACACGCTCCTTGGCGGCCTTGTTGCGCTGTTCCTTCTCGAGGTCCACGTAGCGTCCGCTCGCCATGGTGCCGCGGCCAAGCAGCCGGAGCGTCTTTACCGCGTTCTTGAGGGGGTCGAAAACGATGTTGATGGTGTCTCCCGCCGCCTCGTTCTTGCCCGAGACGGTGCGGTCTTTCTTGATGTAGAAGTAGGTGCTCTGCGCCTTGCCCGAAACGATGGCGTGGTCCATCTTGCCCTTGTTGAAGAAGAGGTCGAGGCGGTTGCCGTCCATGAGGTTGCGATAGTCGGGAAGGTCGGTCTCGTAGAAGAACCCCTTCGCGTTCAGGTTCACGTAGAGGCGTTCGATCTTGTTGTCCTTGAATTCGCAGAAGAGCGTGTCGCCGAAGGCTTCGGTCACGTTGCCGGGGGCGTTTCTCTTCGGGTCCTCTTTCGATATGCCGTACGCGTTCCTGATGACGAGTGCCGACTTGAGCGTCTTTTTCGCCTCGTCGATCACGAGGAAGATGGAATCGCCCGTGAGGTGGTAGTTCTTCATGTCGAACGTCGGGTTGCCCTTCATCGAGAGCCATCCGTTCGCGCGGTCGAAATAGCCCGTGTCGCAGGTGACGACCATGTCCTTCTGCGTCACCTTTACGTTGTTGTAGGCCTCGGCAAAGGAGTATTTCTTGTTGTAGATGATTTTGCGCGCCTCGATGGTAGTCGTATCGACGGTGCCGTCCTTTTGCTTCTCGAACTGGAAAAGTTTCGGCTGAACGGGCATCGTGAGGATCTCGTTTTCGCGGTCGTATTCCAGCATCTCGCCCTTGAAAAGGTAGGTGTTGAGGGAATCCCCGGACACGACATTCCCGGAAGCGGTCGCGAGAGCCTGTTTCTTGCGGTAGATTCCGTTGCTAGCTTGTATGTACCCGGAAGGGTGCGTGAAGAGGAACCCGCCGTCGCACTGCACGACTTCGGAATCCTTGTTCCAGGTGGCGCGCTGCGTGCGGAAGCGGACGCTGTCGTGCACGAAGAGCACGCGGCCCTGCAACAGCAGGGACCCCCGCTTGCGGGCGACAGCGAGGCTGTCCGCGTGCTTCATGATGAGCGGGGAACTCTGCGCGAAGACATCCGCCGTGGCGAGCAGCAACAGCATCAGGAATATGAGGGGGAGGCGCTTCACTTGTTCCCCCGCGGCGGCGACTGGATTGCGGACGCTCCCTTCGTGGCGGGGGAGGCACCGCCTGCTCCGGGCACAGGGCCCCTCGCGGCAGGAGGCGGCGCGGGAGGCTTCTTCTCGAGTTCTTCCGCCTGCTTCTTGTCTTCTTCCTTCATGCGCTTCGCCGCGTCCTGGAATATGCCCGTCACGTTCGAGAGTATCCTCCAGTTGTCCATGTGCGCGTCGCTCACGAATCCCTTGCCCTGCAGCACGTCGCCATCTTCGGAAACCACGCGCACGTAGCTGTCGGTTTTGACCAGGTTGTCGCCCTTGTTCCAGAGGAGCGAATCCGCACGGACGGAAGCTCCCTTCGGGGTCAGTGCATACACGTGGCCGTAGGCGTACACGTAGGTGAACTTCATGTCCATGCGTCCGGAATCCGCGCGCAGGAACGCGACGCGCTCGCCGACCGAATCGTAGATATCCACGAGCACCGGGCGCACGAAAACCACTTCCTTGTCGGCCCAGCGTTCGAGGTAGGCCGTCTTCATTTTCCAGGAGAGGACATCCTTGTCGTAGCAGTCCAAAAGCGTCGTGTCGGTAAAGAGCATCTGCGGACGGTCCACATGGATCCACGGCTTCTCCTCTTCGATTTCTTCGCAGCCCATGAGCATGGCGAAGCACGCCGCCATCAGGAGGGCGGAAACGGCCTTCTGAGGGTGATGCAGAAGCCGTGCCGGGAGCTGTTGCAAGAGCAGTCGCGATAATTGTTGCAAAAACCGTGCCATCGTGCACAAAGTATAAATATTTGGGGCCCCGGATTGCATAATTTTGGCCCGGGAAGGCCGGAATCCGGCATTACCGGTTCTTTTTGGGGTTCTTGCCGCCCAATCCCTGGAAGTAGAAGGTCGCGAGGATAAGGAGGAGGGCGATGCCGTAGAAGACGCCCTTCGCCAGGAGGCCGGGCTCGAAACCGTTATTTAGAACAACGTAAAGCGCCGTGAGGAGGGCGATCCAGATTCCCTGAATCCAGAGGGTCCATCTGTAGGGCCAGAAACCTATCATGCGGTAGACGTAGATGTTCATCCATACTGCCTGTAGGATCTGGTAGCCCATCGAGGAAAGCGCCGCGCCCGCGATTCCGAGCCGCGGAATCAGGAGGTAGTTCATGGCGATGGCGAACACGAGCGAGACCACGTTCATGAGGAGCATGAACTTGCTGCGTCCGAGCCCGTTGATGACCGGCCCTGCAAGGCCGAACATGCCGTTGATCAGGTTCCCGATCATGAGGATGCCGAGCACGGCGACGGGGTTTTCTTCGGTAATGAATGACTTGCCCGCAATCATCATCGTCTGTTCCGGGAAGAGCACGATGAAAAATCCGATTCCGAGCTGTATCAGCGTCACCATCGAGACGCAGTAGCTGAAAACGGGCTTGAGGTCTGTCTTGAGGCGTTCGGGAGTCATCCCCGCGACAACGGGGAGGAGGATCGGGTTGTAGCTCTGGCGTATGGTCTTGAGGCCGTTCGAGATGGTGACCATCACGGCGTAGATGCCCGCCGCTTCGGGCCCGAGCAGCGCAAGCACCATCCACAGGTCCATGCGGAGCAGGAAGGACGTCACGACTTCCGAGAACCCGAGCGGGATGGAATAGTTCAGCAGGTCCTTGGAAAGGCCCTTGCGCGGACGCCACGGCATCTCGGGGAATTGTTTGCGGATAAGGTAAAGGTAGCAGACTACGCCGAGGCAGTTTGCGACGAAGAGGCCCACCGGCAGGGCGAGCGTCTGCGGGAACGATGCGTAGAAGAGGACTAGCCCGATGACCGGCGCAAGAGCCGATACAGCAAAGTCGTTGATGAAAATCTTGTATTGCGGATTCCGGTTTCCTTCGGAGGCGCCCGCGAAAATGTGGAGGATGGACCAGGGTACGAGTGAGAGGATGTAGATGGAAATTTCCGTGGAAGAGAGCATGGCAAGGCCGCTCGAGAGCTTGTGCAGGCCGAAATAGGCGGCAATCAGCACGGCTGCCGTGAGGATGACGGAGAAGAGCACCGTGCGCTTGACGGATTCCATGATGCCCTCGAACCTGTCGCGCCCCTGCACGATATTCTGCGGAATGTAGCGGTGGAGGCCCTTGTCGAGGCCGAGAACCGCCACGCGGCTCATCGTGAGCACCCACAGCTGGGTGGAGACATAGACGCCGAAGAGCGCCTTGTCGAAGACCCGCGCCACCACGATCATCAAAAGCGGGGCGATGACCTTGAGCGCCGTACCCGCCAGATTGAGGAACGCGCTTTTGACAAGGTATTTTTGGTCTGTCTTGATGTCCGACATCGGAATCAAATTTAATATTTTTAGCACGTATGAAATATTCCTGGTCGTTCCTTGTCGGCTATCCGTTCGATTTCCTGCATGCCATGTTCTTCAGGATGCTTGCGCCCCTTTTTGCGGAGTGCAGGGCCAAGGCTGCATGCCCATGGGTCATCGGCGGCCACCGCGGAAGAATCTACGAAGACAATTCTGCCGCCGTGCACAAGTACGTAGCCGGGTCGACGGACCAGGAAATCGTCTGGATTTCTGGAAACAAGTCGTTGACGCGGGAACTCGAGGGCAAGGGCTACAAGGTATTGCGCAGGAATTCCTGGAAGGCGAGGCTTGCCATGATAAAGGCGCCTGTCGTGATGTATTCCCACGGCGAAGACGATATCGACCAGTTCTTCAGATACTTCAGGAAGTGCGCCGGTTTGCGGCTCTACCTGAACCACGGGCATTCATTTACCAAGACGGGCTATTTTGCCGTCCCCGCCGCCGCCACCTGGAGCGAAAAGAAACGCCGCCAGATGCAAAAGAAAGTAGTCAATTTCGACTACATGCTTCTCGGTTCCGAATACGAGCGCGAGATGCTCATCATGTCGATGCCCTTCAGGTCGCCAGATGCTTTTATCGCGAATTGCGGGTGCCCCCATGTGGACAAGTTCATTCTCGCTGCGCGAGGCAAGCCCGAGAAGAGGATTCTCTGGTTTCCGACATTCCGCGACGACCCCGTAGATGCCGAACAGCTTGACCGCATGGAAATAGAGATGCTGCAGAATGCGAAACTCCGGCAGTATCTCGAAAGTACGGGCACGACGTTTACGCTGGTAAGGCACATCAATTCGGGGAAGAAATCCTTTGAAGGCATTGCGCCTTGTTTTGAAATTCGCGACATACAAGAAATCGGGAGCATTTTGCCGACAGCTGAATGTTTTATATCGGATTACTCCGGCATCATCATCGACTGGCTTTTGTTTGACCGCCCGTTCGTGAGGTTCGCCTTCGATATCGAGCGGTACACCCGCAAGCGATCCTTCTACATACCGCTTGATGAATTTGTTCTGGGGAAGGATGTGAAGACCGTCGATGAGCTTGCGGAATTTATATCGTCGGGTGCATGGAAGGACAGAAGCCCGTACATCCCGAAGATTGAATACTACAAGAACAGGATTTTCCCGAACCTGGAACCGACCCACACCGAAATTTGCGTTGCAAAAATCCGCGAACTTCTCCATCAAAGGCAGGCGACGTAAGCATGGCAAAGATTCCTTATGCGATGGCGATTGGCAACTGGCTCCCTTACAGCGAGACCTTTATCTACGACCAGGTGAAGCATGCCCGTAGATACGAACCCTACGTGCTCGCCCGCGGTCTCAACCCCGCGAGGGAAAATTTCCCCTACGACCATGTGACTTCGCTTGGCGCCCTGGAACGTGCGCTCTACTATGCGGCACTGCCGAGCGGCAAGTTTGTCCGTACCATCCGCGAGAGCGGCGCGAAGTTCGTGCATGCGCATTTCGGCACCAACGGGGCGCTTGTCGCCGCGACCGCGAACAAGGCGGATGTCCCGCTTGTCGTGACGCTCCACGGAGTCGATGTCGGAATCCTCCTCAACGAGCGGATCCCGGTTGACTACCTTTTCTACAAGCGCACTTACAAGCGCATGTTCGAGACGGCTCAGCTGCTGCTGCCCGCCTCGCAGGAACTTGCCGACTGTCTCGTGCAGCTGGGCGCACCCGAAAGCAAAATCCAGATTCACAGGCTTGGTGTCGACACGTCGGCTTTCACGCCCTTCACACGTCCCGAACGCCCCGCGCAATTCCTGATGATAGGCCGCCAGGTCGAAAAGAAGGGATTCGAGTACGGCATCCGCGCATTTGCAAAGATTGCAGGCAAACACAAGGAATCGACCCTCACGCTCATTGGCAAGGGCCCGCTGCAGGAACAGCTGCAAAGCCTCGCCGCAGAACTCGGTGTCCAGGACAAGGTAATTTTCAAGGGAAGCGTCAATGCGCAGCTGATGCCCGCCCTGCTCGAAAACTACGACGTGCTCGTGGCGCCCTGCATTGTCGCGAAGAACAACGACCGCGATTCAGGCCTCATCGTGCTCAAGGAAGCGGGCGCGAGCGCGATGGCGAGCATCGGCACGTTCTGTGGCGGCCTTCCCGAAATCATCGACGACGGCAGGACCGGGATGCTTGTCGGCCAGCGGGATACAGAAAAGCTCGCCGAATGCATGGACGCACTGGCGAGCGATTACAGTTTGCGGACGCGGATGGGTGCCGCCGCACGGGCCAAGATCGAAAGCGATTACGACACCGTGAAGCAGAACGAAAGGCTCGAAGAAATCTTCGACACCATCCTTCGCGGAATGTAGTTTACCCTTCGCGGCCGAGCATGAAGGCCTTCTTGTTGCCTTCGTGGAACTTTTCGGCGAAGAGCTTGTTCAGGGCGACCGTCCACTGGTCCACCGTGAAGTCGAAATGCTTGCTGAGCTTGCCGAGCATCGCGACGTTCAGGGCCTTCACGTTTTCGAGCTTCGAGACATCGATGTCCGCCGGAGTGAGGAGCACGCCGCCCTGCTTGAGGAAGGCCTCGTTCACCACGACCTGCGTCTCGTCGAATACCACCAGGTAGTCGGCCTCGCCCGTCGGGATCATCGGGGACTGGACTTCTTCGCCCTTCGCAAAGCGGACGTCAGAAGCGATGGAACCGCCGCGCTGGCTCA
>NZ_DFLC01000025.1:0-3602 GCF_002374005.1 Fibrobacter sp. UBA3629 | reverse complement strand
CGCTGGAGCATGTTGTTCCAGTCGACTTCGTGGCCGTCGAATTCCGGGCCATCGACGCAGACGAACTTCGTCTTGCCGCCGATAGTCACGCGGCAGCCACCGCACATGCCGGTCCCGTCCACCATGATGCTGTTGAGGCTCACGACGGTCTTCACGCCGTAGGGCTTGGTGGTGAGAGCGCAGAACTTCATCATGATCGGAGGACCGATGGCAAGCACCATGTCGGGCTTGCCCTTCGTGTCTTCGCAGAGTTCCTTCAGCGGTTCGGTCACGAGACCCTTGCGGCCGTAGGAGCCGTCGTCGGTCATGAAGATGATGTTGTCGGCGAGAGCGGTCATTTCGTCCTTCATGAGGAAGAGGCTCTCGTTACGGGCACCCATGATGATGGTGACCTTGTTGCCGGCCTTCTTCATGGCCTGGACAATCGGGTGCATCGGGGCAATGCCCACGCCACCGCACACGCAAACCACGTGGCCAAAATTCTCGATGTGGGTCGGGGAACCCAGCGGTCCCACGAGCACCGGGATATCGTCACCGACTTCGAACTTGGAAAGTTCGGTGGTGGTCTTACCGACGGTCTGGAAAATCAGGGTGATGGAGCCTTCAGTCGTGTCGGCATCGGCGATGGTGAGAGGCACGCGTTCGCCGTTGTCCTTGTTCGTCTGGAGGATGATGAACTGGCCGGCCTTACGCTCTTGGGCGATCAGCGGGGCCTCGACGCGGAATTGGAATACCGCAGGAGATAACTGTTTTTTAAAGAGAATTTTTGCCATAGTGGCACCAAAAATAGAAAAAAGGCACCCCGGACGAGGTTACCTTTTTAATAAAATGATGTTCCAAAGCGGGCAAAAAGAGCCCGAACGGGCTACTCGTCCTTGATGCAGCGGAGGTAGCAGCCGTCATCCTTGTCCCGGGACTTTTCTTGCATAATCCCTGACGAGTCGGGCGCATAGGAAAGGGCGTTCACCGTATTACTTTCGCCACTGGGCTTGTCCTGCGTCGTAGTCCACCAGCATGGCTCCGCCTCAAACTTCTTCTCGGTATAAACGTAGGAACCTTTTTGGGAACCCGGCATGGTTCCATACTCAGCAGAGAAATTAAGTTTTTTCAATTCACTGTAATTTGGAACATGCCATCCGTCGGGGCATATGCCTTGCCTAGGAAGACTGAACTCGGCTTTATCGTCAAGATACTTTGTCCCCAAATCCACCGGTGCAGTCCAGTGGTAAAGGGAGCCCTGGCCTTCGCAATCAGCGGCGTTGCTTGTATTGCTGGAACTGTTGTAGCACCACCATGCCTGATTGTGGTTGCCGGCACCATCGCCATGGAAATTGAAGTTGTCTACCATAATTGTGACAGTGTTTATATTCCTATTATCGGGAACACGAGCGTCCAATATACGATAGCTCTGAGGTTCTCCGTTTTCCAGGTGGCGAGAATCGACAATCGTGTCATATGTCCAAATAGACCATGTATGGCTAAGCGTATCGTTACAACGATACCTACTAGTAAAGAGGCTCATTTTTTTTAGGGAAAAAAGCTTGTAATTGGGCCTATTGCAGGCTTTTTTTAATTCTTTTTCTTTTGCCGTTGCCGTACGCCACGCATAGCTGCCCGAAGAATACTCGCAGACATACGTATAGGTCGAATCCATTTTGTACCTCAACTCCCAGTTACACACGCTCCCTGTAGTTTTTTCTGCGGTAGTCGCATTGCGCCAACAAAAACCATTAATTTCATCAGTAATGCAGTTCTGCTTGGAACAGACATACTTTTGGGCATACACCTCATCATTTACCAGGATTGCATCCCCCTCCGCATGAGGAAATCCCCCATTTGTAAGGGCTCTAGATCCACACACAACCCCAGTTTCTTTCTCTACAAAATTTGCCGGGCGCCACCCTAACGAATCTGGGGATTGATAATATTCACATACATATCCGTTCAAAATTTCCGTTTTCTCTCCAGAACACACCTTCCCTGTCGCAATTTCTCCAGCGCTGGCTGGGCGCCAGAAATATCCCGTTGATGAAAGATACAAGCAAGTCCATTCCCCAAACACGGAGTCTTTCATCTTATAGGAACAAACCTTGCCTGCAGCAATTTCGTACGCCGTAGCAACTCGCCAGTGACAATTCGAATAAGAATTGCTAGTACCATTACTATCATACCCACAAACATAGCCGTTCACAACGTTGTCTCCCACGCTTTGTGCAACTTTAGTATTGCAAGGCATCCCTGTCGCAAGTTCTTCCTCGGAAGCCGTACGCCATTTCAACGTTTGGTCCTTGATAAGGCATGTATAGCCATTCTGTACACGGGTGCTGTCCATATTCCTCCTGGTGCAGAATGCGTTATTCGCCTTCTCTGCCGCAGACTGTTTTCGCCAGTTATAAACGGCTCCAGCCTCAGAGTTGGTATGTACACAGGCATAACCGTTCACGAATGTTGAGTCGATATCCTTGTTGCAGAATTTCTTTGTCACGAACTCGGCCTCCGATATGGCGTTCCACTTGCCGCCGGAACAATACCAATAGGCACTATCCGGTGTCATTTGCATCTCGCCATCCCTGCCGGCCGTGCAGAACCCAAGTTCGAACACCTCTCCCGTGATTTCGGTCCAGGAACCGCTTTCGCAAGCATAAAAGTGCTCATTATCGAGTTTTTTGCGTTCACCCTCGCGACCTTCGGTACATACGATGCCCAGTCCGAAAGTAACACCGTCCGTTTCCACCCATGTGTTTCCGGAACACATGTAATAAGAGCCAGATTCTGTTTTCTTCAGGGTGCTATCCGCGACATCCTCGCTGCCGCATACGCCAATTTCCTCTTCGAGTTCACTCAGCTTATCCCAGGAGCCGTCCTTGCCATTGAAATGGCAGACGTAAGTCCCCGCTTTCTTGGTAGAGGCCACTTCCATGTTCCGCTTTTCGGTGCAGAGTTTGAGTTCGTAGGCAACGGAATCGATTTCAAGCCACTGCTTGCCGGTACAGACAAAGTATTCTTTGGACTTGGTAGCCACGTACTCGTTGTCGCGGTCTTCGGTGCATTCCTTGAGTTCGAACTGGGTCTCGGTGATCTTGTTCCACGAGCCGGCCTTGCACACGTAGTATTCGGCAGTCTTCCCGCCCTTGTATTCCTTGAACTGGCCTTCCATCTTGCCGGTGCAGAGGCCGAGTTCCGTGTCGAGGGCGGTCGCCTTGTGCCAGCGTTTCGCCGTGCAGGCGTAGCCCGCGCCGTAGTTTTCGCTCTTCTTGTTGCTGTTCTTCTCGATGGTGGATTCCAGGCTGTCGGTGCATGCGCCGAGGCCGTATTCATTTGTCCAGAACGCATAGAGCGCCGATTCAAAGTCGGGGACGGCCGCCACGAGCTTCATCGCCTTCACGTTCTCGCGGATCGCGGCGAAGTTGTCGGTGCTGTCGACTTTCGAGGCCCAGTCGGCGAAGGCGGCGGTCGCTTCCGCGCTGTCGAGGCCGCCGGTCGAACCGAAGAACTCCTCGATTCCGCCGAGGAGGATGCCGAACTTGCTGGCCGAAAGGTCGCCCTGCAAAAGGATGGAGGCGAAAAGCAGGGCCTTGCCTGCAGAAGTCGTGTCGGAGAGG
>NZ_DFLC01000015.1:0-170344 GCF_002374005.1 Fibrobacter sp. UBA3629 | reverse complement strand
CTAATCATATCCGCTTTCGGCATTTGCGGCAAGTAATCCTGCACGAACTGCATGTCCAGTTCGTCAACTATCTTTCTATAGTTTAGGATGATTTCTTTATAGTAGTCGAAGGGCAAGTTTGACTTGTTGCGGATCAGTTCGAGCAGCATGCGTTCCCTGTTATACATTGAAACGGTTGCGCCGTTGACTGATTCTTGTACAGCTCCAAGAAACAGGATATCGCTATTCTCGAACTTCAGCACAACACGGTTGTCGGAATTTTTTGCTCCCCGCTCAGTTGCCAGGTAATATTTCTCGGGAATGGTATCGGTCAAACCGTAATGATAAAAAGCGGTATTCATCGTAAAAACCGCCTTAGGATATTTTGCGGAGAATAGCGAAGTTTCGGAAACATCCTTGCTATCGGAATAGAATCCTTTTGCGATGCGGAACAGGCGGCCTTCGGCAATGGCCTTTTTTATCAAGTATTTTGAGCCGAACGTTTCAATGCATTGGGCGAGCGTCTGAAGCATATTCTTTCCTAAATTCTGTAAAATGCGATTTTTTACAGAATTATAGTAAAAATATACGTTATTTCGCCGAAAATTCAAGGTGGTAAGCCTACTTTCACTCATATAATCTCCTTTGACAGACAAGCAGAAACTGCCAAGTAATGAACATTTGTTCATTATAAATATAGTTCCTCAAGGGGAGAATGTCAAGAGATTTTCGGAGAATTTCGCAAATTTCTTTCATCCCGATTTTTTCTGTCATCACCGCGTAGGCGGGCGGACAGCACTTAACAACTTGTTGTTTAGTGCGCATGGCCACCAAGGTGGGGATTTCCCTCTCGCATATTTACTTATATTATCGCTTACATAGCCCCGTACCGAATGGTTCGGAGCGACCGGAAATTTTGAGATTCGTCTCTTATTCTCTAGTCTGAAATTAGCACTTTCAAATCACATGAGGATAAGACGAACGCTCACGCCCGCATTGGGCGTGGGTCGTTTTGTGCTTATTATGTGATAGGGCGTGCTAACCCTCAGACTAGGTAGGTGCATTCGACTCCACGCCTTTTTTATTTGTGGAAATTGCGGCAAACAAGGAACGGCTCTCGCAACGCTGGAGCCGCCATGGCCGATTTGGACAAGAGCAAGATTCAAGCCGTCGCACAATACATCGACGAGGTATCCAAGCAATTTTCTACGGGCAAGGCGACCGAACACAGTTACCGTCCCGCACTCGCGAAACTCCTTGGCGACTTGCTCCCCAAATTCACCATCACGAACGAGCCCAGCCGAATCCAGTGCGGAGCGCCGGATTACATTATCGCGAAAGGGAAAGGAGCAACATCCATTCCTGTTGCCTTCGTAGAAGCTAAAGACATCGGCGATAGCGACCTGGATGGAAACCGCCAGCACAAGGAACAGTTTAACCGCTACAAGAATTCGCTAGACCATATCCTTTTCACGGATTACCTTGATTTTCATTCTTATGAAAACGGGCTGCCGACTCAAAACATCCGCATTGCAGAAATCAAAGGGAACAAAATTGCGCTAATAGACGCCAATGTCCCGATGTTTTTGGAAATGGTGGCACACCTCGCGGAATCGATGCCGCAGAGGATTACAAGTTCAACAAAACTGGCGCAGATGATGGCAGCCAAGGCGCGCCTCCTTGCCGAGGTGATTGAAAAGACTCTCGAAACCGATAGCGAAAAGACGGGCGAACTGGCGGGACAATGGAAGTCTTTCCAGAAGGTGCTGATTCACGATTTGACGGAACGGCAATTTGCCGATATTTACGCACAGACAATCTGCTATGGAATGTTTGCGGCAAGGCTCCATGACGACACTCCTGACACGTTCAGTCGAGAAGAAGCGGCCACGCTCATTCCCAAGACGAATCCGTTCTTGCGCAAGGTTTTCCAGAATGTCGCCGCATTCGATGTAGATACAAGCATCGCATGGATTGTTGATGACCTGGCAGAAACATTCCGGGTGACGGACATGCCGAAGGTCATGAAAAATTTTGGAAAGGCTACGGGGCAAGCCGATCCGATGATTCACTTCTACGAAGATTTTCTACGCTATTATGACCCCAAGCAGAAAAAGGCCTGCGGTGTTTATTACACGCCCGAACCCGTCGTCCACTTTATCGTCAATGCCGTTGATGAAATTTTGAAAACGCGCTTTGGTTTGAGCGATGGTCTCGCTGATACGAGCAAGGTGACGATTCGCCAAGCTTCGAACCTATATACGGACAACCGCACCAAAGACCACAAGAAATACGAAACGCGAGAATACCATAAAGTTCAGATTCTCGACCCGGCAACCGGAACGGGAACATTCCTTGCCGAAGTGGTTCGCAAGATAAATTCCGGTATGGAAAACCAAAAGGGCGCTTGGCAAAATTATGTGGAAGAACATCTGCTTCCGCGCCTGAACGGTTTTGAATTCATGATGGCTCCATACGCCGTTGCGCATTTGAAATTGGACATGGTGTTAGCGCAGACAGGCTACAAGGCAAGACAGGACAAACGACTTCGCATATTCCTTACCAATTCCCTTGAAGAATGTGACCACGACACGGGGACATTGTTTGCACAATGGCTTGCGCAAGAAGCGAACGAGGCAAACCTTGTCAAACGCGATACACCCGTAATGGTAATGATTGGCAACCCACCATATAGCGTGAGTAGTAGCAATAAAAGCGCTTGGATTCAGGAATTATCGGAAACCTACAAGAAAAATTTAAACGAGAAAAACATCCAGCCGCTTTCGGATGATTACATCAAATTCATTCGATTAGGACATTACTATGTAGAAAAGAATGGCGAAGGAATTCTCGCGTATATTTCGAACAATAGTTTTATAGATGGAATCATCCATCGACAAATGCGAAAAGCGTTGATGGAAACTTTTGATGAAATCTACATTCTTGATTTGCATGGCGACACTCGTAAAAAGGAAACTGCATTTGATGGCGATAAAGATGAGAATGTCTTTGACATCATGCAAGGCGTAAGCATTAACATTTTTATTAAGAAAAAACAGAGTGTCATCCTGAGCGAAGCCCGTAAGGGCGAAGTCGAAGGATCTCTAGCTAAAGTATATCACTACGAACTCTTTGGCAAACGCTTTGAAAAATACGCATTTTTAGCAAAGACTTCTTTTAGCGATGTGCCCTGGAAAGAATTGTGTCCGCAAAGGCCTCAATTCTTTTTTGTTCCAAAGGATTTTTCAATACAAGAAGAATACGAAAAAGGCTTCAAGATTGACGAACTAATGAAAATGAATACAAGTGGGGTTCAATCAGGAAGGGATCTTTTATTTATAGATGAGAACCATTATGATTTAGAAGCAAGAATAGAAAAATTGTTGCAAAAGAAATATGATAGTAATTTTTCAAAATGTTACAATGTTGAAGATTCAAGCGGTTATCCGTTACTAAAAAGAATTGCAGAGTCACAATTTAGTCCATCTAAAATACAGAAATATCTATACCGACCTTTTGATCCTAAGATTATTTATTATGACGAGAAATTAATAAAAAGAGCGTTTTTTAAAGTCCATAATAATCTAATTGAAAAAAAAGAGAATTTTGCTTTAATTGCATCGCGACAATGCATAGATAATTGGAAATATGTTTTTTGCACGAACAATGTTTGCGATATGAATTTGATTGCTAGTGCGGGGAAATTAGGTGGTGGAAACGTTTTCCCTCTCTACCTTTACCCAACAGAAGGTGAAGAACAACTCGGCGAAACACGCAAGCCCAACCTAGACGAATCCATTTGGCGTAAAATTGACGTCTGCCTAGATTCTTCGACTCCGTTCCCTTCGGCAAGCTCAGGGAACTACGCTCAGAATGACAATTCGCATATTACAACTCCTGAACAAATCTTTGATTACATCTACGGCGTTCTCCATACACCGTCCTATCGTGAAAAATACAAGGAATTCCTGAAAATTGATTTTCCGCGAATTCCGTATCCCGAAAACAAGGAAGATTTCGAACGCATCGTCTCCATCGGCAATAAACTCCGCAAATTGCACCTGATGGAAGAAATTCCTCCGCAGGCAACCTCCTTTGACATCGAAGGCGACAATGCCGTGAGCGAAATTCGTTTTGAAAGGGAGATCCCCGACCAAGTCGGGGATGACAACTACGGCAAAGTTTTTATTAACAAGACTCAATATTTCGGCAATGTCCCTGAACTAGCCTGGAACTTCTACATCGGCGGTTACCAACCCGCCCAAAAGTGGCTCAAAGACCGCAAGAACCGCACCCTTACCTACGACGACGTCTCTCACTACCGCAAAATCATCGCCATCCTTATCGAAACTCACAAGTTGATGCAGAATCTTGATGAAATTGCGGGATAAATTCGTCTTATCAAAAAAGGATGCGGCCCTTTTTTATTCGCCGTAACTGTACGGAGCGTGCACGGTGATGACCAGGCTGTCGGTCTTGAACGAGCCCTGGTTCCCGAGACGGAACGTTGCTTGCCAGATGTTAAAGAATCTTGAGTCTGAGGCGCGGTAGGCTTTGTCGGCTTCGTAGTTGTTCTTGATGCGCGAAGTCGAGAACATGTCGGCGATGGCGACGTCTTGGGGCAGGCCAGTCGCCGTGAAGTGCAGGCAGCCTATGTCCTTTTGCTCCCATCTTCTGTTGAGGACGTAGAGCGTATCCCCGTTGCATTTTTCGGGTGATTCGGCCATGTAGAAAGGACAGTCGTTGTTCTTGAGGGCCTCGCGCCGGGTAGAATCGTCCATCCATTCGGGGCATGAGACGCATTTGTAGGTGGTATCGAGATCGTAGTCGTATTCATAGCTTGCGATAGAACATTTCTCGATGGTCTTGAACTCGGTACCACTTGGCAGTTGCGACCTGTCGAAGTTCGTGTCGAGCGTGTAGCCCTCTAGCGAGTCAAGCCCCTCGGGGAACGAGAAGTAGGCCGTATCGTGGTCGCCGGCAGAAACCTTATGGTATATCTTTGCGTACAAATTAAGGTCTATGTCAAACTTTTTCTCTTCGCCTTTTATGTCGACGAGGGTGAATCGTAAGTGGTTGTCGCCGTCGGGGTCGATGCTCATGCCATAATTATAATGCCTATTGTAGTAATCAAAAGGCGGCATGTTTATAATGGAATCGCTGTCACCCACCTTGATTTTCGTGACGCATGCGGGGTGTACCGAATCCGCGCTCTCGTTCTCGAGCAGTTTGCAATCGAGCGTTTCCAGGTGCACGTTTGTGATGGAGTCTGTTGCGGTGAACGAAATCTGGAGTGTCGTTGGACGGTGCACCATTTCGGCTGCGGGGAGGCAAACATGGTTTTCGCAGTAGTTGTAGACCGGGTCCATTCCCAAAATGCGGCCTTCATCATCTACGATGATGAGGTCCCCGTTGGCATCACAGGCCCCGAGGATGGTAGCGACGATTGCGGCCACTGAAAATATGGCGATTTTCTTGTGCATGTTAGAAAAATAACAAAATAGGGGCTGCACAGGTCGATGTTTCGCAAATTGCCTGACAAGGTGCAAGAATGCAGAGATGGAATGGTTTCCGGGTATGCCGCCGTAGTCCGTAGACAACGTTAATGCGCTTTTGCGGGCCCGTTTCAGAAACTTTTAGTATATATTTATGTACGGCGGATTCCGGTGGTTCGGAATCCTGTCTAGAAAAGGTATGGGAAATATGGGCTTTGGTTTGCATAAGGGATTGCCGGTTTCGGCGCTTTGCCTCGCAGTGTTTGGTTTTATCGGGGCAGGTGCCGAGCCGCTGGCCTTTCCGGAGGCGCTCGGTTTCGGGGCGCAGGTCACGGGCGGTCGCGGCGGAACCGTGTATCACGTGACGAATCTGAACGATGACGGCGCGGGTTCTTTCCGCGATGCGGTAAGTCAGGGCAATCGCATTGTGGTCTTTGACGTGGGTGGCATCATCAACATCAAGACGGCAGTTTCCATCAAGAGTAACATTACCATCGCGGGGCAGACGGCTCCGGGCGAGGGAATCGCCATTCACGGCGGCAAGCTCAGCACGGGCAAGCAGAGTAATATCATTATCCGCTACCTGCGAATCCGTCCGGGCGAAAATACCGCGTCCGAGAAGGATGACGCACTCAACCTTTACGATTCCAAGAACGTAATCGTGGACCACTGCTCGGTGGAACTTGCGCCATGGAATAACTTCGGCGGTTCTTCGGACAATGCAAGCTACCGCGTTACGGGCATTACGGTGCAGAACTCGCTGATTGCAAACCCCATCGGGCAGCAGTTCGGTGCGCATATCGAATCGGTGGATGGCACTTGGGCTTGGTACTACAACGCCTTTGTGAATACGCACAACCGAAACCCGCTCGACAAGATTAACGACGTGTTCGTGAACAACATCCTCTACAACTTCGAGGCGGGCTACACGACGCATACGAGCACGCACTTCAATCACGACATCGTGAACAATTACTTTGTCTATGGCCCGAAGGGGAGTAACCCGTGGTTTCAGGTAGACAAGAACCAGAGCATCTACGCGAGCGGCAACATGATCGATACGGACCGCGACGGAAAACTGAACGGCGGGCCTTCTAGTATTTACTACTACCAGGGTGTGGGCGAGGAACTTGCGAAACCCTGGAGCGAACTTACGACATCGGGCCCGATGCTCAGTGCAGCAAGTGCGTGGCGCTATGTGACGTCGCAGAGCGGCGTGCTTCCGTACGACGACATAGATTCGCTGGTGTGGTACCAGGTGAATACGCTTGGAACGGCCGGTGCGCTCGTGAAGAGCGTGGGTGCGATGGGGCTCAAGACCAATAACGGCTGGGGCGAGGTGATTGCGGGGAAGGCCGCGACCGATTCCGACAAGGACGGCATGCCAGATTACTTCGAAGAGGCTCTTGGTTATGACAAGTCAAAAGATGATGCCATGACCAAGGAAAGCGATGGCTACGTGCGTATCGAGAAGTATATCAACTGGCTGGGTGCCATGCACGCGACGGCTGCGGGTGGGAAGTCCCTCGATTTTGACCTGCGCACGATTACGCGCGGGTTCAAGGATGTATCGCCGACCTACAGCGTCTCTGCTGCGGAGAACGGAACCGTAGAACTTGCGGGTGACGGCTATACGGCAAGGTTTGCGCCCAAGGCGAATTTCAGCGGGCTTGCTTCGTTCAAGTATACCGTGAAGGGCAACGACAATACCGAATATACGGGCCGCGTTGAGGTGCTTGTGGAAAAATCTGCTGGCGCGGGCACGGATACTTCGACTGTGCAGCCGCAGGACTCGTCATCTGTTGTCGCGGGCGATTCAACTGCGACGGATTCGATAACCGTGATACGGGACCTTCGTCGTGCACGCCCTGCCGACATGCGCGGGGCTACATATAAAAATTATCGCGACTTGAAGGGCCGCCGCTTCGAAAAACTGATTCCCTACAGGGTGATGTTCTAGACGGTAGACGTGTTGCGGTGTAGGCGATTTCCTATATTTTGCGCATGTTGAAAATAATCAAGGCTATCAGCCGTTTCCTTTCTACCTATACATCTCTGGTCGTCATCGGCGCCGCGGTGGTCGCCTTTTTCCTCCCGGTCGCGTTCGGCTGGGTGCACGGCAACACGAGTTCCATAATCCTCGGCGTCATCATGCTCAGCATGGGCCTCACCATCACCGTCGACGACGTGAAGAACCTCATGAAGCAGCCGCTCCACATTCTGCTCGGGGCGTGCGCGCAGTACACCATCATGCCGCTGGTGGCCTTCACTCTCACCAAGGTTTTCAGGCTCGACCCGTACCTGGCCGTGGGCATCATTCTCGTGGGTTGCTGCCCGGGTGGCGTCTCGAGCAACGTGATGAGCTTCCTTGCCAAAGGGGACGTGACGTATTCCGTGAGCATGACGATGGTCTCGACGTTGCTTGCCCCGCTCATGACCCCGCTGCTCGTGCTCTGGCTTGCCGATACGAGCATTGACGTGAACGCGAAGGGAATGTTCCTGAACATCCTGTACGTGACGGTTGCGCCGATTCTGGTTGGCTTTATTTGCAACTATTTCCTGGGCAAGAACCCGGTGTTCAAGGAAGTGCGTGCGAATATGCCCGCGGTTAGCGTGATTGGCCTTGCGCTGATTGTGGGCGGTGTCATCGTGACGGTGCGCCCGCACCTGCTTACGAACGGGCTTTCGCTGTTGTTCCTCGTGCTTGCGGTGGTGTTTTTCCACAACGGGCTCGGCTACGTGCTGGGCTATACCGTCGGGCGCATCTTTAAGTTCAATACCGCAAAGAAGCGCACCATCGCTATCGAGGTGGGCGTGCAGAATGCGGGCATGGCGACCGTGCTTGCGGCGGCCTTCTTCGCGAACCCCGAGAACGTGGCTGCCCACCCGGAGGCTGCGATTTGCGTGGTTCCGTGTGCCATCAGCTGCGCGTACCATTCCATAAGCGGCACGATTGTCGCGGAGTTCTTTGCGCGGCACGACAAGAAGGAAAAAGCGGCATGATCTTGGCGAAGAGGCTTGTTTCCCGTCTTGCCGTGCTTGCTGCATTATTTGCCTGCGCTTCGGCTGCAAATGCGCAGCTCGTGCAGAAGAAAAATTCTGCGCCGACTGCGGCAGATTCGATAGACCTTTCCGGCGCGAAGAAAAATGGCCCGTTAGTTTATTCGGACAGCGCGACGCTGCATAACGAACGTGCGACATCCGATGCGAAGGCTGCGATGAACCTTGAATACTCGAACGATTCCCTCACGGGGACATTGATTGGTATAGGCGCCGAATTCGTAGGGCAGACGGTCAAGAATATCCTCTCTCCGAATTCCGCCGAAGCCGACGCCGTCGAGCTGGAACGCCAAAGACGCTAGTCCGCGCCTTTGATCCTTGAATTATCCCAAATATTTTTCGCCGCTTTCCACGCTCTGGTAGATGAGCGTGTTGATGGTCATGGGGCCCACGCCACCCGGAACCGGGGTGTACGCGCTCGCCACGTCGTCGAGACCCTTCTCGATATCGCCCACGCCGCCCGGATGGTAACCGGCGTCGACCACGACCGCACCCTGCTTGATCCATTCCTTCTTGATGAACTCGGGCTTGCCGACCGCACCTACCAGGATGTCGGCCTGCTTCACAAATTCGGGGAGGTTCTGCGTCTTGCTGTGGCAGATGGTCACGGTGCAGTCTGCGTTCAGGAGCATCATGGCCATGGGCTTGCCCAAGATGGCGCTGCGGCCTACGACCACGGCGTGCTTGCCCGCGAGCGGGATGTTGTATGCCTTCAACAGGCGCATGATTCCGGCGGGGGTCGCGCAACCGTACGCCGGTTCGCCCATCGCCATGCGGCCAAAGCCGAGGCAGGTCACGCCGTCCACGTCCTTGCGTGCGTCGATGGCCTCGAAGGCGGCACGCTCGTCGATGTGGCGCGGAACCGGGTGCTGCAGCAAAATGCCGTGCACGTCGCGGTTGTCGTTCAGTTCCTGAATCTTGTTGAGCAGTTCCTCGGTGGTGGTGTTCTTGGGGAGCACCACGCGGATGCTTTCCATGCCCACACGGGCGCAGGCGTTGCCCTTCATCTTCACGTACGTGGCGCTCGCCGGATCGTCGCCCACCAGGATGGTGGCGAGTATCGGGGTCTTGCCCGTCTTTTCCTTGAGTTTCGCCACGCGGGCGCTGAGTTCTTCTTCAGTGGTCTTGGCGAGTGCCTTGCCGTCGAGGATGAGTGCTGCCATAAGGTCTCCGGTGCGCAGGTTGCGCTAGTTTTACGGCAACAAAGATAGAAAAGTGGCGCCTAGACGAACATGTCCATGACGGCAGGAATTACGATGCAGACGAAAATCCAGGGGTAGGAGAGGGCTCCCGGGAGCCAGCCGGTTGTGCCCTTGGGATGTCTCACGTGTGCGCGCACCATGCTGGCGTCGCGGCTCACCGATTTCTCAAGTTCGTCCTTGAGGCCGAGCATAGACGTGTCAAAGCGACTTTTGTTCTCGCTTGCTTTCGCTACGATATTCATAAAGTTGCTGGTCATAAGCTGTACCTTTCTCTTCCTGCTTATAAAAAATAGTACATGCAGCGCCCTTCTGCAATGGAAAATGTTTATGGAAGTTTACAAAGCAGGTTTTTTGTGAGGTGATTCACGCAATCTTGCCCCTTTTCGGAGGCGGGTGTGAGCGAAATTACCTATTTTTCTTATGATAACATCCAAGAAAGGGATCTCCTGTATGAAATTTTCTGTTTTAGCCCCGATTGCTGCCTCTTGCCTGGTTTTTGTCGCCTGTGGCGGAAACAAGAACGCTGCTCCCGCGACAGACCCGACTCCGGCTCCCGCTCCCGCGGTTGCCCCCGAAACGAAGATTTCCCTCGACAGCACGGTCGACCGCTACAGTTACGCCCTGGGTATGGATCTTGGCAGGGCGATTGCCGAAATAAAAGTTCCCCTCAAGCTCGACGTGATTATCGCCGCCATCAAGGACGAGGTGGACACGAGCCGCAAGGTGCTCATGACGGATTCCGCTTCCGAGCAGGCGCTCCAGGGCCTGCTCTTGCAGATGCAGCAGAAGAAGGAAGCCGACGCGAAGGCCGCCGCCCAGAAGGCTCTCGAGGAGCAGGCTCAGTTCCTCGCGAAGAACGTGTTGGATTCCACGGTGAAGGTGACGACCAAAGGAGTGCAGTACAAGGTAATTAAGGAAGGCGCGGGCATTACCCCCAAGGCTTCCGACAAGGTGCAGGTGCACTATGTGGGTTCGCTCCTCGACGGTACCGAGTTCGACAACAGCGTGAAGCGCGGCGAGCCGCTGGAATTCCCGGTGAATGCCGTGATCGAGGGCTGGCAGGATTTGCTCCAGGTGATGAAGGAAGGCATGAAGGTGAAGGCCTGGATTCCGAGCGCGCTTGCTTACGGAGAGGCCGGCGTGCCGCCGATGATTCCCGCGAATGCGCTCCTCGTGTTCGAGGTGGAACTCCTGAAGGTGTATGCCGAGACTCCGGCCGTGGATGGTTCGACGGGCTCGCCAACCGATGCCGCCGCTGCCCCTGCCGCTCCGGCCGAGGCCGCCCCCGCTGCCGAAGAGGCCCCGAAGGCCGAGGAGAAGCCTGCCGCCGAAGCGCCGAAGGCTGCCGAACCTGCAAAGCCCGCGAAGGATAGCAAGAAGCCTGCGAAGGGCAAGAAGAAGTAAGAAATATGAACAACACTGCGTCCGATTTCTATTCCCAGCACTTCGAAGTTGCCGGATTCATCCGGGAAGTGTTCGGCTATATGGACCGGTTCAAGGGCCAGCTTTTCGTATTGAAGATTGACGATAGCCTTATGGACCATCCGCTGTTCCCCGTGCTCATGCGGGATATCGCCCTGTTGCACAAAGCGGGCATCCGCATCATCATCGTGCCGGGTACGCGGAACAGTATCGACGCGCAGCTGAAGGCCTGGGAACTTGAAAGCAAGTTCGAGGGCGGCGTCCGGCTTACGAGCGAGGAGGCCCTGCCCCTCATTGAGCAGGCGAGCCTCGGGGTTGCACAGCGCATCATGAGCCACCTCACGGCGAGCGGGCTCAAGGGTATCCAGGGCAACTGGGTGCTCGCCCGGAGCCTCGGGGTTATTGACGGTATCGACTACATGCGTACCGGGCGCATTGAACGTATCCAGCGCGATACGCTCGAACAGCTTTTGGACGAGAAGTTCGTGCCCATCATTCCGCCTATCGGGTGGAACAAGCTCGGGCACGCCTACAACATCAGTTCTACCGAACTCGCGACTGAAATCTGCAAGTACATGCAGGTGGGCAAGTTGTTCTTTATCGGTAACGAGAACGGCATCAAGCTCAAGGGGCTCGTGACCGGCAAGAACACGAAGTATCTGGAACCGACCGACTCGGGCGTGATTTCGGCACTGGACGTGGACCAGGCGAAGGAACTGCTGGAACTCAATTCCGACGTGCTCGACTTCGCGCAGATGGACTACCTGATGAACGCCATCCGGGCGTGCGAGGCGGGCGCTAACCGCGTGCATTTGCTGAGCGGTGAATTTCAGGGCAGCGTGCTGCAGGAAGTGTTCAGCGCGCGGGGCGACGGTACCATGGTGTACGCGAACCAGTACTCGAGTATCCGGCCCGCGAACATCGAGGACATTCCCGATATCCTGCGCATCATGCAGGACTACATCGCGAAGGGCTACCTGGTGCCGCGCACTCAGGAAAGCATTTCCGAGAAGCTCAAGGACTACGTGGTGTACAGCATCGACAACAGCATTCACGGTTGCGGCGCCTTGCACGAGTTCGAAGACGGGATGGCCGAAGTTGCGGGCATCGCGGTGGGTGCGAACTACCGCAAGTCGGGCATTGGCGATGCCATCGTGCGGCACCTGATTTCTGTCGGGCGCATGAAAGGCTACAGTAAGCTGTTCTTGCTCACCACGCAGGCTCTCGACTGGTTCTACCACTTCGGATTCGAGGATGGTACGGTCGAGGATTTGCCCAAGAGCAAGCGCGACCATTACAACCAGAAGCGCAACTCGCGTATCCTGATTCTCCCGCTGGATAAGTAGTATGAACACACTCGAAGCAATACGCACACGTCGCAGTACCCGCAAGTTCAAGGCACAGCCTGTGGAACTCGAGAAGTTGAAGCAGATTGTCGAGGCGGGTCAGTTTGGCCCTACCGGCGGCAACGCTCAGACGAATCACTTCTTCGTGATTTCGGATGCTTCGGTGATTGCGAAACTCAAGGAACTGGTACAGGCAGCGTTCGCGAAGATGGAACTCCGCGAAGACCTGTACAAGAGCCTCAAGAATTCCATCACGCTCGCCCGCAAAGGCAATTACTCGTTCTGCTACACGGCGCCTGTTCTGATTGTAGTCGCGAACAAGAAAGATTACGGCAACAACATGGCCGACGTGGCATGCGCGGTGGAGAACATGATGCTTGCGGCGAACGAGCTCGACCTGGGCAGTTGCTACATCAACCAGCTCAAGTGGCTGAACGAAGACCCGACGCTCCTCGAATACCTGCGTGGCCTTGGCTTGCGCGAAGACGAACGCGTGTACGCCTCCGTTGCCATCGGCTACGCCGATACGGAGAGTGGCCTCCCGAACCGCAGCCAGTCGCCCCGCACCGGCAACGAAGTCGTGTTTGTGTAAATTCTGCTAAAACCCGACTTTTTTGCAAAGAAATCCAATTCAAGGACATTTTGTCAACGAGAAAAACTGCCTGGCGGGCGCCTGCGGGCTGTAAATCCATATATATTTTGGGTGTTGTTTGAAGTGAAGGCGCCTTCGCGCCTTAAAGGGATGTTATGCTTAAAAGCAGATTCAGGACTGCGGCGCAGGCCGCTTCCTTCTCCGTGGCGTCGCTTGCTGTGCTCGCGAATGCCGAAACGCTCCCGACGGCGGGCGAAATGTTCAACAAGATGGGTTTCGGGATTAACATCGGCAACACGATGGAAGTTCCGGGCAACCCCACAGGCTGGGGCAACAAGTTCCCGACAGAAGCCTACATCGATTCGGTGAAGGCGGCGGGTTTCAGCACCATACGCATACCCTGCGCCTGGGATAGCCACGCTAAGGACGGTGTCATCAACGAAAGCTGGATGGACTCGGTGCAGACGGTCGTGGACATGTGCATGCGCGCAGGCCTCGTGACGGTCCTGAACATCCACTGGGATGGCGGCTGGCTCGAAGAGAACCTGAAGGACGAAAAGAAGGACGAGGTGAACGCGAAGCAGAAGGGCTACTGGACGCAGATTGCGACGCGTTTCAAGGACTATAACGAGAACCTGCTCTTTGCGAGCGCGAACGAGCCCGCGACTACCGACGACAATTACAGGCACGAGACGGAAATCCTGATGGTATACCACCAGACGTTCGTGGATGCCGTGCGTGCAACGGGCGGCAACAATGCGAGCCGTACTCTTGTAATCCAGGGGCCTTCCACGAGTATCGACCGCACGACCGAGGTGATGCCGGTTTCCAAGCTCCCGAAGGACGTGATTGAAAACCGCCTGATGGTCGAGGTGCATTTTTATGACCCGTACACCTACACGCTCATGAACGACATTGCCGACTGGGGCGCGCAAGTTTATCCGCAATATTACTGGGGCGATGGCCTTGCGACCGGTGCAGACATCGTGCACAACTGCGGTTACAACGCCTGGGCGGGCGCGATGGGCGACAAGTGCACCAGCGCGCAGATTCAGGAACAGTTCGGCAAGATGAAGACGAACTTTGTGGACAAGGGCGTGCCCGTGATTATCGGCGAGTTCGGTGCGAACGACCGCGTGGGCGTGCTGACGGGCGACAACTACGCGAAGCACCGCAAGGGCCGCCTTGCCTATTACGACGCCGTGATGAAACTCGCGAAACAGAACAAGGTGGTGCCCATCGCCTGGGATACCGGTCACGAGGGCGAAAACAACATGACCATTATCCGCAGGCAGTCCGCGCCGGACGGCTCCGTGTTCGACATGGACGTGCTGAAGATTATGCGCAGTGCCTACGGGCTCGGCGACTATGTGAACAATGGCATCACGCATGTGGAAAATTTCAAGGCCGGTGGCGAAACGACGGGAATCGTGAACGGCGCGCAGTTGGGTGAGGGTTTGGCGCGCGTGACCTCCGGGATTGTCCGCGTGGGCAACCGTCTGGAATCCGCGGGCGAAATCAGGCTGTTCAACCTGAACGGAACGCTTGTCTGCACCGCGATAAACGGCATGTCGCTCGAAAACATTCCGCACGGTATATATATTGCCAAGGGCGCTGGCGCCTTGGTGAGAGTTGATATCCGGTAATTTTTCTATCTTTGTCCGTATGAACCTGAAGATGATGGAAGATGGCTTCCGGATGATTCTCGCCGGCATGGGCGAGAATCCGAACCGCGAAGGCTTGCTCGATACGCCGAAGCGTGTCGCGAAGATGTATGCCGAACTCATGACCGGCCTTTCGGGCGAGATGCGTGCCGAGGATATCCTCAAGACGCGCTTTCACGAGAAGTACGACGAGATGATTATCGTGCCGGATATCGAGTTCGCGAGCATGTGCGAACATCATTTTCTGCCGTTTACGGGCAAGGCCCACGTGGCCTACATTCCGGGCGACTGCGTGGTGGGACTTTCTAAAATTCCCCGCGTGGTGGAATTCTATGCGCGCTTTCCGCAAATCCAGGAACGCATGACCCGCCAGATTGCCGAACTCATCCAGAAGGAACTGAACCCGAAGGGAGTCGCGGTGGTGCTCGAGGCATCCCACATGTGCATGACCATGCGCGGGGTAAAGAAACCCGGCGCCACGATGGTCACGACCCAGCTTCTCGGCCGTTTCAAGACCGACGAGAAGACCCGCGCCGAGTTCATGTCGCGTATCTACGCGCCCCGTTAAATTGCCGCTTTTGGATTTATTGTCCATGGAAACTCGCGTAAGCCGCGAGTTTTTCTTTTTTTTGCGAGATATCTTTATATGCGGTTACGGAGCAAAACAAGGAGTAAAACAATGAAATCTCGATTCTTCAGGAATCTAGCGAAGGGCCTCGTGGTTGTAAGTGCCGCCCTTGCCGTTGTCAACTGCGACGATTCCGCGTTGACCAATGCCCCGCAATACGATCCGAACGATCCGCTTGCCGCGCTTAGTTCTTCGGGCATGGTCGATCCCTCCCAAATGGGGGACGGGACGGTGACTCCGGGTGGCGACGATGCCTGCTTGGCCTCTAGCCTGCCCGATGCTTGCGGCCCTGGGACAAATCCGGTCGTAAATCCGACGAGCAACGCAGATGTGAATCCTGCTTCCAGTGCGGATGTCAATCCGGCAAGCAGTGCCGAGGTCGCGCCCGCTTCCAGCGAATCGGTTTCGGCTGAATCTTCTTCCAGCGAAGCGGCTCCGGTCGTTTCTTCTTCCAGCGAAGAAGCGAAGCCCTCCGTGCCGAAAATTTTCCTCGCGAACGACAAGGAAGAAGAAAAGAACTATATGGAAGTCGAGTACAAGACGAATACCGGCTGGGATGGGGAAGGGATTCTCGCATACCCCAAGCGCTTGACCGACAATCCGGACCAGAAGCATGCCGTTGTGGTATGGGGCCCCGGTGGTGGTACAAAACCGAGTGCTTACGAAGGCATGATTCGCCGTCTTGCATCTCACGGTTTCGTGGTGGTTGCTCTCAAGGAATCTCCGGGCAACGCGACCCAGGCCATCAAGGCTCTCGACTGGCTGGATGGGCTGAACAAGGATTCGAACAGCCCGCTGTTTGGCAAGCTCGACATGAATACGGTCGGTTGCTCGGGCCACTCCATGGGTGGTCTCGAATCCGAACAGGCCCTCATCAAGGACAGGCGCGTGCTTACCGCATTCCTCAACAACAGCGGTGACTGGGGCGGAGCCGGTGCCATGAAGGTGGCGACCGACCGGACTATCGCTATCCTCTACGGTGAAGGCGGCATGGAACGCGGCAACGCCGAGAACGATTACAACAACGCGAACGTCAAGGCACCTGCATGCCTTATCCAGATGACGGGTGGCAAGGGTACCGAATGCTACGAAGTCGCTCCCGGCCGCAGGGAATGCGGTTACGGTCACGGTTCCGGCTCGTGGGACGGCATGGCCGCTACGGTTGCCTGGATGCGCTGGCATCTCGGTGGCGAAGAATGGCGTAAGGCAGACTTCGTAGGCACCAGCGGCAAGTACATCGACGGAAACATCGCCGGCCACGATGGCAAGTGGAAAGGCCAGTGCAAGAACTTCTAAGAATCTCCACACTCACTCCAAAAAAGTGCCTCGCCATACCGGCGGGGCACTTTTTATAGAGGCTTGTCTTGGGGGTGGTGGCTAGTTGCCCCAGACCCTGAATTCGGATGCGCTTACGGACGCGGCTTCGCCTTCGTGAACTTCCTCGATGCGGCAGAAAAGCTTGCCGGCGCCTCTCAGGAGCTTGTCGAAGGGGAAGTATTGGATTTCCTTCTGCTTGTTGATTTCGAAGGTGCCGACCTTGTTCGCTTCGGTGACGGCGTCATGGTAGATGGAAATTTTCTTGATGGCGCCGTGCTTTTCAAAATCCTCGTCGGTTTTCTGGTAGCCGTTCGCGATGCTGAATCCTGCGATGACCTTGGCCTTCACCTTGATGGCGATGGTCAGGTTCTTCTGGCCTTCCCATTTGGCGGCCCAGGCGGTCGCGGTATTGTCGTCGCGCAGCCTGCTGTTGGGGTCGTGGCCTCCGGCGAGAACATTCGATGCGGCGGCGTAGAGCATCACGTCGTTCCACTTGACCGGGCATCCGTCCAGCTTGCAGGCCTCGAAGAACTTGTCGGGATCGTTCTTCAGGAGGTTCTCGTAGTATTCCTTGGCGCACTGAGCTTCGTCTTCCGGGGCGGCATTGCCCCACCCGTTGACCGGATCACCGCTGGTGCAGTTCGGTTCTGCATGGAGGGCCGTGACGCACGAGGCGAAGAACAGGCTTGTCAGTAATTTCTTGTACATTCGCGTTATCCCGTTTTTACCTGAAAAATAGATATTTTGAAAAAAGATGTAATTTAATAATAGGCTCTTTTTCTATGATATAATTACTATTTTAATGAAGTCTAGGAACGTCAAACCGGAGTTTAATCGCATGAACGCAGCAATTCTGACCAATGAGTTCCCGCCGGAGATTTACGGTGGTGCAGGTATCCATGTCAAGTTCCTCACGCAGGAACTCGCAAAGCTTTGCCACATCGAGGCGCGCTGCTTCGGAGACCAGGATGTCGACGAGGACAATATCCGTGCATTGGGCTTTTCGCGCAAGATCGGGCTGAATCCGGAAGATGACCGTTTCCAGAAAATTTTCAAGCCGCTCGATATCAACCTGCAGTGGGCCGCTACCCTCAAGGACATTGACGTAATCCATTGTCACACCTGGTACAGCCATTTCGGCGGCGTGCTTGCGAGCCGCCTTCTGCAGTGCCCGCTAATCCTCACTACGCATTCGCTTGAACCGCACCGCCCGTGGAAGGCGGAACAGCTCGGTGACGGCGGTTATGCCATGAGCTGCTGGATCGAACGCACGGCCTACGAGGCTGCCGACGGCGTGATTGCGGTGAGCGAGGGCATGAAGCGCGACGTGATGAAACTCTATGGTGTGCCCGAGGACCGCGTAAAGGTTATCTACAACGGCATCGACCCGGAATTCTACGCGCCGACATTCAATGCGGGCATCCTCGAGAAGTGGGGCGTGGACCCGAACCGCCCCTACGTGCTGTTCGTGGGCCGCATTACGCGCCAGAAGGGCATTAGCCAGCTTATCCAGGCCATTCCGCAAATCGACAAGAAGGCGCAGGTGGTGCTCTGTGCGGGTGCTCCCGATACGGTGGAACTCGCCGAGGAATGCAAGTCGCTTATCGAAAAGGTCCAGGCCACCCGCGACGGCGTGGTGTGGATTCAGGAAGCCGTCCCGCACGAGGAACTCCGCGTGCTCTATAGCCATGCGACCGTGTTCGCCACGCCCTCGCTCTACGAGCCGTTCGGGATTATTAACCTCGAGGCGATGAGTTGCGGGACCCCGGTGGTGGGTTCTGCGGTGGGCGGGATTCCCGAGATTATCGTGGACGGCGAAACCGGATTCTTGGTGCCGCTCAAGCATGTGTCCGAGACGGATTTCGAGCCTGCCGACCCGAAGGCCTTCCAGACCGACTTTGCAAACAAGCTAAACAAGGTTCTTGCTGACCCGGAACTCGCGAAGAAGATGGGCGAGGTGAGCCGCAAGCGTGCCGTGGATGTGTTCAGCTGGAAGTCCATCGCCAAGCAAACGTACGACTTTTACCAGGAATGCATCGAACGCTACAAGAAAAGTAAGTAATGCCCTTAGAAATTGTACGCAACGACATTACCAAGGTCAAGGCTGATGCCATTGTCAACTCCGCGAATAGGCACCCTATTTGCGGGGGCGGTACCGAATACCAGATTTACGAGGCCGCAGGCCGCGAAGATCTGCTGAAGGCCCGCGAGCAGGTCGGCCCGCTGGACGTTGCTGGGGTGGCGGTGACGCCCGCGTTCGCGCTAGACGCGAAGTACATCATCCATACCGTGGGGCCAAAGTGGAATGACGGCAAGTCCGGCGAAATGCTCGCGCTCGCAAATTGCTACCGTAATGCCCTCGATAAGGCGAAGGAACTGGGCTGCCAGTCCATCGCCTTCCCGCTTATTTCCAGCGGGGTGTTCCGGTTCCCGAAGGATTATGCCGTAAGGATTGCGACGCAAACTATCGGCGAGTTCTTGCAGACAAACGAAATGCTGGTGACCCTCGTGGTGTTTGACCGCAAGGCGTTCGAAGTTTCCGAGGACTTGTACAGCGATATCCAGGCGTTTATCGACGACAATTACGTACAAGATAAATACGAGGGTGTGCGCAGGTATGCAAGGCGGCGCCGGCAAGGTCGCAACGTTCCCGACGAGGAATGCGAAAACATGGCCCTGCAATCGCCGCAGATTCCTGCCGAGGAACCTCTCTATTGCGCGATGAAACTGGCAGAAAAAAGCTCGGCAAGCCTCGACGACATTCTCGCGAAACCCGGCGAAACCTTCTGCGACAAGCTGTTCAATCTCATTCACGAAAAGAACCTGGACGACGTGGAAGTCTACAAGAAGGCGAATCTCGACCGCAAGCATTTTTCCAAGATACGAAGCAACGTAAAGTACAAGCCCACCAAGAAGACGGCCCTCGCGCTTGCCATCGCGCTCCACCTGAACATGGACGAGACAAAGGACTTGCTCGCCCGCGCGGAACTCGCGCTTTCGCCCTCCAACAGGGGCGACCTGGTCGTTTCGTACTTTATCGAGCGCGGAATGTTCGATATCTGGGAAATCAATAACATGCTTTTCAAGTTCGGGCTGCCAACTCTAGGCGCTTAAAATGTCGCCTGTCAGGCGACCAAAACGCCTCACCTAGCATCTATTATTGCCATCGTTAACCGGTCGCAAATGTGAAGGTGCGAACGCACCAAGCCAGCGACCACTACCTAAGCCGCATTCATAGCGGCACGGAGGCAATCATGAAACAGGGACTCACCGAAATCGTATTTATCTTGGACCGCAGTGGTTCCATGAGCGGGCTCGAAAAGGATACTATCGGGGGCTTTAACAGCACCATCGACAAGCAGAAACAGGAGACGGGCGAGGCGTATGTCTCTACCGTGCTCTTCGATACCGAAATGGAAGTGCTCCACGACCGCACCCCGCTTGCAAACATTGCGCCGCTCACCGAAAAGGAATACTACGCCCGTGGCTGCACCGCGCTCCTCGACGCCATCGGCGGGGCAATTCACCACATCGGCAACGTGCACAAGTACGCCCGCGACGAAGACCGCCCCGAAAAGACCATCTTTGTCATCACCACCGACGGCTACGAGAATTCGAGCCGCAAGTACACCGCCGAACGCGTGAAGCAGATGATTGAACGCCAGAAGCAGAAGTACGGCTGGGAATTTATCTTCCTCGGTGCAAACATCGACGCCATCGAGACCGCAAGGAACTTCGGCATCGACGAGGATCGCGCCGCAAACTTCGTGAACGACAAACCCGGAATCGGAGTCATGTACGAGGCGGAATGCTGCCTGATGAGCGACATCCGTAACAATCGCAAGAACGCCCGCCAGTGGAAGGCGAAGGTCGATGCCGATTACGCAAAGCGCGGCAACCACAACGGGAAATAGCCATGTGCGGCGGCTGCCTTACAGGGATATTCTTGGCGTTTCTGTTTATCTACGCAATATTTTTTAGATAGGCAGGAACGAAAGAAAATTATTTAATGTCGTTTTATGGCACCATAAAATTGTACATTTATGGTTGTGACGCAATGCGGCGAGGGAATATGGCTCCGGGGAAATACATAGGTCAGGTCTTTACGGAAAAAGTTGAAATCTATGAAGGTGAATCAACTTTCGAAAACTGCGTCTTTGAAGAAGGCGTGCTGGTTAAAGGAAATACCAAAAGTCATTTCTTGTCGGGCGAATTTCCGTCGGCCTCTTTTAAGGCCTGTTCATTCCGTGGAGAAAATGAACCGAGCGTGTCGCTGTGGCATTTCGCGCAGTGCTCGTTTGTCGATTGCCAGATGTTTTCCGAAAAATGCATTACGCTCCGTATAGATATCGGGGCGCATGGAACGTTCAATAACTGCAAGATAGATTACATAAAGTGTGCCGCAGCCATTATGCCAGAAGCTTCGGGAGACTTTGAAAATTGTTCCTTCCGTTGCTCGGGTGACGCTGCGGCGGGATTACCTGCGCTTCCGATATACTTTGATGCGAATAACAAGGAAAGGACGCACCTTGTCAATAACACGCTGAATGGGGAACGCCTGTAATTTTCATATATTTTATCCGGCTAGAAAAGGAGTTTCGCAATGCCGGAACAAGTCTTGACGCATGAATCGCTGGTGGAGTTTTTCGGGGAAGAAGAATTCAAGAAGTTGTGCAATCACGAGGCGGGCCACGCGCTTGTCGCGTTCCTGTTCAAGCGCCCGCTGGATTACGTGAAGATGAACAATTCCAAGGAGCAGCCGGGCACCACGCACATCGCGGGTACGGAACTCGAGGGCGACGCGCATATCGCGATGGCGGGCCATATCGCGGAATTCCTGATGCGCAAGGATTTCAAGTGCGACCTCGATACCGTCATGAAGGAACTGCCCATGGAACTCTACAAGAACGATCCGGACTACCAGAAGTTCCAGGCGGCGTGCTACTATTTTCAGCTGGCCGAGACGAACGTGGTCGAGCAGGATTACAACATCCTGATGGCCTGCCAGACGCAGCTCTGCAAGATTGCGCAGGCCCTGAACGAGCGCACCTACCTGAGCCGCGCCGATATCGAGGCGCTCGCGAAGTAGGCTGTCGTTATTCCTGCGTTATCGGGAAGTTTGTCCACATGCTGAAGTCGCTCAGGCTTGTGCGACGTGCGCAGAAGAATACGTCAATCGGGTATTTCTCGCCCTCTTTCATGAACGAACTGTAGGTCTTGTTCAGCGCTTTCATCTGGACAAATCCCGGAGCGTTCACGTGCGTGCCGCCGTTATCCACCGCGAGTTTGTTCCCGATAAAGACCCACTGGTCGCCCGAGGCGGAGAAGCCTGCTTCCAGCGTGTCGGAATAGGTAAACGTCCCGTGGATTTCCATACAGAAGTGATGGTTGCGGCTTTCCCTCCAGTGGGTGTTCCCATACAGCATGTTGTAGAATTCCTGATGATCCGACAAACTCATGAAGCTTCCTCCGCAGTCCTCGACTCCATCGGTCCATCCGGGTCCCTTGCAGTAGTGATAGAAGTCAACGCTGTCATTTATAAAGTACGGAGATTCGCCATCCCTCTTTGTCCTGGCATCTGCCAACGGTCCCAGCTTCTTGCCTCCGACAGTCAAGATGTCATCGTCCGTTGTGTTTTCGATGGGGAAGAACCCTCCGATTTTGGTTCCGTCAATGGTGGAATCCGAATTGAACATCCATATCCCGTTGTCATTCTTTGGGAATGGCATTTCCCAGGCGACCGCTTCGTTGACTCCTTCTGTATAGTTGAACAACTGGTTGAAGAACTTGTCTTCAATAAAGCACTTTTCGCCAGCTTCGGTGAGTACGGGCTTCTTGTCGGAACCAAGAGTCGTTTCGACTATTCCTTGAATTATGCCGGAACAGTCAGTAGCGGCTTTTATGGCAATCTTGGAATCTGTTCCCTGGGCGCCAGTTTGGCAACCTTCGCTGGCTGCTGCCCCAGGATTCGATTGATAACACGAGAAAGCGGGGTGCAACGTTGCATCGGTATCATAGATTGTCGCCGTCAGCGAATTCTTTGCGGACGTTCCTTTCGAGGAACTGCTGGATTTCGCTTCTTTATCAGAAGAAGAGCTCTTCGCTTCGGCGGAACTGGAGGATTCGTCCTTTGCCGAAGAAACCTTCTCGCTTCCGGAGCTGTTCTTTTCGCCGGACGAACTGGACTTGTCTGTCTTTTTGGAAGAGCTGGATTTTGCTTCGGATGATTCCGGTTCCTTTGAATCGGATTTCCAGCGGCCATCGGTGCATGTCAGGAACCCGTGCTCGTCGAGAACGTAGGCAGAGACGCCTTTGCGCTTGTCGGAGCAGTTGGGTAGGTCTTCCCGTGTCGCGGCGACGCTTTCGGCCTCTTCCCATTTTTCGTCGAGGCAGATGCGGATAGAGGAATCGTCTTCGACGAATGCGACTGACTCCTGGCGCTTCTCGGTGCAGCTCGGCAGGTCATCGTCTGTCGCGACCGAATCCATGGGAACGGCGTTTTCGGGTTCTTCCGCATGGTTGCCTGTCGAGGAATCGTCGCCGCAGGCGCTCAGTGTGGCGAGTGCCGCTGCAACTGACAGGGTCAGAATGTAGACATGCTGTTTCATATCCATCTCCTTGATGTAAGAGATGGCCATATTCGGTGTAAAGACGAAAAAAGTGTGGAATCGCCTTTGCACTTACCGAATCTGCGGTTCTGGTAAACCTTACTCGTGGAAAAGTACAAACACGTCCCACACCCATGGGGTGCGAGTGCTTGTCCTATTCTCTCGAGTTGTAGAAATTTACCAGATTTCAGATTCGAGAATAAGAGCAATCTCTTAAAGTATGTATCTAATTATAATATACATAAAAATTTACAGGAGGGGTGCACTCTTTTTTCATGTGGTTGGAATTACCCAAAAAACGCCTTGATGTAGCCTTGCGCCTGTCTTGCGGAGAGCGGGTTGGCGCCGCTTTCGAATGTTGCGACGGGGGCTTGTCGAGAATGTTAGTTTGTATAAAATTTTATAAAAATGTGCCTATAAGTGGGCTGTTTTTGGGTGTTTTTAGGTGCAAAACTCCCTTTGTGGCCCTCTCGGGCTTCATTTTCATTCGGTGGGGCGCCGAATTCAAAACCACTTTTTTATCTTTAAAGCGAAAAAGGGCGCAGGGAAATCCCCCGCGTTGCAATTTCGCGTTTTAAACAAGCAATCGACCCGCGGGCTGCCCGCCAAGGCTTTGCTCCGGGTCACAAAAATGAAGGATATATGGCAAATCGTGTTGTTATCGGCTCCCAGTGGGGCGATGAAGGTAAGGCGAAGGTTGTTGATTTCTTGACGCTCGATGCGGACTACATCGTGCGCTTCCAGGGTGGCGCGAATGCGGGCCACACCGTCGAGGTGGGCGACCAGAAGTTCGTGTTCCACCTGATCCCCTCGGGCATCATGCATCAGGACAAGATTTGCGTCATCGGTAACGGTGTCGTGCTCGACCCCATCCAGACGCTCGCCGAGATTGCCGACCTCCACACGAAGGGCATCAACCCGGAAGGCCGCCTGTTCATTGCGAACAACGCCCACGTGGTGCTTCCGTACCACTCCACGCTCGACAAGGCGAAGGAGAAGAAGGCGGGCAAGGCGGCCATCGGCACGACGGGCCGCGGTATCGGCCCCTGCTACAGCGACAAGGTGAACCGTATCGGCGTCCGCGTGGGTGACCTCATGGATGAACGCGAACTGCGCCCCCGCGTCGAGGCGATGGCCAAGGTCCACAACGAAGAATTTACCGTGATGTACGACGTCCCGGCGATCGACCCCGAAGTGGTCATCAAGGACTACCTCGAACTCGGCCAGAAGATCAAGCCGTTCGTGACCGACGTGAGCGAGATGCTCTACAAGGCCGTGAAGGCAGGCAAGCGCCTCGTGTTCGAGGGCGCCCAGGGCACCATCCTCGACGTGGACCAGGGTACCTACCCGTTCGTGACCTCCAGCAATACGGTCGCGGGTTACGCGAGCTGCGGCGCGGGCGTCGGACCTACGGCCCTGGACGAAGTCTGGGGCGTGGTGAAGGCGTACACGACCCGCGTGGGTAACGGCCCCTTCCCGACGGAACTTTTGGATGAGACGGGTGACACGCTCCGCAAGATCGGTAACGAATATGGCGCCACCACGGGCCGCAACCGCCGTTGCGGCTGGTTCGACGCCCCGGTTGTCCGCAAGGCGGCCGTGGTGAACGGCCTTACGCACCTCGCCATCACCAAGCTCGACGTGCTCGACACCTTCGACACGGTCAAGATCTGCACCCACTACGAATGCGACGGCGAAAAGCTCGACTTTATCCCGAACCAGCTCTCGAAGGTGGGCCGCTGCACTCCGGTGTACGAGGAAATGCCCGGCTGGAAGTGCGATACGACCAAGTGCCGCAGTTACGACGAACTTCCGGAAAACGCAAAAAAATATTTGCAGAAATTGGCAGAACTTGTTGACGTGAAAATTGGTATGATTTCTATTGGCGCCAAGCGCGATCAAAGTATTGTAATCGATTCTGGCCTCGCAAAGGGGTTGGGGCTATAACGTGACTTAACTTAAGACAGGAGAATTAAGATGGTGGATGCTACTATTCTCGGATTGCTGAAAGGCGTAGAGCTTTTCTCAGAACTAAGTGAAGAGCAGATTGGGATGCTCGCCAACTTGGTGGTGTCTCAGAAGTTCAATCGCGACGAGACGGTGGTGCTCGAAGGCGACGACTCGGTGCAGGCCTTGTACCTCATCGCGTCGGGCTCGGTGCAGGTCTACATGACCGGCGTCGATGGGCGTGAGACGATCCTCAGCTTCTTGGAACGCGGTGATTTCTTCGGCGAAATGTCGCTCATCGACGGCGAACCGAGGTCTGCCTCGGTGCGCACCGTGACCGACGCGCAGTTGCTCATCATCCACCGTGAATCCTTCCTGCAGCTCATCCGCCAGTCCCCCGAGATTGCGATGGGCCTCCTGAGCGAACTCAGCAAGCGCCTCCGCAAGGCGAACCGCCAGATTGGGTCGCTCTCCACGATGTCTGTTAGCGGGCGCGTGGCCGGCACTCTCCTCAACCTCATGGAAGAACGCGGCGTCCGCATCCATACCGACAACGGCAACATGGTGACGGTCATCCACAACCGCCCGACCCAGCAGCAGCTGGCCGACATGTCGGGCACGACCCGCGAAACCGTGAGCCGCATCTGCTCGCTTTTGGTGAAGACGAACGCGATTGCCATGACCGGCAAGGACATCGTCATTTTCGACGAGAGCGCTTTGCAAGAGAAGGCGACCAAAGGGTAATGCTTAGTTGCTAGTGCCATTCCGGCGGCCGAGGGGAGGCCTGTCTGGCGTGGCGTTCCAGTTCTATTATGAGCAAACTAAAATCGATTTTGAATAAGCTAGTTTCCTGGATCAAGAAGTCTTCTATCGTGAAGGCGTTCTTGTTCTGGATTGTCTTGATTGTTGTTCTCGCTTTCTCGGTAGATAAGATTGTGTTGCCCGTATTTTCCGGACACTTCGCGAGTACCGGTGTGGTTCCCAATCTCGAAGGGCTCGATTCTGCCGCCGTTGAGAAGGCGCTCGATTCCGCCGGTTTCAAGTGCGAATGGCTGGAAGAGGGCCGCTATAGCGCCCAGGTGCCTGCGGGCATGGTGCTCGTGCAACTGCCGGCCGCCGGTCGGACTGCAAAACTCGGACGCACGGTGAAGCTCACGAAGAGTCTCGGTGTCCGCGAAGTGGAAATTCCCGACCTGCGAGGCAAGAGCCAGAAGCAGGCCGAAATCTCGCTTACCCGTGCCGGCCTCGTGCAGGGCGAAATCGTAAAGGGCGCGCATGCGAGCATTCCCCGCGGAGTTGTCATCCGTACCGAGCCCATGGCGGGCAACAAGGTCCGTATGGGCGACACCATCAAGGTGGTTATTTCGGCGGGGGCCACCACGGGGAAGGTCATGCTTCCTTCGTTCGAGGGCGAAATCATGGACGATGTCTATCCGAAACTTGAAAAACTCGGTTTCCAGGTCGGCAGGATTAAGCGCGTGAAGGGCGAAAACGGAGAGCGTCCGGGAACGGTCCTTGAAACGGCCCCGAAGGAAGGGGATTACCTGAAACCCGATTCGAAGATTGACTTTGTCATCGTTGATTAGCGCCTATGAAGTCCGTCGCCAAATTCCTTGTTGCAGTAATGTGCGCCGCCCTGGCGGCGTGCAGTTCTGCTCCTGCGAAGAAGGCTGAGGCTCTCCCGGCATCGCCGGCTCCGGCTGGAGAATCTTCCGTGGCCGCGGATTCCATGACCCAGAAACAGGACCTGGATCTGGCACATTTTGCCTTTATCAATGCATTGGATATGGACCGTCGCGGTTTGCGTGCCGAAGCGGATTCCTTGTGGTATGTGGCATCCCAGGCGGATCCGAAAAGCCGGTTCCTGGCCTTTGCCGTCGCCCAGCGTTTTTTCGATGCCGGAATGGATTCCGCCGCGGTTGCGATGGCGCAGCGTGCGAACCAGCTCCCTGGAAAGCACCTTGCGAGCCAGTACGAGTTCATGGCTAAAGTCTACGTGCGCGAAGGCATTGCCGATTCGGCGCGCAAATACTTTGTCCTCGCTTTGGATTCTTCGAAGAGCCAGGACATGACGCTCCTCTATGACTATAGCCTGTTCCTGGAAGCGGTGCAGGACAAGGAAGAACTGGTCCGCGTGTATGAAATTCTCTTGCCGCAGACCAACTACATAAAGTCGCTTTTGAATCGGCAGATGGGCCTTCTTGTGGAAACGGGGAAGGATTCCTTGGTGGTGGACCTCTTCTACAAGGCGTACGAGGCCACGGGCGAACGGGAATATCTGGCGAAGAGCATGCATGCCCTGGTGTTGCAGAAACGGTATGTGGAGGCGCGCGCAATTGCCGATACCATTACGGGTTCGACAGAGCATGATGCGATGATGATCGAACTTGCCCTCCTTACGTTTGTCAACGGCCCGCGCGAACCAGTGCTCGAGTTCCTCAAGAAGAAATATTACACCGATGGCGTGCGCGTGCCGGAGCTGGTGTATCACCTCGGGCTCAACGAGTATATGCTGCACGAGATTGACAGCGCGAAGGTGCACCTCGAGAGCGCACACCTGAAGCTCGTGAATGACAAGGAGGCGGGTGCGCAGGCGAGCAGGACCCTTTCGGCAATCGCTTTTGGCCGCGGGCAGAACAAGGAAGGTGTGCGTTATGCGGAACAGGCGGATTCCCTGCTGCAGGGCGAAGGAAAGGTGTTCCTTGCGCTTGCGCTCGGTACGGCGAAGGAATTCAACAAGGCGTATGCACTGCTAGATTCGATGCTCGGCGTGTGGAGCAACTGGCGCCCGATGGAAGCGGTCGTGGATTCCGCGCAACTGAACAAACTGATGGCTGCCGCGAAGGCGAAACACCGCAGGTTCCAGCGTGCCTATGCCGACGTGCTCATGATTCAGGCGCGCGACCTCGAAGGCAAGACCGTGTTCACGAATTTCTTCAAAGATTTCACTGCGGGCAAGCCGAAGGAATCCCTGAAGGATTCCCTGAACCGTGCCGCCGCACGCGAGGCGCGCACGAAGGCGGAACTTTTCTGGGAAAGTATTCTGGCCGAGGAACCCGACGATGTCGAGCTCCGCTTTACGATGGCTCGGAACCTCGAACGTCTCGGCCGCATAGACGAGATGCTTGCGATGTTCGAGGCTATCCTCAAGTCGCCTCAGCTGCAAAAGCTCGATTACCCCGAGGTGGCAAACTACTACGGCTACACGCTCATTAACCTGAATCGCAACAAGGCCGAAGTGGAATACGGCTATTCGCTCGTACTCAAGGCGCTCGACGCGATAAAGGGCGACAAGCCCGATGCGATTATAGATTCCAAGGCCTGGGGGCTCTACCGCTTGGGCCGCTTCCAGGAAGCGCTCGAAGTGATAATGCAGGTCAATCCCGAAAAGTTCAAGGACGATGAAGAGTACCTGGAACACCTGGGCGCGATACAGGCGGCCGCCGGCAAGAAGACCGAGGCGGCTGAAACCTACCGCAAGCTCCTGAAACTCAAGCCCAAGAACCCGGCTGCGCTTGAATTCTTGAAGGGCAAGAAGTAGTATTCATGCGTTTGTTTGTCTTAAATCGCACTGCTTTCGTGAATCGCATTGCGCTCGCCGTGCTTTGTGCCGTGACCGTGTGGCTTGCGGGGTGTGCGTCGTCGAAACCTGCGGTGGAACCGACTGCGGCGAAGTGCGTGGCCGGTGCAACAGATGCCGACGCGGCAAATGCTGGTGCGGCAAGTACGGCGTGCGCACCCGAAGCGCCGAAGCCTGATAGCCTCCGCGCGAAGATGGCGATTACCCTCGTGGACCAGAACGGCAAGGAACAGAACCTGGACGCGGTACTGTTCTCGGTACCCGGTAAGCGCTACCGCATGGAACTCACGGGCGCGATGGGGATTGGCGTTGCCTCGCTCCTGTGGCAGGAAGAAGGCTGGACGATGACCTTCCCGACGGAGAAACTCTACATGAAGGGCGCGGGCTACATGGTGGGGCTTTTCGGTGAACCCTCTATCCCGACGGTGAACATTCACCAGATTGCCGGTTTCTTTGACGGGCAATATGTACCCGCGGGTGCGAAACCGGTGTCGGAGCGGGATTCCGCGGGCCTGAAACTTGTAGAGGCGGATGACGCCATGGGAATTCGCCTGACGTATGCGGTGCGTGACGGGCAGGTGGAATGGATCTCGAAGAAGGGGAGTGGCGGCAAGCCCGAGGTGCTGAAATTCCTGGACTATAGGCCCTTCGAAGGCCGTACGCTGGCCGAAAGAATCGTGTTCGAGCGCGACGGTGCTAAATATCTTGAAATACGCCTGAAGAAGGTGACCCACGGGAAGGCCTTCAGCCTCGGAACCTGGCGGTTGAATGTCCCTAGAAGTTACAAGGCCGTCGGGGAATAATCCGTCGGGGACTATTTTTGTAAATTGTAATCATGAAGTTTAATGCGACCCTACTTGCATTGTTTTTGGGTGTATTCGGTCTTGTTCCGAAGTCTTTTGCTGTAGATACGCTTGAAGTATTTGCGCTGCGCATCCAGTTCCAGAAGGAAAACCCGGATAACTCGCTCACTACGGGCGACGGCACTTTCGATTCCGACAAGAAGAACAAGGATGCCTATAGTCTGGATCCTCCCGAAAACCGCGGCACGCCCTTGTATTGGCTCAAGCATTTTGAATTCGCCAACAATTATTTCAATGCGGTGAGCGGCGGGAACCTGGTCGTGAAGGCGCGCGTGTTCCCGGACCCATCCACGGGTTCTTCCGTCTATACGCTGGCCAAGCCGATTATCGACTACAACCGCACGAGCAAGAAGAAGGGCGAAAAGACGGCCGAATATGACGAGGCCCGCAGTCGCGACTACCTCACGTTCATTTACGACGCCATTGCCGCTGCCGCCGCAGATTCCTCGGAGGCGGGGCCGTTCCGCATTCCGGTTTCGAAGAATCCGAACGTGAAGCGCGCGTACATGATTATACACGCGGGCGCAAGCCGCCTTGTGGATGGCGGAAGCATGGGCACGAAGGGTGCGGACACTCCGGGCGACTTCATGGACATCTACATTGCCGGCGACGACTGGCAATACCTGCAGGCAGATTCCGCGAGGAGCAAGGCCGCAAAACCGGTAATCGGGCTTACGAGCGCCGGCGATACCGCGACGACGGGAATCCGCATTCCGGGCGGTGCTGTCGATACGCTCCGTTCGGTAATGGTGGTGAGCGAGACTGCCTCGCAGGATGGCCTCAACTGGGGCGTAAACGGAATCATCGTGAACCAGATTGCGCGCGAAATCGGGCTCCCGAACACCTACGACGTAGTGAAGGGAATCAGCCGCCTCGGTTATTACGACGTGATGGATTTTGCGGGCTACAATGCCGGCAACGGGTTCCTGCCTTCGCTGCCTGCCGCGTGGGAACGTGCCTACATGGGCTGGTCGCAGGTGAAGGAAGTGCGCCCGGTGGCAGGGAAACCCGTGACGGTGGATATCGCAGCCGCGGGTACGGGCAAGGGAACCGAGATTGTAAAGGTGCCGCTCAGCGCGAGCGAATACCTGCTGATTGAAAACCGCCAGCGCAGCTGGAACAAGGAAGGAACGGTCGACGTGGCAGTGGACAGGCTGACTCCGAATGCGGAGTCGAGCGTTCGTACGGTTCCCGTGGATAGCCTGAACCTCGTGTTCGAGGACAGCGTGTGCGTGAAGGGCAAGTGCAACGAGAACAAGAAGAAGGCGAAGGGCCTTATCGTTGGCCTGAGCAGCTACGATGCGGGACTTCCGGCGAGCGGCATCGTGGTGTGGCGCGTGAACGACTGGTACTTGCGCGAGACGTTGCCGTACGGCATTGCGAACTTCTGGGGCGGCGATACCCTGCGCGACCACCAGTTCGGGGTTGCGATGGTGGAGGCCGACGGCATGCTTTCCATCGGCAAGACGTTCAAGAACGCGCTCGGCGAGGACATGTACGATTACGGATCCGGTACGGACTTGCTGCCGCACAAGCGTGAAGCTGCCGAGGATTCCAAGCAGAAATTCAAGGCGGTCACGGAGATTGGCCCTACGGGCTATGCGAACACGATGACCTCCATGGGTGGCTATACCGGAATCAAGATTAAGGTGGATATTCCGAAGGATGCGCGCGAGGAAAAGACTGCGAACGCATTCATGGGCGACAGCGTAGTGAACTATGCGGCATTGAGCCTGCGCGTGACGATAAGTATTGACGACGGGAGTATCGAGGGCGGCAAGTTCCCGCGTGAGATTGGCCTGAATTCGGCGGTGCGCGGCGCGGTGTTCGTGGACGACCCCGAAAACGAAGGGCAAAAGATTATCGTGGTGGGTGCCGAGGACGGAACGCTGCAGGCGTTCAATGCGGTGGGCGATACGCTGTTCGTGGCCGATACGGCGATTGTGCAGAAGTCGCTGAGCCGCGACGGAGCGGAGCGCGAAGTGCCGCTGTACCGCATAGGCGCAAGCTACGGCCCGCTGGTGGGCATGGCGAGCGACGGCAAGGATGTTTACAGCCTGCATACCAAGAAACTCGTGAAGACGAGTTTTGCGGGCGGATTCCCGGTGCAGCAGGAAATTGACATCGATTCCGCGACGGCGGGGCCTCTGGTTTATGATGGAAAAATTATGGTTGCAGATAAAACGGAAGGAAGGAGCTTTGTGTGGACCTTTAGCGGGGCGTCGTTTGACGGGAAGTCCGCTCCTATACGTGAAATTCCTGCGCCCGTTGTCGATATGGCAAAGTGCTCAAGAACAGATGGTGCTTTCGCCTTTGCTTTTGTAACAGCCGGCAATTTTGTTTATGCGAAAGGACATGGAAAAAATCTGGGTGGCGCATCCGGTGAAAAGTGGAAAATTGCATGCACCGATTTGGACCGTGACGGGACAGACGATGTGATTGTGGTCGGTAGCCGCGGTACGGTGACTGCATACGGGCAGGGTAAAAATGAATTGAGAGCCCTCTGGACCAAGAGCTACAAGCGTGGCGCCAGCGGTACGAGCGGCCTCAAGGACGAGACTTCCGGCATTGCCATCGGCGACATAAACGGCGACGGTTATCCTGAAGTCGTATTCCTGGGCGATAACCTCGTGTATGCGCTCGACCGTTCGGGCCTCCCGATTGCGGGCTTCCCGGTGAAGATTTCCCGCGGCACCCCGGTTGCGGGATTCATGAGCGACCCGCTCCTTGTGGATGTGACGGGCGACGATATTCCCGAGATTCTTGTCCCGAGCAGCGACGGCCTCGTGTACGCCTATACGGGCAAGGGCACGGAAGTGAAGGACCAGTTCCCGCTTGCGGCCGGCAGCTTTGAATACCAGGATACGCTTGGGACAATCTACCCGATGAGCATATTCGTAGCGGACGCTGTTCCGGGCAAGAAGTCTGCGGGTCCCGAACTTTACGCACTGCATCGCAACAGCCTCTCCGCTTTCCGCCTGCGCAAGGCGAACGGGTCGGCCGCGGAATCGCCTGCGGCATGGACGCTCCCCGCGGGTGGCAACGAGCGCTCGGGTTACTTTGATGCAAGCAAACTTGGCGACGTGGAGAAGGCGGAAGAGAAGGACGAGATAAGCGAGTTCTTCGTATTCCCGAACCCGGTCCGCGGCGGCAATGCGAAGGCACGTTTCGAGATTGGCGCGCAGGCGAAAGATGCGACCCTCGAGTTCTACGACATTACTGGCCTGTGCGTGTTCAAGCAGAAGATGGATGAGCCTGCGCAGGGCCGTAACCAGTTCGAGAATCTCGACCTGAAGAACCTCGGTTCCGATGTCTATACGGCGCGGCTCAAGGTAAAATTCAAGAGCGGCAAGACGAAACAGAAGCTTTACCGCGTGGGCGTGATTAAGTAGTCTTTGGAGGCGGAAAACAATGAAGGTTGTGTATAAACTAGCACTCGCGGGTTTGTTTGCCGCTTTCCTTTCCGCCTGTACTGCCGGCGGCGATCCCGTCGATGTCAAGCCCATCGAGCATGACTCCGACTGGTATTCTTCTGTAAAACAGCCTTCTTCCAGCGATGGAAAATCATCTGCCGGGGATCCTTCCAGTAGTGAATCCGGGAATGGCGGGGAACGCGATTCTTCTATCTACAATCTTCTGCGTTGGGTTGAATTCCAGGGCGGGAAGGCGAAGGTCAATTCTGTCGAGTTCTCTTTCAGTGCGTATTCCGTTTCGGCGACGGAAGTGACGCAGGCGGCATATGCGGAGGCGATGGGCTACATGCCTGACCAGCCAAAGGATGCCCCCGAGAACCCCGTAGTGAATGTTTCCTGGTTCGATGCGGTACTCTTTTGCAATGAACTTTCCAAGAGCATGGGGCTCGATACGGCCTACGTCTATTCTTCCGTGGGCGCTGAGAATTACCTGCAGGATCTCGAAATCGATTACGGGGTAGAAGCATTTCGCCTTGCCACAGAAATCGAGTGGGAAATCGCTGCGCATGGCGGTACGAACACGATGTTCTACTGGGGTACGGACAAGGCGTCGGACTTCGTGTATTACGGACAAACTTCTGGCCCTACGAGGGTAGGGAGCTATCCGCCGAATCCTTACGGCCTGTTCGATATGGCGGGTAACGTCGCCGAATGGGTAAACGACTGGTACGGTACCTTCCCGACGAAGGCCATGGACAATTACACGGGTGCCACTTCGGGTACGGCCCGCGTGGTGCGCGGTGGCGGCTGGAGCGACCCCATCAAGGACTGCGCTCCGGACGTGCGTGCGAAAAAGGACCCGCTCTATACGGCTCCGACGCTTGGGTTCCGTGTGGTTTATTCCCGCGGACTGCTCTAATTTTGTTAGATTATAGCCCATGAAAAGGATTGTGCTTGCGACCCTTTGTATGGGTCTTTTTCTTGCCGGTTGCAATAAGGAAGAACCGGCTCCGTTGCCGGATTTGCCCAAGGTCGAGCTTCCGGAAACCATCGTGGGCTTCTATACCGGCCGCCTGCCGTGCGAAAACTGCAAGGTGCGCATGGTTCGCATGACGCTTGCCGAAGATAGCAGCGTGACGGTGATACAGAACATCATGACGGATTCCATGAAGACGGACACGCTTGCCGGCAGGTTCACCATCGATTCGGGAAAGGTGGCCGTGGCGCTGTCTGAAGGAACCCGTTGGAATTTCCAGGTGGAAAAGTCGGGATCGCTTTCGCTCTTGACGGGCGCGGGTACCGTCTACGAGGATGAAAATGGCGTGCGGGTCGATCTCATCAGGATACTCAACCTCCCGTCTCAGAAAAAAAACGGAACAGTAACGGAGAAGTAATATGCGTGCAAAAACTTTGATTGTAGATGATGAACCCTTGGCGCGTATGCGTATGCGTTCGCTCCTGGAAAAATATTCCGAGGATTTGGAAATATTGGACGAGGCCGGATCCGGTGCACAGGCGATATCGAAAATCCGCGAACTGATGCCCGATGTGGTGTTTCTGGATATCCAGATGCCTGACATGGACGCGTTCGAGGTCCTGAAAAAGATCGAGGACGACGACATGCCGCTGATTGTCTTCACGACGGCCTACGAAAATTTTGCGCTCCGTGCCTACGAGGAAAATACGGTGGATTACCTGCTTAAGCCGGTCGATCCCGAGCGTCTCGAAGCCACGATGGAAAAATTGCGCAAGCGGTTCTCTGCGGTCGCGGAAAATTCGCAGATGCCTGCGGATTTTTCGTGGGAGAAGTTCCGTTCGCTCATGGCGCAGGGAGACGCCTACCTGCAGCGCATCCAGGTGAAGATCGGCGATAGGATTTTGCTCGTGAACGTGGACGAGATTATCCGCTTCCACAGCGAGGAAAAGTACACGACGGTCTACACGCCCACGAACCAGTATATTATCGACACGCCGCTGGTGGATCTCGAAAAGAAACTCGACCCGCGCCAGTTCGTGCGTGTGCACCGTGCGCACCTCGTTGCCATCGACTACATCTCCGAAATCCGCAAGTCGGACATGGGCCGTCTGGTCGTGCAGCTGCGCGACAAGGACAGGACGCAGATCCTCGTGAGCAGGAATTTCGTGAAGAGTGTCCGCAACCTCTAAGAATGGAAAGATATGGAAGAGCCTCCTAAGAATTTTTCGATAAAGAAATTCCTGAAATCGTTCCTGCGCGAAATCATCGTTCCCATCGTGCTTGCGCTCGTGGTTATCCAGTACGTTATCCAGGCGTTCCAGATCCCGAGCGGCTCGATGGAAGATACGCTCCATACGGGCGACTTTTTGCTGGGCCTCAAGTTTACGTACGGTTCGCCGATTCCTTTTACGAACCGGCATTTTCCGGGCTATGCCGAACCCAAACCCGGCGACGTGGTGATTTTCCGCTATCCCGGCGAACCGGAGTATCCCGACAACAATCCCGCGCGATACACGCACCTGTTCAACGCGCTCATGTTCGGCAACTATTACTGGGATCACGAGCCGGAGAAGGGGAAACCTCACCTGGTGCACTATGCGGACGGTCCGAAGGACTACATCAAGCGCTGTGTAGCCGTGAGCGGCGATACTGTGGCTGTCCATCAGGGGCGCCTTTCGATCAATGGCAAGGAACAGACGGAACTCCCGGGACGCGGCAAGCTCACGATGTCGTTTAGGAGCCATTCTCCGCGCGACGAACGAGAAAGCTTCGTGATTCCTTCCGTGGGCGATACCTTGTTCGTGGATTCGCTGTCGCTCGAAAAATTGTGGTGGCTCCGTTCCATCGTGCTGCAGGAAAATCCGGACAGCCGTGTGAATCTGGAACTTGCGCTGTGGAAAGATGGCGTAGAGGCGAACAACTACATTTTCGAGGATTTCAATCTGCCCGTGGAAACGGATCGCGGGATGCTCCTGCAGGCGCTTTCCGGACTCAGGTCCAAGACGGACAGCAGGCCGGTCTGGGGCGATACGGTGACGGGGTCTGTGAATTTTGAGTTCTTCCGCAGGAACGCAGGGATCGGTTTTATCCCCGTCCCGATTCCGCCGGAAGCGCAGGGCTCGATGTCGCGCCTTGTCAGCTATGTCGGCTTCGAGGGTTCACTGTTGCGTGATTTGGAAGGCAACGTGGCGATGCTCAATGCGCCTGCCGTTACCGTGGATTCCACGGTGGCCGACAGTGTCGCTTCCGATTCCGCTGCTGCAGAAAGCGCCTTCATGGAACCGTCTACGCAGCCGCGCTTCGAGATTCGCCGCCGCCTGCTGGTGGACGGAAAGCCGATCGACCGCTATGTTGTCCAGACGCCGCTCTTCTTCATGATGGGAGACAACCGCGACAACTCTGCGGATAGCCGTTACTGGGGATTCGTGACGCTCCGCAATATCCGTGCGAAGGCATTCGTAATCTACTTCTCCTTCGAGAACGATGACCAGGCGTTCAGCCTGGGGAACCCCTTTACCTGGTGGCGCATCCCGTTCAGGATCCGCTGGTCACGCATCGGAAAGATTATTTCGCTGATAGACTGATGAAGTTTGGCCGTTCCGCATACGTTTCCGCCTTTGTCTCGTTGCTTGCCTGCATCGGGCTATGGGCGTGCGCAACCCAGGTGGCGCCATCGGGAGGCCCTGCGGACAAGTTGCCTCCGCGGGTGGCTGCGGTCTACCCGGCCCTGAATACGACGAACCATCCCGAGGAACTCTATGTGAAACTCGAGTTCGACGAGTGGATTAACGCCTCGATTCCGCGCAGTGCCGTGTCCATTTCGCCCCCCATCGAAAAGAAGATGAAGTTCGAGGTCAGCGGGAAGACGCTGGAGCTTACGTCCAGGGCGGTTCTCGACACGGGAACGACCTATACGGTCACCTTCGCGGGCGGCATCAAGGACTTGCACGGCAACGCCCTTGCGCAACCGTTCCAGATAGTGTTCTCGACGGGCGACCATATCGATTCGCTTTCGCTTGAAGGGCGCGTGCTGGTGAACGATTCCATGGCGAGGAAGAAGATGTTCCCGAGCATCGGCCTCTTTTTGATGGGAGAATCCCGCGAAGGGCACCGCTATCTCGAAAAGTACCGCGATACGGTGACGCATGCGCTTGATTCCCTCCCGATGCTCACGAAGGAACCCCCGCTGTTCCTTACGCGTGCGGACAGCGCGGGCAACTTCAAGCTCACGGGGCTCAAGCCCGGACGCTACCGCGTTGTTGCCTTTGTGGATGTGAACGGGAACCAGAAAATTGAGCCTTCGATGGAACTTGCCGGTGTGTGGACGGACGACCTTGTGCTGACTCCCGAGACTGCGGATACGCTGTGGGTTCCCCTCGCGGACCAGGATTCCTCCAAGCTGGAACTCGTGTCGGTCTCACAGCCGTTTGCGAATGTCCTGGAAGCCTCGTTTTCCCGTCCGCTCTATTTCGATTCCGCATTCGCGGAACTTTCGAACTGCACGCTGACTTATCCCGACGGACGTTCCGTACACCCCTCGGCGGTTTACCTGGGGGCATCCTCCGAAAAGCCGCAGTTCTATTTCGATTCGGTTCCCGCCCCTGAACTTACATACAAGTTTGCATGCAAGGTGGCGAAGGATTCCCTTTTCCGCGAACTCGATTCCCTCCATGCGGAAGTGGAACTCGAATGGGTCGAGAAGCCCGCCGACACGCTTGCCCCATCGATTGCGAAGACGAAGCTGCTTTCGAAAACGAGGTCCGCGTTCCCGGGCGATACGCTTGTCGTCGCTTACAGCAAGCCGGTCGATTCGCTTTTGGAAACGTTCCATATCGTGATAAATAAGGATACGTCCGAAGTGAAAATGCAACGCATAGACCCGGTCCGCTACATGGCCGTTCCCAAGGAACCGTGGCCTACGGACGTGACGGTCGGCTTCTTGAAGGGCTACAAGGATACGACGCTTGCAAAAGCCGACAGCAACGGCGTGCGCGATACGGTAATCGAGACCAAGTATCAGCAGCTTCTTAAGTTCGAGACGGTATCCAAGCTGAAGCTTGCGAAACTCAAGGGGCGCATCCCGAACGGGAACACGGACGTGACAGTTCGACTGATTGCGACCGAAAACAAGAATCCCTACTATGTCCGTTGCAACCGCGATGGGACCTTTGCCTTTGAAAATCTTGTGGAAGGCAAGTATTTTATTGACTACTATTATGCCGAAAGTGGCAGGCTGACTCCCGACGGCGGGACTCTGGCGCCATTCCGGTATGGCTTGCCGTGGCGCGCCCCGAACGATACGGTGCATGTGGCCAATGGTGAAAACGATATCAACAAGCTGTTGCCGAATTTGCCGGTGCTTCCGGAAAGAAAGAGGTAAATAATGGACAAGATTCCCGCATTTGTCGCGGTCGATTTGGAAACGACCGGTCTGGAATTTGACAAGGACGAAATTATCGAGGTGGCTCTCGTCCGCTTCGAGAATGGGGAACCCGTGGACTCCCTGGATTGCTTGGTCAAGCCGGCATCTGCCGAACTTCGGCCCTTCATCGAATCCTTGACGGGTATTTCGCGTGCGGACCTGGAATCGGCGGAAGATTTTGCAAGCCTCGCCGGGAAAATCTGCTCGTTTGTCGGCGACCTGCCGCTCGTTGCGCACAATGCGAATTTCGATTCCAAATTCCTGAAGCAATCCATGAAGAAGGTGGGAATCGCCTTCGACAACGTCCGCGTTTGGGATTCGCTTACCTTGTCCAGAATCGCCTACCAGGATGTGCCCAACCATAGGCTCGACACGCTTACTCAGGAACTGGGAATCGAACGAAGCCGCGCCCACCGTGCGCTTCCCGATGCGGATGCCTGCGGAAAGCTGTTCGTGATGGCCTACGAAAAAATCAAGGGGATGGACCCGTGGCTGCTCGATGCGTTCGGGCGCATTGCCGAAGGTTCCGACTGGGAGATTTTATTCGAAAAGAAGGCGGGAGAATTGCCCGAAGCCAAGTTCGCCATGGCGGATGTCCCGTCGCAGGCGGGCTCGCTTCCGACCTGGAAGGCGCCTCGCGTGAGCGAATTCTTGAAGGAAGACGGCCTGCTTTCTCGCGTTGTCGAAGGATTCAAGCCGAGGCTGAACCAGCAGGACTACGCATCGTGCGTGGAACGCAATATGCACAAGGGCGGCCTCTGCGTGCTCGAAGCCCCGACGGGCTCGGGCAAGTCGCTTGCCTATCTCGTTTCTGCCGCGAACAAGGCGGTCACGGGCGAACGCGTGGTTATCAGCACGGCGACACATGCGCTGCAGAGCCAGCTGTGGAACAAGGACATTCCCTCGATCATGCCTCTCTACGAAGGCAATCTCGTGCCCGCGATCCTCAAGGGCCGCGACAATTACCTCTGTCTCCGCAAGCTTTCGGAAATCCTTTCTGCACCGGAAACGCTTCTGGCTCCCGATGAACGCGATTCCTTCATGGCGATCCTGCCGTGGGCCGTTTCGACCCGGAGCGGCGACGTGGGCGAATGTTCGTCGTTCAGCCATTCCCGCAATCGCGTGCTGTGGTCCAAGATTTCGAGCAGCGCCTCTTCGTGTAGCGGCGAAAAGTGCCCCTACTATTCGAAGTGCCCTGCGCTTGCCGCCAAGCGCCGTGCCATGGCGGCGAACCTTCTCTTGGTGAACCACTCGCTGTTCCTCGCGGACCTTTCTCTCGATTTCGCGCTGCTGCCTTCGTACGAACATGTGGTGTTCGATGAGGCGCACAAGCTTCCCGATGCTAGCAACCAGTGCTTTGGGAGGACGGTCTCCTTCTTTGGATTCAGGAATGTGGCCAAGACGCTTTTGCCGACGAAGGATGGCCAGGGCGGGCTGCTCTCGGAAATCCGCTCGCGTATTCCCGAAGAGGATGCCGCGGCCCGTAGCGAGTGCGACCAGCTTACCGCCGATATTGCCGAGACGGAAAAGTGCCTGCACCGCTTCTTCATGAAGATCGGGAAAAAGCTCCAGAAGCAGAAAGCCGGAAGGGGAGGCTTTGTCTTTGCGAACGGGATCCTTGCCGAATACGAGGCGGACCCGAAATCCGTGCTGGACCAGTACGAAATTGCGAAGAGCCGTGCCGAGTCCCTGTTCGGACTCGTTTCCGGAAATCCGCGTATGGAAGGCCTTGTGAAAGATGCCGCCGGCCGTATGGAAGAGCTCAAGCGCTTCATGGCCGATTTCGAATTCCTTGTGAAGGCTGGCCGTAGCGACTGGGTGTTCTACCTGGAAGAACCGTTCAATCCGCATACGCTCAAGATGCACGCCTATCCGCTCGATTCCGGCGATGTCTGGAAGTCCAAATTCTATCCGTGGGTAAAGTCTGCGACGTTCACGTCGGCGACGCTTGCCGTGCAGGGGGATCTCATGTATTTCTCGCAGCGCATGGGCCTTGTCGGCGCGGACCAGCCCAAGCGTCCGTTCCTCAAGGTGTTCAACGAACCGTTCAATAGCGATTCCAGACGCTCCGTGATGGTTGCGCGCTACTTGCCGAAGCCCTCGACTCCCGAATTCGGCGACGCGCTGAACGAGACTCTCGTGCAGGTGCTCCCCGAAGTGGAAGAGAACACGATGGTACTGTTCACGAGCATTTCCGCGATGATGAAGGCGCAGGCGGCGCTCGCTCCCGTTTTTGCGGCGAAGGGCAAACTCCTGTTGTGCCAGCACGTGGATGGCGCTCTCGACGGTCTCGTGGCGATGTTCCGCAAGTCGCGCGGCGCGTGCCTTCTCGGCTGCCAGAGCCTGTGGGAAGGTGTCGACTTCCCGGGCGATGCGCTCAAGCTCCTGGTCATTACGAAGCTTCCGTTCCCGAATCCGTCGGAACCGCTGGTCGCGGGCATTTCCGCCGACCTGAAGGCGAAGGGCGAGAACGTGTTCAAGAGCTACTACATTCCCGAGGCGTACATGGAACTGCGTCAGGGCCTGGGCAGGCTTTTGCGCACGGAAAGCGATTCGGGCAAGGTGCTTGTTCTCGACAACCGTGTAGTGACCGAGGCTTACGGCAAGACGTTTGCTCGCATTTGGAACATGAAGCACGCTACCGCGAATACTGTCGACGACGTGAAGAAGTTCGTTTCTTGACACCCCTCGCCATATTTTCTAAATTTGCGTCCCCCTGAATGTTGTGTTTGGGAAGGGGTGTTCCTTTGATGTTTAGGATTTTTGATGCTAGATCTCTTTAGTTATTTCGATGGTATGTCCAAGTCGCTGCTCCGCGATGTCCATGCGAAGGCGTATGGGAAAAAGGGGCTTCTGAACAATGCGCTCATCCAGTCCGAAGTGATGTCGTTTTTTAGCGACAAGAACCGCGCTGTCGAAAAATTTGCCGCGATGGAACCGTGGCAGCGTCGCGTACTGAACCTGATTTACCACAGCGTCTCTAGGGGCCTTACCTACAATGAGCTCCGCCTGACGGTCCACGTGAGCAAGGAGAAGGAACTGAGAAAGTTCCTGCTTGCGATGTGCAGGGACTTCCTGATTTGGAGGTCGAATTCTACGGGTGCGGCCGTATACCAGGGCTTCAGCGATTTTTCGAGGTGCTTCGAGATAAAGGCGGACGAACCGGCCGGGCTCGACCGCAATCTTGTCGATTACGGGAACCTGCTGAACTGGCACATTTGCATGGTGCTCTCGCTTGCCAAAAAGGGTGAGCTGCGGGTGAACACCAACGGTACGCTCCACAGGAGGAGCTTCCAGATTTGCACGAGCGCGTTTACGGCTGCATCCAAGATTTCGGAAAAGGCCGCCGAGAACGAGCTTTCGCTCATCTTCAATTTCCTCACGCAGAACGACTGGCTCGAACAGGAGAACTCCCTCCTGTACCCCTCCGAGAAGGCGACCGAGTTCCTGAAGACGAGTGGATTCCGCCTCCGTCAGTATGTCCTGTCGTGGTGGCTGAACGTGCGCTTCCGCGGCGATGCCGTGCATTGCAGGCAGCTGCTGAACGAGCTTGCCAAGGGAAGGAGCGTGTCCGAGGCGGCGTACCTCTTCTGGGTCATGGACCCCTCCTACCGGGTCCTCGAGTCGAGCAAGCATCTGGCCTGGGATTTCTTGCCGCGTCCGCTCCGTGAACTCTGGCTTCTCGGGCTCGTGAAGTTCCAGTTCCAGTCGGGCAAGGTCTCGGCCGTTGTGGTAAGCGGTGCGGGGAAGGAATGGATGGAAACGTCCGTCGTCCCGCAGCCCGAAGGGAATGTCTCGATGTTGCCGAACTTCGACATGGTCGTATCTACGGACACTTCGCCCTACCTGCTGTTCCTTGTCTCGTGCCTCTCCCGCGTAAAGAACGACGAATCCTTCCTCTGCTTCAACATCGACAAGGAAGGCTACCTCGCGGGGCTGAAGAGCGGCATATACGAATCCGAGATGGAGCAGTTCTTCAACTGGATCAAGCCGCCCGAGAACGTGCTCTCGACTTTCCGGGAATGGAACTCCTCGTTCTATGGCGCCCGCGTGAGTACGGTCCGGCTGCTGAAGATTGACGACCTGAAGATCCTGTCGGAACTGGCCAGGTTCCCGCATTTCATGGAATGTACGGAAGAATACATCCCGGGCTACGGTTTTATCTTGAACCCGAAACTCGAACACAAGGCTTTTGAAATCCTCGAGAGTTTCGGTTACTGTCCGTTCGTGGATCTGTCCGCGAAGGTTCGCGACCGCGCGCCTACGGAAGAATGGCGCAAGGATTTCACCATCGCCTGGCCCGAGGCGGGCAAGCCCGACTACGAACTCAAGGACGATATCGACGAGGCGTCTATCCAGTCCGCGCTCAATTCGACCAAGTACGGAAGCGTCTACCAGAAGCTGGATACGTTCGACCTGGTGAAGGTGCTCCGCTATGCGAAGATGGCGGGGACGTTCCTGGCCGCAAAGGTCAAGGATCCTGCCAAGCGTGCGGAAAAGGAACGCGAGATTGTCTTCTCCGTCCATGCGCTGCACCTTGCAAGGGCGCCGCTCAATGTCGACATCCAGGAACGCGGAGTCGAATCCATGCTTCCGCTTCCGCTTTCGTTTATCCAGGAAATCAAGGTCCTGCAGAAGAATATCTAGGCCCCCGCGGCGCCTCCCGCGCTAGGGAAGCGTCTGCGCGTAGCCCGCGATATCCTTCATCTCGTCGAGCGAAATCTCGTCGTAGTAGGCTTCCATGTTGCGCTCTTCGTCGCCGAAGTTCATCTGGTACCAGAACGTGGGCATGTCCTCGCGTGCGCGCTCCCCTATGTAGGTGGGCTTCCCGGAGGGATTCACGTTTACGCGCCTGCCGTCTTCGCCGTGGCATGGCCTGCAGTTCTGGTAAAAGAGCTTTGCGCCGCGCTTGAGGTTTGCACCCTTTATCTTGCCGTTCTTGTCGAGCAGCTTGTACACGAGGTACGCCATGCGCGCATCCTCGCGGGTGAGGGTGTCCCCGGGGGATCCGGGGGCGGGCGCCTCCACCTGGGGGGCGCCGGCGCCTTCCGGCGCAGCCTCGCCCGCGGCGGCAAGGCCCGAGAGCAGCCCGTAGAAGGTGGCCGCCGCGATGAAAACATATGCATTTCTGCGCTTTTGCATGTAGAGAATATATAAAACGCCCAGGCTCTGGGGCTGAACTTGCTACTTTGTCCCCCATGAATGTGAAGTTGTTTTTGCCGACGGCCCTTTTTGTGTCCGTCCTTGCCTATGGAGGGCAATCCATGTCCATGCCCAAAGAAGAGTCCCTGCTTTTGCAGGGGCGGTGGAGTGTCAGTGAAGAATGCCTTTGTGCGAGTGCCCCCGCGGCATCGGTCTCCTTCAACGCGACGGCATCCGAAGTTTCGTTTGACATCGAGGGCGAGGCCCGGTTCCTTTTCGAAATCGACGGCAAGGCGGTGAAATACGAGACGGTGAACGACCGCAGGAAACTTTCCTTCAAGGCTCCGAAAGACAAGGCTTCCCACACCTACCGCCTCGTCAAGGTCAGTGAATCCAATCCGGGCAAAATCTGCATCCGCGGCATCGAACTCGGGAAGGGCGGTTCCTTCGGGCCGAAACCGAAGTCCTGGAACCGACGCATCGAATTTATCGGCGATTCCTTTACGGTCGGCTACGGGGTCGAGGGCAAGGGGCCGGAAGACGGCACGCCCTTCGAGAAGACGAACGCGAGCAAGAGCTACGCCTTCCTGCTTGCCGAAGGCTACAAGGCCGATTACCAGGTAAACGCTGTGAGCGGTCGCGGGCTCGTGCGCAACTATGCGAATATCGTCCCCGAGTGGACGCTCGAGAATTTGTACGAATACACGATGATGGGCACCCCCGAGCAGGAAAAGGATGCCGAACGCTGGAATTTCGAGAAGTTCCATCCGCAGGTCGTGGTCGTGTTCGTGGGCATCAACGATTTCCAGGGCGAGCCCCCGTATGCGGACGTGGGCAAGTTCAAGGAAGCGTATGCGAAACTGCTGGATAAGCTCCGCGCCCTGCATCCCGGCGTGAAGTTCCTGCTCGTCGCGACGAAGACGTGGCCGAATGACGACCTAGGCGGCGTTGTCGAGAGCATCTACAATGACCAGGTGGCCGCGGGGAAAAACGATATTGTGTATAAGTTTGTTTACACCGAGAATACCGCCTTGCACGGTCACCCGAGCGAAATGTCGCAAAAGGAGCTCGCGAACACTCTCAGACCCCTTGTCGGGCGCCTTGGCGGGTGGCTTTCGCGGTAGCGGGCTGGTTTAGGAATCCGTAATATGTTATTTTTGGAGGTATATCGGTAGGAAGGAACATGTCGAGAATCATGGAGAAAATATACGCCCTATTCAGGATGAACATCCTGATTTTCGTCCTATTGGCTGCGACGGTCATTGCGCTGTTCGCATACAAGAACGGTTTGGACGATATTACGTTCCTGAACCTTTCTGATTACGCCTACGTGATTCCCGAGACGGACAGCGCGGACGGGGGTGCTTCCGCGGTCGCCCTTACCCGTACGGATTCTTCCATCATTGTCGACTACGAACTCAAGGAAGGCTACGCCTACCCGTATGCGGGCGTGAAGATCCTCCTGGGCGATGGCAAGACCAAGGGCCGCGACTTCTCCAAATACGACAGCATCTTCGTGTGGATCAAGCCCCGTGGCGAGGGAACGGTCCGCCTCTACCTGCGCGGCTACGATGCCGACTTCTACCGCGAGGGCGACGAAGGTTCGCTCAAGTTCAACGAAATCGAGTTCTTCCCGCTCGAAGAGACTTATCCCGCCGTGTTCGTCCCGCAGGAATTCCGCGTGGCGTCCTGGTGGGTCGCCCAGAACGAAATCAACGTCCACAAGGCGCGCGTCGACCTCTCGAACATCCCGCTTATCGAAATCCAGACGGGCACGAACGCCCCGCTCGGCTACGGCACGCTCGAAATCCGCGGACTCTGCTTCAAGGGCAAGAAGATCCCGTGGGCCGACCTCGTGACCATCATCGTCGCGGTCTGGTTCGTCACCTTCCTCATCATCCTCGTCATCCGTTTCTTCGACTACAACCGTGAGCGCGCCGCGAACAAGAAGCGCCAGGAAGAACTGGAACGCTACCTCGAGGCTCTCGAAATCGAGAAGAGCGAATACGAGAAGTCCAGCCGCACCGACCCGCTTACTGGCTGCCTCAACCGCGCCGGTTTCGGTAGCGTGCTCCTGCGCGAACAGGAGAACCTCAACAAGAACGGTTCCTCCGTCTCGTTCGTGATGCTCGATATCGACCATTTCAAGGAAGTGAACGACACCTACGGCCACAGCGTGGGCGACGAGGTGCTCGTGAACCTCTCGAAGCTCATCCAGGGCAAGATCCGCAACAGCGACAGCCTGGTGCGCTGGGGAGGCGAGGAATTCGTCATCCTCTGTGGCGACACTCCTATCCAGAACGCGCAGTTCCTGGCCGAGAAGCTCCGTATCGCCATCGAGAAGGCCCAGCTCATCAAGCAGCAGACCATTACGTGCTCGTTCGGCATTGCGGAGATGATTCCGGGCGAAGATCCCAAGAAGCTGTTCGAACGCGCCGACAAGGCCCTCTATGCCTCCAAGGAAGGGGGCCGCAACCGCGTGACGAGCGCGACCTACAAGCGCCAGAACCGATAGCCTATGCGCACGCGTCTTTCCTTTGCCCTTGCGGCGTTGTCGCTTCTGCTCGCCTCGTGCGCACACAAGGAGCCGGAGGTCGATTTCAAGCCTATCCAGCTGTCGTGGAACGCCCTCTCCGAGGAGGCCGAGAACCACCCGGAAAAGGACGCCTGTGTGATTGCCGTCACCGCAAAAATGATGCGCGAGAGGGCGGTCCTGGACTCGAAGTCCGAGGTGCTGGACTACCTGGTGAACTACGATCTTAAGGGCGGTATCCTCGAATTTGAGGGTTTTTGCGGGATTTCGGCTTCCCGTGAATCCCCGGAGTGCCGCTGGACGGCCTCATGCCCTAGCGCCGAAAATGTCGTTGTAAAATTTCACAACGGAGACTAGCCCCTAATACTACCTTTTTGGCTTGCGCTGTTTTATTTTTAATCTGTTAGCCCACAAGACTTTGCGGGCCACCCCGAGGGGTGATTCCAGAGGATATTTTTGTGAAGCCGATTTTTGAATATACAGACTACCGCGAATGGATCCGTGACGCATTTGACGACTTCAAGCAGCGCAAGAGCGTCATCTCCTGGCGTTACATGGCGATGAAGCTCGGGGCGGACCCGGGCAACCTTTTGCGCGTGTCCCAGGGAAAGATCCACCTCACGCTCTCTCTCGTGAAGCCCATGGCCGAATTCTTCGGGCTCGACGAGAAGGAGACCGCCTACTGGACCGAACTTGTTTGCTTCGGCCGCGCGAAGACGGATGCCGAGGCGCTGAACCATTACGAGAAGATGCAGATCCTGAAGGGGATCCCCCTCAAGAGGCTTGCGAAGAAGGAGCTTGAGTTCTACCGCAACTGGTATTGCAACGCCATCCGCTCGATTATCGGCATCTGCAAGTTCAAGGACGACTTCGAGGGCCTGGCGGAGAGCTGTACGCCCCCGATTACGGTGGAAGAGGCCAAGAGTGCCGTAAAACTTTTGTATGATTTAAACATGATTTCGAGGGATAGGGATGGATACTGGAAGGTGAACGACACCTTCGTGAGTACCGGTGGAAACTGGCGCTCCGAAGCCGTGCGTACTTTCCAGAAGGAAACAATCCGTCTTGGCGGCGAATCCCTCGAACGCCATGCGCCTCCCCTCAGGGACATTAGCACGGTGACGATGACGTTCAACATGGACGACATCGCGCTCATCCGCGAAAAGATCAAGGAGTTCCGCAGCGAGCTTCTGCGCATGTCGCAGGAAGGCGATGGCGACGATACGGTCTTCCAGCTGAATGTCCAGCTGTTCCCGATTGGATTTGCGAAGAAACTACAGGAGAAGGAAAAATGAAAAAGTTGCTTCTTCTAATGCCGATCGCCCTTATGGGGTGGTTCTGTTCTTCCGCGCCCGATGAATTTACGAAAGGTCCCGGCAGCGAGACGACGAACGGACTTGCGCTTATCGACGGCAAGCCTGCTTCCTATGCGTCTGTCGCGCTCCGGAAGGTCAACTTCCGCGCTTCGCAGGCAGTCGAGGAGAACGCCCTCGTGGTGGCCGACGGCTATGCAGACGAGAAGGGCGCCTTCGAGGTGAAGATTCCCGAGGAAGGCGAGTACCGCTTGACGGTGGTCCATCCGGATGGAGTCGCGTTCTCCAAGGTCGTGACCCGCGCCGATTTCAGTGAATCGAACGACAAGGCTTCCCCCGACACGGTGAACCTCCTCGCGACCGCCCTGATGGCTGGAGTCGTGGATGTTCCCGAAGGCAGTTCCAATGTCTGGGTGGGCGTGCTCGGTACCGACGTGCTCGTGAAGACCGATTCGAACGGCTGGTTCGCGTTGTCCGCGCTCCCGGCGAACGATTCGCTGCACCTCTATTTCGTTGACGGGGACTACGACAAGACCCTGGACGAAAAGACCTTGTACCTGAAGCCCCGCGAATCCGTGCTGAAGGATTATCGCGCTCCCGATCCCGATGAAGGGAAAATCGTCGCGCTCCTGAAGGACGGTACTCCTGCTGCCTATGCGACGGTCGCCCTCCGTGCCGCCGACGCGAAGGCCGAAAAGTTTGCAGTCCAGAATGCGATGGTGGATTCCGATGTCCGCACCGATGCGAACGGCAGGTTTACCATGGAATGGCCCGAGAAGGGGGAATACCGCCTGACGGTCGTTTCTGACGGGTTTGCTTTCTCGAAGGTGTTCGATGCGGAAGACCTGCCGGATCTCGATACCATATGGATTTCGGCGACCGCGTCTGTTTCGAGTAAAGTAACGCTCCGCACGGTGGATGAGTTCCTCTGGGTGGGTGTCTACGGGCTCGATGTGCTTGTGAAGACGAACAACGTGGGTGCCTACGTGCTCCCGAGCGTGCCCGCGGGCGATTCGCTCCCGATATACTTCGTGACTGCCGATAGCCTGAACAGCCTCTATGCGGAATGGAACACTGTGGCGGAATCCAACAGCACGCAGTTCCTGAACCCGGTGAAGGTCCTGCAGGATTTCGAGAATGGTGGCGAAGGCTGGTACCTGAATACGGATAGCCTCAAGAAGGGTACCGAAATCAAGCCTGCGAACAGCGTGAAGGAAGGAATCGTGTACGATTCGACCCGCAAGTCGAAGGTGTTCCACGGCACGTACAAGCTGGCTAGCGACGATTACGCCTGGGCGCTTGTGGGTACCGCGTTTGAGCACAACATGAAGTTCTCCGAAATCGATTCCGTGGTGTTCTACGCGAAGGGTAACGGTAACATCAGGCTTTCGCTCGAGAACTACATCGACCCGAGCAAGAACCTGAAGGCCGCCACCGAATGGATCCCGCTTTCCAAGGACTGGCAGCGCATCAGCGTGAACCCTGCCGAACTCTGCGTGGGTGCCGCGACGACGGAATCTTGCTTCACCTCGTGGAGCGGAGTCAAGAGCTGGGTCAAGCAGTTCCACATCTTCGTGCAGGACGGTTCCGAGTTCTACATCGACGACGTGATTCTCTACGGCGCACTGTTCTAACGCACATGAAAATGACCGAAAAGCCCCTGCCGGGGGCTTTTTTATTTGATATTTGAACAATGCCACCATTGTTTGTAAACGCGAATTTAAGTATCTTTGGATTATGGAAAATCTTGAAAAAGAATCTGCTATAGCGCAGGACTACCTTGCCCGTATTGCCAAGGAAGCGGAAGCGAAATTTGACGAACACCTTCCCCCCGTAAGTGACCGCCCGTGCCGCCTGCACGAGGCTATGCGTTATTCCATGTTTGCTGGTGGAAAACGCTTGCGTCCGGGCCTTGCAAAGGCGACGTTCGACATGTTCGGCGGCAAGGGCGACAAGATCTGGCTTGCGACATCTGCGCTCGAGATGCTCCACACCTTTAGCCTCATCCACGACGACCTGCCCTGTGTCGATAATGACGACTACCGTCGCGGAAAGCTCACGAACCACAAGAAGTTCGGGGAGGCGACTGCCGTCATGGCGGGAGACGCCCTGTGCGTGCAGGCTTTCGAACTGATGGGCAAGACGGGCGATGCCCAGGCGATAGAGCTGCTGGCCCACCTGCTCGGTACCTACGGCATGATCGGCGGCGAGATGACCGATATCGAATGCGAAGGCAAGACGGTCGACCTCGAAATTGTGGACTACATCCATTACCACAAGACGGCTGCCCTTATCGAGGCTTCGCTCCAGGTGGGTGCGATGCTGGCTGGCGCCGACAAGAAATCTATCGAAGCTATCCGCGATTACGGACGCTCCATCGGGCTTGCCTTCCAGATTGTGGACGACATCCTGGACATTGTTTCTACGACCGAGGAACTGGGCAAGGATGCCGGTTCCGACATCGAGAAGGGCAAGGCGACTTATCCTTCGCTGGTCGGACTCGAAAAGTCCCGCGAGCGTGCGCACGAACTCTACGAAGAATCTCTCCTTGCCTTGGATAGGTTGGACTGCGACACCTCCATCCTCCGCGCGATTGCCGCCTTCATCATTACACGGGTTAAGTAATGGAATTGAAAGACGTAAAGTCTCCCGAGGACATCAAGCACTGCTCCTTGGACGAATTGAACCGGCTTGCATCGCAGGTCCGCGAAACCATCATCGGGCAGGTCTCGAAGCATGGCGGGCATCTTGCGTCTAGCCTTGGCGTCGTGGAGCTCACGCTTGCGCTCCATTACGTGTTCAACGCCCCGGACGACAAGATTGTCTGGGACGTGGGACACCAGGCTTACGTGCACAAGCTTCTGACGGGTCGCTACGACCGGTTCGACACGCTCCGTCAACAGGGCGGCATCTCCGGGTTCTTGAAGCGCTGCGAAAGCGAATACGACTGCTTTGGCGCGGGGCATGCGACCACCTCCATTTCGGCGGCGCTCGGTTTTGCGGTTGCCCGTAACCATTTCAACCGCAAGAACAACGTGGTGGCGGTCATCGGTGACGGCTCCATGACTGGCGGTATGGCCTACGAGGCCCTGAACAATGCGGGCGTCTCGAAGCAGAACATGACCATCATCTTGAACGATAACAAGATGAGCATCGCGCCGAACGTGGGCGGGTTCAGCAAGTACCTGAACCGCGTTATATCGGACCCGGTCTACAACAAGATGCGTTCGGACCTGGACCGCCTGATGAAGAGGCTTCCGGGTGTGCTCGGCAGCCGTTTCCGTGATTTGTTCCTGCAGGTGGAAACGGCCGCGAAGAATGCGGTGAAGCCCGGAACGTTCTTCGAGGACCTGGGCGTCCGCTACTTTGGCCCGATCGACGGCCACGACATTAACGAACTTATCATGATCCTTCAGAGGGTCAAGAACCAGCCCGGTCCCTGCATTGTGCACGTGCTTACCGAGAAGGGCCGCGGCCTCAACGCTGCCGAGAAGAATCCGACGAAGTTCCACGGTACGGGCCCGTTCGATCCCGAGAGCGGACTTCCGCTTTCGCCGGGCAGCCCGAATCCCTCGCTGACAAGCGTGTTCGGCAAGACGCTTTTGGAACTTGCGAAGAAGGACGACCGCATCATGGGCATTACGGCCGCGATGCCGACCGGCTGCGGCATGGATATTGTCGCGAAGGAACTGCCCGACCGTGTCATCGATGTGGGCATCGCCGAAGAGCATGCGGTTACTTTTGCCGCGGGGCTCGCCTGCGATGGCGTTGTTCCCGTCGTGGCAATTTATTCGAGCTTCATGCAGCGCGCCTACGACCAGATTATGCACGACGTGGCGCTCCAGAATCTGCATGTCGTTTTCGTCCTTGACCGCGCAGGGCTTGTCGGAGCCGACGGCCCCACGCACCATGGCGCATTCGACCTTTCGTTCCTGCGTACCGTTCCTGGCCTTACCATCATGGCTCCGAGCGACGAGAACGAGCTCCGCGACATGATAACGGCCTCCATCGACATGGAAGGCCCGGTCGCCATCCGCTATCCGCGTGGCACGGCGCTTGCCGAATCCCTTGCCCCGGTAAGCGACAAGCCTTTTGACGCGAAACTCCCGAAGGTCATCGAGCAGGGGAAGGATATCTTGCTGCTCGGTGCGGGATTCATGACAAACGAACTCAAGAAGACGGCAGAAATCCTGAAGCAGAACGGATACAGCCCGACGCTTGTGGATGCGCGCCTTATAAAGCCGCTCGATACGCAATCTTATCGGGGCCTGTTCGAAAACCACAAGGTCATCGTCACGCTCGAGGACAATACCCGAATCGGCGGCTACGGTTCTGCCGTGTCGGACCTGCTCGAGGATCTCGGCTATACGGACAAGAAGGTGTTCCGCTTTGGCTTGCCGGATCGTTTTGTGGAACAGGGCGAAATCAAGGAATTGTATAAACTACTTAAAATCGATGGCGAATCTGTCGCCAGACAGCTGATGGAAAAATTATGAGCGAAGAAAACAAGCGCACAGTGAGAACGACTTTGAACCGCAAGTTCGGAGTTAGCGAAAAAAGAGACGAACGTCGCCCCCGCCGCGACGACGATTCCCGCACGGATTCCGGCGACCGCCCGTTCCGCAGGGAAGACCGCCCTGTATTCAAGGGCTCCGACCGTCCGGGATTCCGAGGCGACCGCCCGCGCGGTTTGCGCGAAGACGGACGCCGCCGTGAAGATGGCGAAGGCCGCTTCAGCCGCGAACGCCGTCCCCGCAGCTTCGGGGATCGCCCCTTCAAGAAGCGCTTCGACCGCGACGCCCGTCCGTTCCGCGCTTCTGGCGACATGGGTGCTCCCGTGTACCGTCAGCGTCCCGAGCAGAAGGCCGAACTTGTCGACGAGAATATCGACGAATCCGTATTGGAGACTCAGGCGGAACAGACTGCGTCTTCCGAGGCGAATCCGCCCTGGTTCCGCAAGCTCCTGGCCATTACGACCGAGAAGGGCCGCGAACGCGAAGGCCGCTTCCTTGGCGAAGGCGTGCATGTCGTTGACGAACTTGTCTCCCGTCATCGCGAAATTGTGATTGCCGTGTATGTCGTCGAAGGTTTCGAGGACGAGAACCTCATCGAAAAAATCAACGACGCCGAAGTCACGCTCCACGTGCTCACGCCGGAACAGATGAAACAGCTTTCCTCGACGGTTACTCCGCAGGGGATTATCGCCCATTGCCGCATCGCGAACACCAAGCCCGTCTACGAGGCGAGCCGCAGCGTGCTCACGCTCGTTGACGCCGTGCAGGATCCGGGCAACCTCGGGACGCTTTTTCGTACGAGTCTCGGTTTCGGTTCCAACGGCATGGTGCTCGGCCGCGGTACGGTGAGCCCGTTCAACCCGAAGGTGGTCCGCGGCTCCTCGGGCACGTTCCTGCGCGTTCCCTTCGAATTCGATATCGACCTCGTGGACCACATCAACTTCCTGCGCAGCAAGGGCTATACCATCATTGCGACGGACCTGCACGCAAAGCAGAGCCTGAAGGAAATTCCGAAGCACAAGCTCCGCAAGATGGCCTTCCTCGTGGGGAACGAGGGCGCAGGCACCAATCCGTATTTCATCGAGCTTGCCGACGAGACGGTGAAGATCCCGATGAGCAGCGAACTTGAATCCTTGAATGTTTCCGTGGCGCACGGAATCCTCAGCTACGAAGCCGCGCAGATCCAGGAGGAACTCAAGTAATGGCGAATTTCCACGAACTTCTCGAACAGAGAATCGCGAAGTGCGGGAACCCGGTATGCCTCGGCATGGACCCGGTCTTGAAGCTTATCCCGCTCGAAGGCAGTGCCGAAGAGAAGATCAAGCGCTTCTATTCCGACATTCTGGAATGCGCATTGCGCCGTAACGTGCAGCCCGCCGTGGTGAAACCCAACAGCGCCTACTACGAATGCGTGAGCGTGCAGGCGATGCTTGTGCTGCAGCAGCTGATTGCCGACTACAGGAGCGCGGGCATTCCCGTTATTCTGGATGCAAAGCGCGGCGACATCGGCAAGTCGAGTGCCGCATATGCGACTGCCGCCTACGATGTGTACAAGGCAGATGCCGTGACGGTTTCGCCGTGGATGGGTGCCGATTCTGTCGGCCCGTTCATCCGCGAGAACTCCGAAAATGGCGCCTACGTGCTGCTCCGCACGAGCAACAAGGGTGCTCACGATTTTCAGGACATGACGGTCGTCCGCAGCGATGACCCGCGCGACAATGCGCAGGCGTTCTACTCCGTTGCCGACAAGATTATGGAATGGGACGGAAGTCTCGGGTACCTGGGTGCAGTCGTCGGTGCGACGCATCCCGAGGAACTCGAACAGATTACCGCCTACACGGTCGCGAAGAAGCACGAAATCCCGTTCCTGATTCCGGGCGTCTCGATTCCGGGAGTGCCGGGAGGACAGGGCGGCGACGCGAAGACCGTGCTTACCGCAATCGCGAACGGCGGCGGCAAGCGCAAGTTCCACGTGCTCAACAGTTCGAGCGGTCTCAATTTTGCATGGCAGCGCAACAACACGCCGTCGAATTTCGCGAACGACTGTATCGACGCTCTCGAAAAACTGGCCGAGGCCTGCGCGCTATAGGGAAGGCCTATGCGGTTCGTTGCATGCATCGTTCTTGCCGTAGCGGTTATCGCGCTCGCCTTCAACCTGGCGAAGCCGCTCCCGAACGCGCATTTCGATGAATCCTTCTTGCCGAAGGCTTCGTACGTGAAGTATGTCGCCGCTGGGAATGACGCCTCCGTCGCGGGGCTCCTCTGGATCAAGGGGCTTACGGACCTGGGCGAGAGCTTCCTTTCGGGCAAGGAGTACAACCACCTGAGCCATGTGGCGAACCTCTGCACCGAACTCGACAGCCTCTTCTACACGCCATATTACTTTGTCGGTAGCATCACTCCGATCGATACGCAGGACACCACGGACTTTATCGTGATGCGCCGTGCAATCAAGAACTTTCCGGAACAGTGGCGCCTTGCGGTCGGGTTCTCGCTTCGCCTCTCGAAGGGACCCTTCCCTAACCCGCGTGCCGCGGCCGACGTGATGCGCCCTTACTTCGACAGTCCCGATACGACGATTCCCCAGCATATCCGCCTCATGTACCGCACGTTCGAACTCGATGCGGAACAGACGGAGACCGCGCTCGAAATGATCCTGAACGACGTGATGCAGCCCCGGTTCAAGAAGTTCCGCGAAAGCTTCTACAACAAGACTTTCCGTGTACTGGGATACCGTGGCATCGGCTCGAAGACAGGGGCTGATTCCACCAAGTACAACGACGTGAAGAATACTATCGATGCGTTTGCCGATGGAAAGTTGCCTCCGCCGTATGCGTTCCACCACCTGCTTTCGCTGAAGAAGGTCGAGAAGAAGGAAGAGGAAACTGCCGCAGTAGAACCCGCCGAAGAAAATGCAAAAGAAAAACCCGTGGACGGTGCCACGGGTGATGCAGCGGAAACACCCGCCAATTAATCCTTATCGTGTTATTGCAATGCGGGTGCTGAACAGCATCTTGCCGTTGCTTGTCGCCCTCACGTAGTACGTGCCCTTCGATTTCGCGAGGCTCCTTACGGGTACGCGACCCGACTTTGCGAAGGTTTTGTCGTACACGTTTTTCCCGCGCATGTCGAATACGGTCAGGCGCATGCTTGCGTTGTCCAGCACGAATTCCAGGTTGCCGTTCCTGTAGTTCACGCTCCCGAATCCTTCGGGCTTTGCCTTCCGGGCAATCGCAGTCGTTCCGCCGGATTCGCTCGAGCCCATGTTCCAGTCGCTCGGGACGCGTGCCGCGATTCCCCTGCCCGCCGTGCTCATGTAGACGACTCCGTAGGTGTTCATGTCGCCCATCACGAACTCGCCGTTCGCGAGCCCGCCGTATTCGTGCCCGTCGTCGTTCACGCGGGTCCATGTCTTGCCTGCATCGTCGCTCCCGAACACGCCTACGGTTTCACCCACCTTGCCGAACGCGTAGATCGCGGGGTAGCCGCCTGCAGCTTTAGGCTTCCCGTAGCCTACGGCCTCGCAGTAGCCTATGCCCTCTGCGGGTGTCCAGCTCTTGCCGCCGTCGGTGGAGTGGAGTAGCTTGCCTGTCACGGGGTCGCCGGTCTCGTTCCTTTCGGCGATAGGGAGCCAGAGGTCGCCTTCGTATCCCGGGATGGCGCGGAACTTCTTGTCGTTGCTCTTGCCGGGTTCGCTTACCTTCATGAACGTGCCGCCCTTGTCCTCGCTCCTGAAGAATTCTCCCGTTGTTCGGTTGTATGCATAGAACACGTTCGCGTTTTCGGGATCGCCCACGACGAATGCCGCGTTGTCGATTCCCGATACGGTTTCCCATCCGGAATTTACCTGGCGGTAAACGGTGGTGGTTCCGCTACCCGGTACCCACACGATGGTGCTCCCGTCGGTGGAAATCGCGACTGTGCCTTCCTTGTAGTTCTTGTCGAGGCTTCCGTAGGTGGCCACGCTCCAGGTGCGCCCGGAATCCTTCGAGACCTGCACCGGGTCGATGGGCACGTCGTTGTACTGTCCTTCGTAGGCGCGGGTGGCGCTCACCTTCACGAGCGTTCCCGATTTCGGGGCGTAGGCGAGTGCCCACGTGGAACCGAGGGAGGTGTTGGTGCCCGAGACGGAGGTGAGGTGCCTGTGGGTGGGGAACTTCGAGATGTCCTCGTGCCTGAATCCGTCATAGTCGGCGATGACGGAAACTAGCGGGCCTCCGGGAATGCTCACCACCTCGTAGGGGACGGTCTCCTCGATGCCGTGTGCGTTGAAGTGCCATATCTGGCCCTGGACCGCCTCGTCGCTCGAATAGTAGTAGTTTGTCGTGGAATCGAACGTTCCCGCAGGTATCACCTCGTAGTCGTCCATGTTGTCGCAGCGGAAGATGCCGTTGCCGGAACTCACGAATACGCGCTTGGGGTTGAACGGGTCGATTGCCGCGCTGCCCGACCAGTGGATGGATCCTCCCTGCATCCAGCCGATTCCGTTCTCGTCCATCTGCTTGACGGTGGGGTAGTAGCCGCCTTCCATCCAGTAGTACTTGAAGCTTGCGACCCATGTCTTGCCGCCGTCCGTGGTGCGGAAGATGTTGGAACCCCACTGGTCGCTCCACTTGCCGTTTTCGCCGTCGGTAGCGATATACCAGAATTGCGGGCCGCGGTAGCCTTCCGTGGTGACGACCATCTCGTTCGGGTCTTCCGGATTGATGGATATGCCGCCGTAGGGCGCGATATAGGAGTAGTTTTCCATGTCGGCGTAGTCGGCGTTGTCGTATTCCGATGCGCCCGTGTTGCCGTCATCGATGTAGTCTTCCGGCGATACGTCGGTCCAGGTGAGCGTCGCGATGTCGCACTGCAGCACCGCACCGCGGCCGAACCCGTCGTATATCATGCCCCAGCCCTCGTCCCAGCCCATGGAATGCGGGCCCGCGCCGTCGGCGAACGTGACGGTGAGCGTGCTGCCGTCCTTCGAGACTACCGCGCGCTGCGGCATCAGGCGTACCTTCGCGCCACCTGCGGTAGTGCGGAGCGCGTCGGGAATCGGGAGCGGTTTCCAGGTCTTGCCCGCGTCGGTCGAGGTGAACACGTTTTCGAACGTGGATTTTGCCGTGCTCCCTTCGCGCAGGAATCCGGCGTAGAGCGTGCTGGAACTGCCCGGCGCGAACTGCACGAAACTGAACCCGGAGCCGTTCCAGGTGGTATCGCTCCCGGCGGCCGCGGTCCAGGAATCAACGTGGCTCCAGGTGGAACCGTTGTCGTTTGATTTCCAGAGCCCGGACCTTCTCGAACCGTAGAACATGATGTCGGTATTGTTCGGGTCGATGGCGAGCGCTTCGCCGTTCCCGCGGCCCATGCCGTTGCCGTGAACGCCGAAATCCATCACCACGCCGCCCTTCGCGCCCGTGGAATCCCAGGTGTAGTGCACTTCCCAGCTCTTGCCGTAGTCCGTAGAACGCAGGAGGGCGCTGCGGGCGTTGCTGAAGTAGCTCGTGCCCGCCATCATGTACACCTTGCCTTCGTCCTTCGGGTCTACTGCGATAGCCTCGATCCCGAGCAGGCCGAGTTCGCTCACGTCGACCCAGTCCATCATGGATTCCCAGCGCTTGGTTTCCTCGTTCCAGCGGTATGCGCCGCCCACGTCGGTGCGCGCGTAGAACACGTTCCTTTCAACAGGCGAGGCGATGACGGCGCTTACGAACCCGCCGCCGCCCATGCTCACGTTGCTCCAGTTGAAATCGCCCTCGCCGGTCGCTGCGTGGACGGCGAGAGATGCCCCCGCGATGGCGAGAATTGCACCCGCGGGTTTGAAAAAGTTTCCCATAATCACCTCACATAACCAGGACGGGAAGCCCCGTAATGAGGAATATATATTATGTCTCCTGGAACCGTATTGCCCGCGCGAGCTTCCACGAAAAAGCCGTTGTGCGGTTTTCTACGATACTAAACACCCCGAAATAAGCATCCCGGGGGTTGCAATCATTCCCCGCAGCGCTTTGCGTTGTTCGGGAGGCCCATCAGTTCGAACGCATTCTTGCAACGGAGCTTCAGGTCGGCCGCTTCGTCTGCCGGAGTGCTCTTGAGCTGCGAACGGTGGTAGAGGATAGTCGCGGTCATGTAGGGGATGTTGCCGCGGATGGATTTCTTCTCGGCTTCCCTGTAGAGCGAATCCGCGGTTCCCTTGCCCGAAAGGTCTGCCATGCGCGCCGCGGTCCAGGCGTAGAATCCGCCCTTCTTGTCGGAACGCTTCCCGACCATCTTGAGCGATTCCTCTGCGTCTTCGCTCCTGCGTTCTGCTGCCTGCGCGATGGCGCATTCGGAATAGAACGCCGCCTGCAGCGGGTCGTCGACCTTCTTTAACGAGTTGGGGTCTGCGGACCTGCAGAGTCCGAGGGCTTCGTCGAACTTGCCCTGCGCATTTGCGAGTGCCGCTTTCCCTTGGAGGAACAGGATTTTCGAGGTCTTGTCGAGAACTTCCTCGCGCACCTGGGCGAGCAGCGAATCGGCAAACGCGAAGTCGAGGCTCATGGTGCGGATTTGTGCCATGGCTATCAGCACGCGGGCTTCGGCCCGGAGGTCCGATTCCTTGCGGCTGGCGAGCAATGCGCGTTCGAGCTGGCCGTAGCTCTTGGCTATCTTGCCTGCATCGAGGGAACGCTGCGCGCGGGACGAGAGAATGCCCGATTCCGATGCGCTTGCAAGCGTTGCGAGCGAAAGTAGCGCTGCGATGCCGAACTTGCGAATTACCATAGCGTCTCCACCATGAACGGTACGGAATCCTTGCTAGGCATGTTCCTGCGGATGATCCACATGTTCGAAATGCCGGTCATGAGGTCGTCGGCGTTCTGCAAGGTCTGTTCGGTCGATTCCATGAAATCCGAAAGCCCGGTGGTCACCTGGCCCACTTCCTTAAGCAGGCCGTCCACCTTGCCCATCGTGTTGCCTACGTCGCCCATCAGGCCTTCGACGTTGCCCATGAGCTTGTCGACCTTGCCGGGCAGGGGCTTGAGTTCGTTCATCATCCCGGATACGTCGTCCGTAATCCCGTCGACCTTGTGCAAGAGTCCGGGGATGTCGCTGTGCAGCGTGTCGAGCAGGCTGGAAGTCTTGAAGAGGGCGGACTTTCCGGCAAGCGTAATGTCGTTGAGGCGGTGCAACTGCATGTTCAGGTTGTCGTAGAGGGTGCGCGAACCGAAGAGTGCGCCGACGGTCGTTCCCGTGTCCATTGCCATGGCGACAAGCGTGTCCGCCGCATCGATAAGTTCGTTGACGCGACCCAGGAGTTCGTTCGTGGTTTCGAGTACGGTCTCGATATCCTGGGCCTTGCCCGGGGTGATGTAGTCGCCGTCGTCGAGAATTCGGCCCTTGCCCTTCTTGACGTCGATGTTGATGACGCGCGCCGAGATCAGGTTCTGGTCGCGGATGGCGTAGACCTGTGCGCTGTCGGTAATCCAGCTCTGGAACTGCTTGCGGATGACGAATTCCATATGGACGCCGTCGCCTTCGATTTCCATATCCGAAATCTGGCCGACGTCGACGCCGTTAATCTGGACGCGGGTGCCGGGTCGGAGGCCGAGCGCCTTTTCGAAGGTGCTGTGGAGGCTGTATTCCTCGACGCCGATCATGCCGCTGGCAAAGAGCTTCGTATAGAGGACAATCCCGAAAATCGTAACTGCAACGGTAAAGAACACGCCGACCAGGAGGCCGGAGATTTCCATCCAGTTGATTTGTTTGACGGGCTTGAATATCATACTGCGAAATATATAAATATTTATTTTCAGTGTGCAAAGGCGGTTTCGTGTTTTTTATTTTGCAGGGAAAAGAGAGGTTTTTATGGAATTTCTGGATTTTCTGGACGGATCGGTCACCCCTTACCATACGGTCGAGGGAATCAGGGCGCTTTTGTCGCAATCCAAGGCTGGAAAACTGAAAATTTGGGAACGTGGCGGTGCGCTCGTCGCTGTCCGGGAACCCCAAGAAGCCTGTGCGGACTCGAAGTTCAGGATTGCGCTTGCCCATACCGACTTCCCGGCGCTCAAGGTGACCCCGAACCCGGATGTGCGCTCGGCGGGTATCCAGACACTCCATCCCGAAATCTACGGGAGCCCGATTTATACGAGCTGGCTCGACCGCGATCTGGGATACGCCGGAATTCTGGCGTACGGGGTTCGCGGAAAAATCGAGACGAAGGTGTTCCGTTCAGACAAACTTGTCCGCATTCCTCAACTGGCGGTCCACCTGAACCGAGGCGTGAACCAGGACGGCCTGAAGGTGAATCCGCAGACGGACCTGAATGCGCTGTGGACAAGCCGCGAGGGGGCGAAGTTTGTGGACGCGCTGAAAGGGGAACTACCCGAAGGTGCGGAGTTGCTCGATTTTGACGTGCAGTTCTTCGATGCGCAGCCTGCAAGGCTGGGCGGGCTCGATAATGAATGGATATACTCCGGCAGGCTCGACAACCTGAGTAGTTGCCATGCGGTTGCACTTGCGATGGCGAACGCCCCCGTGCCAAGGAAGGATTATCTGGTGGCCGCGTTCTTCAACAACGAGGAGGTCGGCTCCGAGACGCGCGAAGGAGCTGGCGGGAATTTCCTCAGGAGCGTCCTGGAAGAGGTTGCGCCGGATGTCTCCTTAAATAGGGCGCTTGCGTCTAGCCTTGCCCTTTCGATCGACATGGCGCATGCCGAACATCCGAACTTTACACAGAAGCACGAGCAGAACCACGCCCCGATTCTAGGAGAGGGAATTGTATTGAAGACAAATTCGCAAAAACGTTATGCGAGCGATGTTTTTTCGAATGCACGGTTCAAGATGCTCTGCAAGGAGGCGAAAGTCCCGTACCAGACATTCGTGATGCGTAACGACATGCCCTGCGGCTCCACCGTCGGGCCCACCGTTTCTTCTGCGCTCGGAATCCCGACAGTCGATGTCGGGGAGCCCATGCTCAGCATGCACAGTATCCGCGAAATGACTGCGGTAAAGGATCACGAGAGCATGATTGGCCTAGTTTCTGCCTTGTATGGCTGCGAAATCTTGGCCTAGTCTTTTTGGCTTAATTATATTTGCAGACGCGTGATTGCTGATAAGATAAAATCGCTACGAGACCGGTTCCCTCGCAAGTCCTTGCTGGGACAGTTCCTCCGTTACCTGGTGACGGGAGGGCTTGCCTTTGTAGTGGATTTCGGGCTGTTCGCGCTTTGCCTTTATGTCTGCGGATGGCATTACCTGCTCGCGAACCTCGTGGGACTTGTGGCGGGGCTTGTACTCAACTATACCATGAGCATCGTGTGGGTGTTTACCGCATGCGAGCGGACGCTCGAAAAGCAGAAGGTTGCCGAGTTTGTCCTGTTTGCCCTGGTGGGAATCGCGGGAGTCGGCATCAACCAGCTGCTCATGTACCTGATGGTCGATGGGCTTTCGCTGAACGAGATGGTGTCCAAGATGGTCGCCGCGGTTCTCGTGCTGATGTGGAATTTTGGGGCGCGAAAGCTTTTGCTTTTTAAAAAGAAGAAGGATGTGTAAAATGGCTCAGGAGAACGAATCGAAGAAAGTTGCTGTAATTGCGGGCGCCGGTCCTGCGGGACTTACGGCGGCACTGGAGTTGTTGCGTACCACGGACGTGAAGCCCGTGATATTTGAATCCGAGGATGTCATCGGCGGCATCTCGCGGACGGCACGTTACAATGGCAACCGCATGGACATCGGTGGCCACCGCTTCTTCAGCAAGAGCGATACCGTGATGGACTGGTGGCAGGGAATTCTGCCGCTGCAGGGTGTCGCCTCGAAGGACGATATCGCCATCGGGCGCAGCGTGCCTCTGGTTGCCGGAGGCCCCGATCCCGAGAAGACGGACTACGTGATGCTCTGCCGCAGCCGCCTCAGCCGAATCCTTTTCCTCCGCAAACTTTTCGATTATCCGGTGAGCCTGAACGGCGATACCATCCGCAACCTCGGGCTGTGGCGCATGTTCAAGATTGGCATGAGCTACATCAAGGTGCAGTTGCTCCCTGCCCGCAAGGAGAAGAGCCTCGAAGATTTCATGATCAACCGCTTCGGCGTGGAACTCTACCGCACGTTCTTCCGCGACTACACCGAGAAGGTGTGGGGCGTGCCGTGCAGCAAGATCAGCCCCGACTGGGGTGGCCAGCGCATCAAGGGACTTTCCATCACGAAGACCGTGGTGCACGCCGTGAAGCAGATTTTCGCCGGCAAGAAAAAACCGGCCGCGGGGGCCGCGAACGGAGCGGACATCCGCCAGAAGGATACTGAGACGAGCCTCATCGGGCAGTTCCTTTATCCGAAATTCGGGCCCGGCCAGCTGTGGGAAACAGTTGCCGAGAAGGTGAAGGAAGCGGGTGGCGAAATCCGCATGAACGAGAAGGTGGTGGGCGTGAACCGCACTGCCGACGGCAAGCGCGTCGAAAGCGTTGTCGTGGAAAGTATGGACGGCACGGGCGTCGTCATGCACGAAACGGTTGCCTGCGACTATTTCCTCAGCACGATGCCGGTGAAGGAACTCGTCTCCGCGATGGATAGCGAAAAGACTCCTGTGCCTGCCGATGTCAGGCGCGTCGCCGATGGCCTCGTGTACCGCGACTTCATTACCGTGGGCCTCCTGCTCGACAAGCTGCTCATCAAGAATCCGGCAAAGCCCGGCTCTCCCGAAAGCAAGCTCAAGTTCGTGGCCGACAACTGGATTTATGTGCAGGAGTCCGACGTGAAACTCGGCCGCATCCAGATTTTCAACAACTGGAGCCCTTACCTGGTGGCCGACCCCGAGAAGGTGTGGATCGGCCTCGAATACTTCGCCACCGAGGGCGACGAGATGTGGCGCATGCCCGACAAGGACTTCATCAAGTTTGCCATCGCCGAACTCGACAAGATAGATGTCGCCCGTCCCGAAGACGTGCGCGATTCCGTGGTGTTCCACATCAAGAAGGCGTATCCCGCCTACTTCGGCACCTACGGCGAGTTTGACAAGATCCGTGAATACGTGGACCCCATCGAGAACCTGTTCCTCATGGGCCGAAACGGCATGCACAAGTACAACAACATGGACCACAGCATGCTCAGCGCCATGGAAGTCGTGAAGTGCATCCGCGAGAACTCCGCTGACAAGACCGCGCTCTGGAACGTGAACAGCGAAGAAGAATACCACGAAGGCAAGAAGTCGTAGACCATGAAACGTGTCGTAGCTTTTTTCAAGCTCCCTGAACTCTATTGCGCCCTGCTGCTCGTGGCCTGTGTCGTCACGGGCGTTGCCATGCGCGTCTCCATTGACAATGTCGTGTTGACCAGGGACGGCGATCCCGAAAAGGTGAGCTTCCCGGTTGCGCAAAAGATGGCGGACGGCGAACTGTTCCAGGTGGAACTGGATATCCACAATCCCTTTAACGCCTCATACGACCTGCGCGTCGTTCCGGATGACTGCGCAGAAAGCATTGTCGTGAACGGGGAAGAAGTTGACGTGTCGGGCTTCCACGACCGTTGCAATTTCTCGAAGGGCTTCCTCCTGAAGGATAGCGTGCTTGCACCCCACAGGGTCGGGGACAAGGCGCACTTTGCGTTCAGCCTGAAGAACAACGGGGGCGATGCGGGCCTGAACCTGTTTGTCTACCAGAGTTCGGCGGCTGCCACTGCTTCGAATGTGGGGGCGGTCCTGTTCTTTGCGGTCCTGTGCCTCTTGGTTGGGCGTAGGCTTGGACTCCGCGGAGGGCTTCTCTTTGTTTTCTTCCTTGGCGTGGCTATCAGGACGGTTTTCTTTGCGAACATTCCCTACACGACTTATTCGAACGATGTCGACGGCCATGTCGCCTACGTGCAGTACGTTCTCGAAAAGCATGCCGTTCCGGGAGTCGATGACTGCTGGACCTGCTACCATCCGCCTGTTTATTATGTGTCGTCGGTGCCCTCGTTCGTGTTTGGCAACGGGATAGGCGTGGGCGGCACTACGGGATTGCAGACGTTTAGCCTGCTGCTCTCGGTGGCGACGCTCTTGCTTGGCTTGTTCTTCCTCAAGGGCTTCATGGGCGGTGCGGCGCTCGGGCTTTCTTCGCTCTTGTGGACTTTCTGGCCGTTGATGATTCTTGTCGCGCCCCGCATTGGCAACGACCAGATGTTCTATCTGATGCATGTCCTTTGCCTTTGGGGAGGTATCAACTATCTGAATAAGGGGAAAGGCAAGTACCTGATTGTGTCCGTTGTCGCTACGGCGCTTGCGATGTGGACCAAGACGACTGCCGTGGTGACGCTCGGGACGACGTTCCTGTTTGCCGTGTGCGGCTATGTCCACAATTTCCGCCGGCTTACCGCGTCCAAGTCCGAATGGGTGGCCTGGGGAATGTTTGTAGCCCTGATTGCCGGAATCCTCCTGCAGAAACTGCTGGGCGATGCCGACCTGGTGGGTAATTCGAGCGGCTTGAACGGACGTCTCAGGGTTGGCAACGAGGCGTTCAACTACATTTTCTTTGACCTGAAGTCCTTCGTGACGCATCCTTACACGAGTGCCTGGAACGAGGAATGGGGACGCGAGTTCTTCTGGAATTATGCGTTCAAGTCGTCGATGTTCGGTGAATTCGAGCTGGTGCGCAACGAGACCGGAAGGACGCTTGCGACCCTGATGAGCGTGTCTTTCCTCGGGATGCTCGTGTATGCTGCCCGCGGATTCTGGAAGGCGAGACTTGGCGCGATTCATTGGATTCTCCTTTTGCAGGGCGCGGCCTTCTTCGCTGCGCTCATGTTCCTGCGGATCAAGGTGCCGTATTCTTGCAGCAACGATTTCAGGTACATCGCACCGGTCATCTTGAGTTTCGTCCCGTTTGTCGGCTGGGGAGTTTCTCTAGAAGGGGCGTCGACCAAGTGGAAAGTGCTTGGTTATGCACTTGTTTCGTTGTTTGTCTTGAGCACGGCGATTTTGTATATTCTTGCCATGTAGAGAATACGAAGGCTTGAAAATGCGATTTTTTTTGATTTTAGTATGTGTGCTGTCGGTTGCCCTCTGGGCGCGGCCTATAAACGACGGCAATAAACTGTTCAAGAACGGCGACTATGCCGGTGCCTTGGAAAAGTACATGAAGGCCCGCGAGGCCGAACCCGCGAACCCGCTATTGTTCTACAATATCGGAACGTGCCAGTACAGGCTCGGCAATTACGAAGAGGCCAAGAAGGAACTCGAGAGCGCCGTGCGCATGCCCGACAAGAAGATGGCAGCGAAGGCTGCCTACAACCTCGCGAATACGCACTTCCGCATGGGCGAAAAGGCTGCCGAGGGTAGCGAACGCATTGCGGCCTGGCGCGAATCCGTAGCATATCTGAAAAAGGCAATCGACCTCGACAACAACTTCGAGAATGCGAAGAAGAACGTGGAAATTGTCCAGCGCAAGCTGAAGGAAGAACTCGACAAGCAGAAAGAGAACAAGGACCAGAATCAGGACCAGAACAACGACCAGAAACAGCCGCCGCTTTCCGACAAGGCGAAGGAAGTTCTGGCGCGCGCATTGCAACTTTGCAAGGACGGCAAGTACGCCGAAGCCAAGGAGATGCTCGAGAACCTGATTGCCGAGGACGAGACTGCGGGCCAGTTGAGCGGCCATGTGCAGCGCATCGACGACGTCATCGAAATCAAGGCCGGCCGCAAGCCCAAGGCGAAGATTGACGCTAGCAACACCGACAACGACCTGGAGGTGATCTGATGCGCGAAGAATTTAGACTTATGTCACCCTGGAGCGCAGCGATAGGGTCCATTGTGTTGATTTTGCTATTGTCCGCAGCAGCATTTGCCGCCCCGAAGAGCGCGAGCGCCTACTACAGCGATGCGGCCTTCCAGTACATCGAAAACCGCCTGCCTTCTGCCGAAATCACCTGCAACGAGGGCCTGCAATACTACCCGAACGACCAGAAGCTGCAAATGCTTCTTGACCGCATCAAGGAAGCCAAGGACGAGCAGAAGAACGAGAACAAGAAGAACGACAAGAACCAGGACAATAACCAGGACCAGAATCAGGATCAAAATAAAGATCAGAATCAGGACCAGAATAAGGACCAGCAGAACCAGGACCAGAACGGCGATGGCAATTCCAGCGGGTCTGAGAGTTCTTCGAGCCAGGGCGATGACCAAAACCAGAATCAGAATGGCGGTGGCCAGTCCAGCAGCAGCCAGGGCGGTGAAAGTTCCGACAGCAATGGTGGGCAACAGCCTGAACAGCAACCCGAGCAGCCGCAGGAAAATTCCAGCGACAGCCAGGGTGGCGAAGAACCCCAGGAACAGCCCGTGCAGATGGGCGAGATGAGCCCCGAAGAGGCTGCACAGCTCCTGAAGGATTTCGACGAGCAGAACGGCGAACGCAAGCCCTGGAAACCTATCCGCGGACAGGCAAGACCTGCGAAAGACTGGTAAGGCGAGCTCCGCGACGGCAAGCTTGCTTGCCGGCATGACCGAGGCGCCGTGTCTTGCGCTCAACGAGCGCAATGATTTCTTTATTTTTCATCTCGCAACAACTTCTCGAAAAGTGCGTGATACCCGGCGATATCTTCCAGCTGCATGATGGTCGTGATTTTGTTTCCGGCATCTTTTGAGGATGCCCCGCAGTGGAAAAGTTTCTCGCTGTCGGTGCCAAAATCCAGATAGATGTACCTGTCGTGGAACACGTTTCCCGTGGTGCGAACATCGCCAAGTTCAACATCTGGGCGAGCGGCCCTGAAGTCTGCCAGCATGCTCTCGGTCAGGCGGGTGCGACCGTGCTGTTCGCTGAAAATCTTGACAGAAACGTTCTTCTCCACGCACCGCAACAAATCGAGCGTCTTTACATCCAGGTAATCATCTACAATCAGCACTGACTTCTTCGCCATGCCGTAAATCTGCGTGTAGGCGACATCGGCCTCCAGCCGCTGCCCGTTCAGAATCAGAAAGTGCTTGAAGGTGCTCGGGTCGATGAAATTTGCCATGACCTTCTGGACGTCGTTGGACAATTGCTCGATTCTCTGATTTTGGGCGGAGTGGGCTGTATTGACGAAAAAATCTACGCGCTGCTCGACTGCTGTGAGTCGGGTATTGACGTTTTCAATCAGTTTTTGTTGAGTCTGGGGTGCCAGCATTCGCTGGTTTACAGCGTAGCCTTTGAGCATGTACTCTTTCAAAATGTTCAAAGCCCATTGACGAAAGCGCGTGCCCTGGATTGACTTTATTCGATAGCCTACAGAAATGATGACATCCAGGTTGTAGTTTTTTACGGCGTGAACTTGCGTTTTTCCAGTAATTGCGCCGTGTTGAGTGGTTGTCAAGTATTCCTTGACAACCACTTTTGGGTCTAATTCGCCTTCTTTGAAAATCCTTGCGATATGCAGGCTGATATTCTGCTTTGTGGCATGGAAAAGTTCCGCCATCTGCGCCTGCGTGAGCCAGACGGTCTCGTTTTCGACTCGGACTTCGATGTGGAATTCCCCACCCTCCGGCTGGTAAACGACAATTTCGTTCTTTTCGACAGCCGGCACTATATCCTTTTTCTTCATCGTCAACTCCTCTGGCATACAAGCGGAAAAATACCAAAGACTATACACTTGTGCACTAAATATAGATTCAAAAATCCAGTTTGTCAATAGGCCCGCGCGTTTTTTTAAAAGGGGGAGGCCGCCCCCTAAAACCCCGGACGCAACAAAAAAATCGCACCCCTCACCTCCATTTATATATATTTACGAAACAAACAAACCCCCTCTCTACCTAGCGTTTTTATATGGCTATCAAGAAGAACGAACTCTACTCTTCTCTCTGGGAATCTTGTGATAAACTGCGCGGCGGCATGGACGCTAGCCAGTACAAGGACTACATTCTGACGCTCCTTTTTGTGAAGTACGTGACCGACAAGTTCAAGGGTCAGAAGTACGCCGATATCAACGTTCCTGCAGGCGGTAGTTTTGATGACCTCGTCGCGCTCAAGAACAACAAGGACATTGGCGAAAAGATGGACAAGGCCATCGCGAAACTCGCCGAAGCGAACAACTTGACAGGCGTCATCGACAATGCAAAGTTCTTCGACAATTCCAAGTTCGGTAACGGCAAGGACATGGTGGATACCTTGACCGGCCTCGTGTCTATCTTTGAACGCCCGGAATTCAACTTTAGCAACAACAAGGCGGGCGGCGACGACATTCTGGGCGATGCCTACGAATACCTGATGCGTAACTTCGCTACCGAAAGCGGCAAGAGCAAGGGCCAGTTCTACACCCCGGCAGAAGTCAGCCGCATCTTGGCGAAAGTCATCGGCCTTGGGAAAGTCAAGAACAGGAACACCACCATTTACGACCCCGCATGCGGTTCGGGCTCGCTCCTCATCCGCGCAGCCGACGAGGCCCCCTTCGACATCGCCATTTACGGCCAGGAAAAAGAAACCACGACGGCGGGCCTTGCAAAAATGAACCTGGTTCTCCACAACAAGGCAAGTGGCGAAATCAAGTCGGGCAACACGTTCTCGAACCCGCAATACCTGGACAACGGCGCTCTGAAACGTTTCGACTTTGTGGTCGCGAATCCTCCGTTCTCGCTCAAGAACTGGACCGACGGCTTGCAGGAATTTGGCCGCTTCGACGGCTATGACGATCGCCCGCCCGAAAAGAACGGTGACTACGCCTGGCTCCTGCACATTCTCAAGTCGCTCAAGCCCACCGGCAAGGCGGCAGTGATTTTGCCCCACGGCGTGCTGTTCCGTGGCAACGCCGAAGAATCCCTCCGCAAGAACATCATCGATCGCGGCTACATCAAGGGCATTATCGGGCTCCCCGCGAACCTTTTCTACGGCACGGGTATTCCCGCCTGCATCATCGTGATGGACAAGGAAGACGCTGCCGAACGCCAAGGGAATAACGGCGGCATTTTCATGATTGACGCAAGCCACGACTTTGTGAAAGACGGCCCCAAGAACCGCCTGCGCGAACGCGACATTTACAAAATTGTGCAGACCTTCGTGAACCGCATTGAAGACGACCCCAAGTACGCGCGCTTTGTCCCGATGGAAGAAATCAAGGTCAAGAACGGTTACAACCTGAACATCCCGCGTTACATCGACAGCGGCGACGCCGAAGACGAACAGTCCATCGACGCCCATCTGAACGGCGGCATCCCCGCAGGCGACGTGGATTCCTTAAAACGCTACTGGAATATTTTCCCGGGCCTCAAGAGCAAACTCTTCAAGAAATTCCGTGCGGGCTATTATCAGCTCAAGGTAGAAAAAGACGAAATCCGCAGTGCAATCTTCAACGACGAAGAATTCAAGGCCTACGCCGAACAGATTGACAACGCCTTTGACGCATGGCTCAAGAAGTCTTCCAAGAAGTTGATGAACATCGACGGCACGGTAGATGTGAAGAAGTTTATCATAGAACTCTCGGAATCGCTGATAGACGAATTCCGCCACATTGAACTCGTGGACTTTTACGACGTTTATCAGGTGCTGCTCGCCTACTGGCAAGAGACCATGAGCGACGATGTTTTCGTGCTCAAGTACGACGGCTACATGGCCGGCGCCGAAATCGTGAAAATCTTCAAGAAGGAATCCAAGAATGGTTCGGCAAGCTCACCAACCGGAAAAAATGATGGCAAGAAAAAGGCCGAGCCCAAGGAAATCGGTTGGGAAGGCAAACTGTTGCCCAAGACCGTCATTGAGCGCGTTTACTTTGCCAAGGAACAAGCCGAAATCGAGCGTGCCAAACAAGTTGTCGCCGAAAGCGAATCCAGGCTCGAAGAATTCGTGGAAGAAAACAGCGGCGAAGGCAGCGTGCTGGCCGACTACGCCAAGGAAGAAAGCGAAGAACTGGACGCAAAGAAAATCGCCGCCAAGCTGAAGGAACTGAAAAAGCAAAAGGCAAGCAACAAGAGCGAAGAATTCGATGTGCTTGCCAAATACACCGAACTTGCCGCCACCGCGAAAAACCAGGCAGGCATCGTCAAGGAACTGAACAAGGCCCTGGACGAATCCGTCAAGAACAAGTATGCCGAACTCACCGAAAAAGAAATCAAGGACCTGCTCGTAAAACAGAAATGGAGCTTTGACATCTTTGAAGGAATTAAGAGCCTTTACGACACCACCAGCCACAAGATTGCAACCCGCGTGACCGAACTCGCCGACCGCTACGAAAACACACTCCCTGACCTCGAAGCAACCGTCGCCGACTACGAAACCAAAGTCAAGAACCACCTCAAAGAAATGGGATTCGAGGTATGATTAAGACAAGAGCCGAAAGATTGTCATCCTGGAGCGAAGCGATAGGATCCATGCGTGTCATCCTGAGCGGAGTGTAACGGAGTCGAAGGATCTAGCAGTATGAAAGAAACGAAATTCAAACAGACCGAGGTCGGATTGATACCAAGCGATTGGGAAGTGAAATTTTTGAGTGAAATAGGCTCTTTTTCGAAAGGTTCCGGAATTTCTAGAAGTGAGTCAAATAGCGGCAATCTGCCGGCTATTCGTTATGGAGAATTATATACTAAGCATAATGACTATATAAAAGCTTTTTATTCACATATTTCGAAAGAAGTGGCAAATAAGTCGACAAGAATTTATCGGGGAGATGTTCTTTTTTCTGCATCTGGAGAGACAAAAGAAGATATTGGAAAAACAGTCGCTTTTCTAGAATCAATAGAGGCGTATGCAGGAGGAGACATTATAATCATGTCTCCTAAATGTCCCGTCAATTCTATGTTTCTAGGATATATTCTGAATTTTCCTGCCATAGCCAAACAAAAGGCTATGAAAGCTCAAGGTGATGCCGTCGTTCATATTACTACAGATTCATTAAGGAAATTACAAGTCTGCATTCCTAAAACAACGAAAGAACAACAACGCATTGCAAACGCCCTCTCCGATGTTGACACCCTAATCGCGAACCTAGAAAAACTCATCGCCAAAAAGAAAAACATCAAACAAGGCGCAATGCAGCAACTCCTCACCGGCCGCAAACGCCTCCCCGGATTCGGATTAGACGAAAGAACGGGCTCACGCCCTACAGACGAAAGACGAAAGGAGTGTCATTCTGAGCGAAGCGCAAAACGCGAAGAATCCAGTGGCTACAAAATGACCGAACTCGGATTGATACCCATTGATTGGGAAGTGAAACCGATAAAGGAATTAGGGTTGTTTTTAGGAGGAGGAACTCCAAGCACCAAGAATGAATCTTTTTGGAAAGGAACTATCCCTTGGATTTCATCTGCGGATTTAAACGACGATGATATTGAACACATTTCAATGACAAGATTCATTACTCAAGAAGCCGTGAATTTCTCGGCAACGCAGATTTGCCCCCAGGGAACGATTCTCATTATCGCCCGTGTTGGAGTTGGCAAACTAGCTTTGTCTCAACAAAAAGTTTGCACAAGTCAAGATTTTTGCAATCTAATTCCCTCAAAAGAAAATGACTCCAAGTTTCTTGCATACGCATTACATCCTGTCATGAAACGAATGTCAAATGAATCGCAGGGCACGTCCATTAAAGGCGTCGCTGTAGATGAAATCAAGAAAGTTCAAATTATTGTTCCGTCTTCAAAAGACGAACAAACAGCCATCGCAAACGTCCTCAGCGACATGGACACCGAAATCTCGGCCCTCGAAACCAAACTCGCAAAATACCGCACCCTCAAAACCGGCATGATGCAACAACTCCTCACCGGAAAAATCAGGTTGGTATAATATGAGTAGGAAATCTACGAAAGAGACAAAGGTATATCCACTGAAAGTCGATATAGGAGATTTTGCTCTTGAAATTGCAGAGTCTTCTGAGAAGGTCTTGGAAGGCGAAGTATGCAATTATGAAGCCCAGACGAAATCATGGATCAAGGACAAAACAAAGTTCGCCTTTGAAACTCTCATGAAGAAGTATCCGGATGCAGTAAATATCGTTACTTCGTTTCCCAAAAAGGCAAGGGAAATTTTTGCCTTGGATGAGGATTTCTTTAAGGAAATGCTTGACAAGGGTTACGAAATTAAAAAGTTTAAGGGTGACCCAACTAGATTTGATTCCATGTTCAGAGACGCAAATAATGTCATCAAGAAACATGCAAAGCTAAAGAAGATGGAACTTCCTGCATCAAACCCCGCAGATTTTACACAAGCCCTTACGATGGCGGCAATGGCAAAACAAATTGAAAATTTGTCCATCGCTGTGGAAAATGTTGCAGAATCTGTCAATACAGTCCTTATTGGTCAATGGGATGACCGCCTGGCACTTACTGACGGTGCAAAACGTATTTTGTGGACTGCTCTAAATTGTGAGAATGAGAAGACCCGGCAAGATTTGTTATCTACGGCAATAGCACAAAACAGTATTGCTCACAGCCAAATTCAAAGATCCTTAAAATCTGAACTTGAAATGTGTAAGGATTTCAAGAAAAGAAAGAATGCAGAATGTCAAAAGATTTTAAGCCAAGTATATGCACATACCCAAGGATATTTTGATGCCTGCCGCACGCAATGTGTATTATTGAATGAGGCTCAAGAATTTAAGGCTCTTGCGGTGACAACGGAACAGATTAAATCCGAAATCGCAACTCTTTTTTCAAAAGAGACGTTGCTTTTGTTGAATAGTCAAACCGATAAAAAGGATGATTTGAATTTCTGGTCAAAGACCGTTGGTACCAATATTGAAAGAATCGAAGGCAAGCTGGAAAATATTGGAAAAAATGCAAAATTGCAATTAGAAAACAAACGAATTATGGAGATTGACAATGGCTGAGAAACTGTGGAATAAATGCAAAAAATGTGGGTGTGAGAAAATAGAAAATACCGACAAACTTTGCGAATCGTGTAAACGAAAAAAGAAAGAATTTTGGGATAAAGTAAAAGTTGCTGGTGGGGTGGTCGCCTGTGTAGTTATTGGGGTGGTCTCTACACTCCCTAATGTAATTTTAGGAAAGGATAAAAATGCATAATATTTGCCCTGTAACATTATATCATGGAACATCGTCTATTTTCTTGCCTAGCATCCTAGAGAATGGGCTAGGTGGAATCAATGCTGTTAAAGAATGGGGAATTCTTGAATTGGCAAGAGAGATCTTCCCTTATGTGGAAGAAAATTTCAAGGATGATTATAGGTTTGATTCTTTTAAAAAAATGGTAAAGCAAGAAGTTTATTCAATTGCACAAAATTATCAACATGGAGATGTTTATACCAGTGTAAGCCGAAAATTATCAGTTGAATATACCGCAAAAAAAAGATGGGGTTCTGAAATATTGACATATACTTTGGAATATTTACAAAAGCTAATTGACATAAACTACAAAAATGTTCGAGGTGAGATGTATCACAAATATCAAAACTTGTATGGATTTTTGCGTATATATTCATCTCCGCTATTAGTTGAAATTAGAGGCCTCTCTTACGACAACTTGCTGAATGAGGATGGTTCGCCAGTGGATTCAAAGACGAAGAATGATTTGCAGGAAATTTCAACCTACTGTTCCAAAAATAGTTCTGATGAAATTTTGCCAAGAATAAATTTTAGGCTAAAGAAAGTTGTAGACAAAGAAAATATCAGAGTTTCTCTTATTAATGTTAAAAAGCGAAGCTCTAATTCGATCGATAATTATGAATTATATCAATTAATGATTTGATTTTGGGAGGATGCAGTAGTATGAAACTGTGGAATGATGCCGAAAATAAAAGCATAAAACAAAAGCTGGATATGGTTTCTGTCAGTGAACTGATGGGAAACAGTTTTTATATACCTGATTACCAGAGAGGCTATCGTTGGACAGATTTTGAAGTGACGAAGTTGCTTGAAGATCTGAATGAATTTACCGAAAATTACGAAAGGGGGACTTTTTATTGTATGCAGCCCCTCGTTGTGTACTACAATAAGGGAAGGCAAGAATGGGAGGTGATTGATGGCCAACAACGTTTAACTACTTTGTATTTAATACTCTCGAGCCAAAAAAATGTTTTGCAGGCGTCTGCTAAAGATTTTGAGTTGTTTAATCTATCTTATCAAAGTAGACCCGACAGTGCTTCTTTTTTACAAAATATAGAAGAGAGTAAAAAAAATCAAAATATTGATTTCTTCCACATGTTTAATGCTTATAAAACTATTGAGAATTGGCTTGCCGAAAGAAATTTGCAATTTGACCTCCCGTCAGATATTTTGAATTACAGTAATTCAGAGAAAAAGCCAATGGTAAAATTTATTTGGTATGATGTTACTGATGAAATTGAAGCTGGTACAAATTCTAGTGAAGAAATTTTTTCAAGACTGAATGTTGGCAAAATAGGATTGACTAATGCAGAACTAATTAAGGCACTTTTTCTAAATACAGTAAAAAAAGAAAATGCGGATATTGAAGGCGATGTTGTAAAAAATAGACTTATTGATGCACAGCAAAGTAAAATAGCTGTTGAGTGGGATGAAGTTGAGAATGCTCTGCAAGATCAAAATCTATGGTCCTTTGCATATGGGGAAGATGATAAGAAGTATAGTACTAGAATAGAATTTTTATTTGATATTTTGAAGGAAAAGAAAAAGAATGAAGAAAATGATTACTTTACATTCAACGAATATTTAGATCAATTTAAAAAATGTGAAGAAAATCCAACATTAACTCCCAGACAAGGCACTTCTTTCGCATGGAAAGAATTGATGGATTTGTATCATCTAATAAGAAATTGGCATGAAAACAGAAACATATATCATTTGATTGGTTATTTGCGATATAAAAAAATCGAAATTTTAAAAATTCGTGAACTTCAAGATGAAGCGGACTCAAATAGTTCTTTTGAAGCGAGTTTAAAAAAGAAGATAAAAGAAGTAATGGAAAAAGAGATTGATGAAATAGAAAATCTTAATTATAAAGAGAATTCTAGAACATGTCTGAGAGATACATTGTTATTGTTTAATGTTATGACGGCGTATAATTGTAAGGAAAAAGATTTGAAATTTTCATTTAAAGATTTTTATGAAAAAGATTGGGATCTTGAACATGTGCGCTCACAAACACCCAAAGATCCTTCGGGCGCGGCAAGAACGGACTGGATATTAACATGCTTGCAATATTTTTCTGGGATACCATTAGATCCTGTAGTTGACGAGGTGGAAAAAGAGAATGAAAAACGAAAGGAAAATGGAGAACGGCTTTTTAATAGTAAGGAATTTGCAAAAAAAATAGCCGACAACTATAAAATTTTAATAGATGAAAATAAGGAACAACTTGAGCAGGAATGCGTGAATGGAAATTCTTTATGGGAATTGTGTGAACCATTGAAATTTTTGTTGGATAGTGAACAGGATGTCACAGAAACGGATATTTATAAAAAACTACGTGATGATGTTTTTAAAGAAAGTTCAACGTTTAATAACGAGCATAGTATATCTAATTTGGTGCTTTTAGACAGTACAACTAATCGAAGTTATGGAAATGCCTTTTTTCCTGTGAAAAGAAAACGAATTCAAGAACGAGAAAAAAATGGTGTTTACATTTTACCATGTACAAAAAATGTCTTCTCAAAAGCATATAGTATTAATTTATCCGATTTAATGAATTGGAATGATTCTGATGCAAAAAATTATTTGAAGGAGATGAAAGAATGTCTTTCCAACATTTGAGTTTTGTCGATTTATTTAAAAAAGAACATTTGGTTGTTGAAATACCGATGTTGCAACGTGATTATGCTTATGGACGAGAAGAAGAGTCCGAAAAAAGAGATGAATTTCTGACAAAACTATATGAATACTTGGTCACTTCGGATTTTAGCCATGAACTAGATTTTGTTTATGGTTCAATTGATTCCTCTTATGGATACAAAATCTTAACGTTGTTAGATGGTCAGCAGCGAATAACAACATTGTTTTTGCTTCATTGGTACTTTGCCTTGGCTGCTGGGAAAGAGACTTTTGAATCTTTTAGGCAAATGATGTGGGATGATTCCAAATTGTCCTCAAGATTTACTTATAAAACTAGATTCTCCTCAAGTGATTTTTGTAACAGCCTGGTAAATCTGCGCATAAAAAAGAATGATGTTTCTACGAATCACTGGATTGATCGTGCAGAATACTTTATAGATTTGTTAAAAAAGGGTGAATTAAATTCTCAAGCAATAAAAGATGAAAAATGGTTTTTTTTGCATTGGAATACAGATCCGACGATTTTAAACATGTGTTGCATGATTGATTCAATTGCAAAGAAGTTCCCATATGATATTGCAAAAGAAATCTATAAAAAATTGGATAATAGTGGAAGTGGAGCTTGTATAACATTCAATTTCCTAAATATGGGCGAGTATAAACTTACCGATGAACTATACATCAAGATGAACTCGCGTGGGAAACCGTTAACACGATTTGAGAATTTAAAATCAAAAATATTGCACAGGATAGATTCTATAGAAAGCTTATCTAAAACACAATCGTTTCTATCGGAAATAAATGTTCGAGATTCTAAAAATTATGCAAAACTTCGTGACTATGTGGCATTGATGATAGATACTAAGTGGACGGATATATTTTGGGATGAATGGAATAAAACTGGCGTAAAAGAGTGTACAGTTGATGAAATGATGCTTAGCTTTATAAGCAATTATATTATATACCGTAACATAATTCACACAATGTCTCAAAGTGGGGTAATGTCTATTTCTAGAAACGATCCCCTTAAAATTGAAATTGAAAGCATGATGAAGCTGAAGAACAAGGTTTCTTATGAAAAGCTTCTTGGTATATTGTTTGAGCAAAATAATGATCATTTTTTTGATTTAGTGCGATTACTGGATTTATTGTCTGAAAAAGATCAAAATAATAATTGTCACTTGAGAAAATACTTCTCGAATCCCCTTTGGTTTTTTGACGAAGAAGCATTTTTTGTTAAAGTTGCAAATGATTATGAAAAGAATGTGGATTATGGTAATAAGGTGATTTATTTTGGATATTTAGATTATCTGATAAAAACTAAAGGAAACATAAACCAAAATGAATTTGAAGATTGGATGCGCTTTGTTTTTGCCGTTGTGAAAAATAGCACCAACTTGGCGAATACAGCAGATACATATTGCAATAGTTTGAAGGGCCTAGAATATCTATATGATAAAAATATACAGGTTTCATTAATCCAAAAGGATATAGATCAAGTTGTAACCTTGGATCATTATCAGTTGGAGCAAGAAGTTCTTCAGGCGACTTTGTCTAACAACCCAATATGGAAACAGGCTTTTGTAAAAGCTTTTGATGAGTTAAAATATTTTAATGGACATTTTTATTTTGAAATTTATGATTGCTGTAACTTGTCTGCAACGGATGTTGGCGACGCCTCTAAAATAGCATGTTTTAACAACTATATTGACCGTGTCCGTTCCATTTTCCCCGATATGAATGGATGTTCTTTTGATTTATATTTGATTCGTGCAATGTTATCAAAGGGTGATTATAAGGTCCTTTCCAATAGTAATTATTCTTTGTTACAAAATAATGGTCGTGATTTGTCTTGGCGAAGGCTACTAAAAAAAGAAGATAACGATTATTCGCAAAAAAAATATTTCAAAGATATTCTGGATGACCCGTTATTTAATGTGCAGAACGTCAAAAATTCATTAGATTTGATTGCAAAAAATAGGAGTTCGGCAATTGAAAAATGGCGTTTGGCTTTTATAGATAATCCTGAAATTTTTGATGGACTTGGCCCTGATCGTTTTATGCGTTGGAATGATAAGAGTGGAGTGTCACATTCTCGTAATAATGTTGATAATTATGAAATTGATTTGATCACTAAAAAGAATATTACTAGCGACCATGAAGAAATATTCACTTATGTTGTTTACAAACGATTGGCAGGTACTCCATTAAATGTTTCTTATAAACGCACTTGTCGAGAAAATGAACCGCCTTATTTTAAATGTGAGTATCGGTCGGCTCCATATATAGTTTCTGTTTCAATTTATTACATTGATGATTCAAAATATAGGCTGATAATATCAGATTTACCTAATTCAACTAGGCAAAAGGATGAGGCTGTGTTATTGCAAAATGGTTTCTTCAAAAATGGAACAGCCTACGAAAAAATAGAAACCGAATCTAATATAGACTCCTTCTTACAAAATCTTTCCGCAGCCTTATAAAGCGAGTGCTGAAATAGAAAGCAACTAGTTCCAAAATGGAACTAGTTGCTTTATTTCTTTTCACCTGTATTGGAAACCACAAAGAAACTATTGTATTCCGACATAAAGGCTTCTGCACCCTGTCGAATATCGTCTAGGATTTCCTTGTGCGACATCTTGGAATGCCGCAGGGAATTGTATTCGCGCAGTTTGCGGATGTCTTCTGCATCAAAGCGATTGCTTAAGTTAGGGAATTCTATGGTCATGTTTACCCCAGCGTCTCTTTTGTCCAATACATTCCTAGCCTGTCACGAATCAAATTCATCACATCTTCAAAATTCAATGGATTTGTGTATTTGATTTTGTGTAAAAAGTTATTCCAGAGTGCAAGTCTTGATTCGTCACGGGCGAATTTGGCGGAAAAAAGGTTTGCATTGGAAGAATATTCCGTTTTCCTTGCACGGAATGTCGCCTTGATGGCAGATTCAAGAACTTGATTGTCTATCTTGTGATTTGTCAAAATCTGATAGACATCAAAGAAATCCTTCATCCGGCTATTGCTTTCGTCGCGGGCAATCATGGCATGAAATTTTTCCGCAACAATTGATTCAATTGAATAGACGAAAATATTCGCTTTAGGCAAATTGTCGAGAAGTGTGGGGTATGCCATTTCTTTTACGCCAACAACCGAATCTCCGAAACCAACGTCGATGGCAACCCACTGGCGAATAGAATCCAGATTTGCTTGTATTTTCACATGAAGTCCGAGATATTCCTTGTCGTTCATGATGTCTTCAACTTGAATGGAATCGATGTCAAAAGTAATGCCATCTTCAGGACACGTTTGCGAACATATATCTGCAAACATGGAGCGGAGCAGTTCTGGCTTTGAAGGGAAATTTATGCCAAGCAAATCCACATCCAAAGTCGGGCGTGCAATTATAGGATTCAAAGCGAACAGTAATGAACCGCCCTTCAAATAGAACGAAGACCTGTGCTTGCTTTTAGCGAGCCGATACATCAAGCGTTCATGAAAGAAGCGTATGAGAACCTGCTGGTAGTTCCCATGCGTTTTTCTTGTCTGCTCCAGTAGACGATTTCGCACTGATTTTGCAATATCCTGAACCATCTTAAATCCCAATCTCCAAATATGTTTTCAGGGTTGCGGCGACTCTAAGTTTTTTTGCATATTCTATGAGTTTCGCGATGTTCCTGTCGGTGCGATGCAGGTATGTCTTGAGAATCTCGGCGCATACATCCAAGCCGATTTTATTACGGTATTTGATGGCGTCGCAGACGGAGCGTTCCAGGTCGGTGACGCGTACCTTGTGGCCATGGACTTCCGCCGCTGTGGTTCCGAACTCTAGCAGATGATCTGACCAGTAATAAAGCGTTACTGGGGGGAATTCGGGCAATACGAGCTTGCGTTTGCGTGGGATGGCGATGCAAAATGCGGAGGGAATCTGCGTAGTCAGCTCGTAATGCTCCCACGCGGAGTACATGCACAGCACGCCGCCAGGCACAAGAACATCTATGTCGAGCATGGTATCTGCCAGCGAGGCTGGCTCAGCGAACACTCCGGGGCGCAGGCGAAGCAGCTCGCCAGACTGGACTTTTTGCAAGGCCTGGTGATACTGGTAGGCGCTCATGTTTTCGCGAACCATGAAGCCTTCGGTGTTGCCAATTTCTTTTCCGTCGTATTTGGGCATATCTCTAATATAATAAAATTACGGCGATTTTGCAAATATGCCGTAGAAAATTTAATGTTTTCGGATGATTTCAGGCCGAAATGTGCGTTTTTGGTGAAATTCGGGCAATTCTGTCGTCGCCTTTTATTGAATGCGCGTTGCCAAGTAGTCGAAAATATATATTTTGGTAAAATTGGAATTAGACAATGGCCGAACCGAATATCAACATTCCCGAACGCAAGACGCAGGCGAAGGTAATCAAGTTCTTCAAGGACGAATTGCATTACGATTACCTGGGCAATCTGTGTGAAGTGCCGAACAAGAACATTCGTGATGATGACCTGTTCGCGTTCTTGGTGGGCCAGCAGCACTATTCGGAAACGGTTGCACGCAAGGCCATCGCCGATTTGCAACATGCGGCGGGCGACTTACAGCAAGGTTTATATTCTGCGAACAAGACGGTTTACAGTTTGCTGAAGTATTCGCACCCGGTTTCTGATGCGGATGGCGAAAATATCAGCGTCTATTACATTGATTTTAAAAATCCGGCCAACAACCATTTTGCCATTGCCGAAGAGGTGACGGTTAGCAGTTCTTTCGGTTCCAAGCGCCCGGACCTTGTCGTTTATATAAACGGCATTGCGGTCGCAGTAATTGAACTCAAGAAGAGTTCCGTTTCTGTCGCCGATGGCATTCGCCAGAACCTGACGAACCAGAAGCAGGACTTCATTGAGTCGTTCTTTACCACGATTCAGTATTGCCTGGCGGCAAACGAAAGCGAAGGTGTCCGCTATGGGACAATCGCCACGCCAGAGAAGAAGTACTTGACCTGGAAGCAGGAGGCGTTCCGCGAACGCTTGCAAGAACTTGACGACAACGATTTGATTATCGATGATAAGAGTTCGTCGTTTGACGGCGTTCTTTTCGAGAGTCTTTATTCGCTGTTCAACAAGGTCCGCTTCCTAGACTTGATTCATAACTTTATCATTTTTGATAATGGTGTAAAGAAGGTCTGCCGCTACAATCAGTATTACGCAATTCACCGCACGTACAACAGGGTTACCACGCAAAAGAAGGGCGGTATTGTATGGCACACGCAGGGTTCGGGCAAATCGCTCACGATGGTCTGGCTTGCCAAGCGCCTGTTGCTGAACAATCCGAGTCGCAGAATTTTGATTGTCACTGACCGCGACGAACTAGATGACCAAATAGAGCAGTTGTTCAAGGGTGTGGAAGAAAAGATTATTCGCACCAAGAGCGGTCGCGATTTGTTGGACCGTTTGAATTCTACCGAAGGTTCTATCATTTGTTCGCTGGTTCACAAGTTCGGTCGCCGCGGCGGCGAAGTTACCGACGGTGATTACGAAAAGTTCTTGAAAGAAATCAAGGATTCGCTACCGCCGAACTTTAGCGTGAAAGGCGATTTTGTTGTATTCGTGGATGAGTGCCACCGCACACAATCGGGCAAGTTGCACAAGGCGATGACTGCTTTGATGCCTAAGGCGATTTTCGTGGGCTTTACCGGCACGCCGCTTTTGAAGAAAGACAAGAAGACGAGTCTGGAAGTTTTCGGAAGTTACATCCACACGTATAAATTCGACGAAGGTGTACGCGACCACGTGATTCTTGACTTGCGTTACGAAGGCCGCGATGTTCCGCAAGATCTCCGCTCTCGCGAAAAGATTGATGAATGGTTTGATTTGAAAACGCGTGGCATGACGCCTGTCGCGAAGGCAAAACTGAAAGCCCGTTGGGCGAATATGCGCACGGTTTATTCGTCTTACGACCGCCTGAAAGCGATTGCGAACGATATCATCCTTGATTTTGCAAAGGATGCCCGTTTGGCGGAAGGTCGCGGAAACGCTATCCTTGTCGCGGATTCCATTTTTACGGCTTGCCGCTTCTACGAAATTTTTCAGGCATTGGGTTTTAAGAAATGCGCTATCATTTCTTCTTATACGCCGAATCCGGGCGACCTGCGTACCGATACGGTTAGCCTCGATGAGGATACGGAAACTTTCAGGAAATACCAGATTTACCTGAAGATGGTCGGAGTCGAAGAAGGCGACGATACTTCCCGCATCGACAAGAAGGTGGAAGCTTTTGAAAAGGAAGCCAAGCGCAAGTTCGTTGAAGAACCGGCTAACATGAAGTTGCTCATTGTAGTCGATAAGCTGTTGACTGGTTTTGATGCTCCTCATTGCACATATCTATATATCGACAAAAAGATGCAGGACCATGGCCTGTTCCAGGCAATTTGTCGCGTGAACCGTTTGGATGACGAGACGAAGCCTTTCGGTATCATCATCGACTACAAGGAACTTTTCGACGATGTGACCGACAGTATGAACAAATACACATCGGGGGCATTCGAAGGTTACGATGACAGCGATGTCGATGGTTTGATTAAGGACCGTGCGACTGAAGCCGAGAAATATTTCAACAAGATTCTTGAAGAAATCGAGACGCTTTGCGAAGACGTGAAACCGCCTAAGGAACAGTCGGACTACATTCACTTTTTCTGTGGCGAAAATATCAGTTGGTTGAACAATCCGGAAGAATTTGAGGCACTTGCCCGCCTGCGTGAACGTTTCTATTCGTTGGCGAGCAGCTTGGCACGTGCGTTTGCCGAGTTGAAATCGCAAATTCTGTCGTTACCCTATACCGAAGCCGAATGGAACGAAAAAGAAAAGCGTACCAATGATTATGTAAATCTGCGCCAGACAATTATGCAGGCGAGTGGCGACTTTGTGGACTTGAAGGCTTGCGAGCCCGACATGCGCCACCTCATTGACAATTACATTGCCGCTGGCGATTCGACAAAGATTATTGAATTTGACGACACGACCTTGCTGGATATCATCGAACTTTGCAAGTTTGATTTGACGGCTGGCAAGAAGAAGGTTCGCGAAAGCGCTGCCGAAAAAATCGAGAACAACATCCGCCGCAAAATCGTTGACCAGATAAATGTCAACCCTGCGTACTACAACAAAATGTCAGAAATTCTTGACCAGTTGATTGAAGAACGCAAGAACGGCCTGATTGAATACAAGAAGTTGCTGGAACGCTATATTGAGTTTGCCAAGAAGGTGAATTCATCGGCTGCAAGCGAAGATTATCCGGCCTCCGTCAAGGGAAGTGCTGCAAAACGCGCAATTTATGACAACTGCGGAAATGATGAGGACATGACGAATAGAATTTACGATGCCGTTATGAGTAGCATGCAAGCCGATTTCCGTAACAGCCCGGTGAAAATCAACAAGATTAAGCGCGCTCTATCCGAAGTCTTGGACGATGATGCCGAAGTTGATCGCGTTTATGAACTCATCAGCAAGCAGAGTGAGTTCTAATGCGGATGCAAGTGTCGGGCATTACAGTTGCCGTTACAAAAAAGGATATCAAGAACATTCACCTCTCGGTGATGCCGCCCGATGGCGCTGTGCGAATTTCTGCACCGCTGAACCTTTCTGATGAATCCATCAAGATTTTCGTGCGTACCAAGGTTGCCTGGATTAAACGCCAACAAGAAAAATTTGCAAATCAGGCGCGCTTGAGCGAACGCGAATACGTTTCCGGCGAATCCATTTTTATTTTCGGTCGCCAGTATTATTTGCGAGTAGAACACGACCGCGTGAATGGATTTGTAATCGACGGGCAAAATGTGATTCTGACAGTTCGCGAAGTAAGCACCGCACAACAGCGCGAAAACTACGTGAACGAAAAACTCCGCGAAATGCTTGTCGCCGAAATTGAAAAACGCTTACCCGCTTGGGAAAAGAAAACACACCTAAAGTGCAACGGCTGGCAGACAAAAATTATGCAGAACAAGTGGGGCAGTTGCAACCCCGCAGGGAAACTCTGGTTCAATCTGCATTTGGCACACACACCCATCCGCTGCCTGGATTACGTGATACTGCACGAACTCCTGCACCTGAAAGTCCGCCACCACAACAAAGATTACATCGCGCTGCTCGACAAGTACATGCCCTTCTGGCAAGAAGTCCGCAAGGAACTCAACGATTTTGTCTTGATGCCGATGAAATAAGATGTTAGGTTTATGTGTATGAAAAACTATAAAGTTCTTGTTCTGGCAGCCTTCCTGGTGGCATCCCTTGCCTCTTGCGGTGACGATTCCAGTTCCGGTACGGATGCCTCAGTTACGGAAAGTTCTTCGGAGCAGGCTCTGTCGAGTTCCGTGCAGTCGCCTGAACGTTCGTCTTCGAGTGTCGCGCCGGTATCGAGTTCAGCCGAAGAAAAATTGAGTTCGAGTTCTGCTGAGGTCGAGTCGTCGAGTTCGGAGACGCCGACTTCCTCCGGCGACGACGGCAAGTGCGCCGATTGCGATAGCTACACTGCGGCAGACCCCGAACTCACCGAAAACGGCGGCAAGGGTTCTGTGACCACCTACGGGAGCATTACCGCAAAAGAAACGAGCCTGGGTGGAGCCTGCAATTACGGACAAACGAACATACGGTATTACGCGGCAATCCATGTGAATGTTTCTCCGGGTGATGATAAGGGCCCGTGGGATGGTGGCGCGGCCTGCGGCGGCTGTGTGCATGTGAAGGCGCGGACGCCCGAAGGCTGGAAAGAGGTGACCGTGCGCATTACGGACCGCTGTCCCGACGCAAACTGTGGTGTAGACTTGGGTGGTGCCCCTGCCGCTGACATCATGGGCAATCGCGTGGGCCGTTATTCGGGCGAATGGGAGTTCGTGAGCTGCGAAGGCGTCGACGGCGTGTGGGGCGATTCAACGTCCATCTGGGTCAAGGAAGGTGCGAGCGAATTCTGGAGCATTATCCAGGTACGCAACCCGAAGGACATGGTCAAGTCCATCATGATTCTTGGTGAGGGCGGCGAGTCACGCGAGCTCGAGATGGTCGTGGGTACGGAAAACTTCTGGACGGTCCCGCAGGCCGTATTGCAGACGGACAGCCGCTACCGCGTGGTGGTGAAGTACCGCAGCGGAACGGACGACGAGTGGAAAATAAAGGGCTCCGACCTCGCAGTACCCGAGGCGAACCTATATCTGCATGAGCACAGGGAATAACCCTGCTGTGTGGTGCTATGCGGGCTTGCCGTCCTCGTTAAGCTTGGTGCGCTCATTGTAGAGCTTTTCCGAAATCTTGCAGAAGGCATCGACGACCATGGGGTCGAAATGCTTGCCGGAACCTTCGGTAATGATGGACATGGCCTTTTCGTAGGTGAAGGGCTTCTTGTAGATGCGTTCGGCCACGAGGGCGTCGAACACGTCCGCGACAGCCATGATTCTTGCCGAAAGCGGAATCGCATCTCCCTTGATTCCCGTGGGGTAGCCGGTGCCGTCCCATTTTTCGTGGTGGTAATGCGCCATCTCGATGGCTTCCTTTAGATAGTCGTCGTCCAGCGAATCGTTGGTATTGTCGACAATCTTCGCGAGAATATGGAACCCTTCGATCGTGTGGCTCTTCATGATGGCGAATTCTTCGTCGGTGAGTTTTCCCGGCTTGTTCAGGATGAGGTCCGACACGGCGATTTTCCCGATGTCGTGGAGCGGCGCCGAGCGCTTGAGCTTTGCGATGTAGGCGTCGTCGATGATGTCCGGGAGCTTGCCTTCGCGCTGCAGTTCCTTTGCGATGGCCTCCACGTAGAAGGCTGTCTTCTTGATGTGGCTTCCGGTACTTGTGTCGCGCGCTTCGACCATTTCTGCGAAGTTGATAATAATTTCGTCCTGCATCTTCGCGATGCGATCGGCTGCCGCCTCGAACCGGTGGATGAATTCGACGGAGTCGATGCCCATCTTGTTGATGGCCTTGTAGAGGTGCTCTATTTCGTCGGAGGTGCCGATATTCAGGGTGTTGAGTTCGCTGAGGCTGTTTTCGCGACCCTGTTCCAAGTTGTAGGCGAAGTGGATGGCCGCCGAGGCGATCCTGTTCACCGGATGCACGATTCCGCGCTTTGCGAATTCCAGCACGATGCTCATGATGATAATGGAAAGCCCGAAGAACATCGAGAGCAGCTTGATGAAGAACTTTGCCTGGTCATAGACGATTTCGCCCATGGAAATGTCTGCCGCGACATAAGCGACCGTCTTGCCGGCGCTGTTCTTCAGGGGCCTGTAGACGGTAAGCAGCCATCCGTACTGGTCGTCGGAAATGATGGGCTCGATGGGTTCGCCTTTGAGTAGGTTGGAAAGGTATGGCTTGAAACTCGGGTCGAATGCGACGAGATCTCCGGGGCTGCTTCCCGCTTCGCCGTCCCTGGACACGAGGTCGAATACGACGTGGCAGCCGTCCTCGAGAATCTTGTAGACGTAGAGGTACTGTGCCTGGGGGAACCCGTCACGGATCCTGTACAGGAGCTTCTCTATCGCGTCGTAGCCTTCGGCGTTGTGCCCCTGTTCGATGAATTCGTCGACACGGTCGGCGTCGATGACGACGGATGCCGCCTCGGAGAGGCCATTGGCGATATCGGTAAACTTGCCGATGGAAACTTGCCTGTAGAGGATAAATCCGGTGATACTTGCTAGCGCGCCGAGCAGGATTTCGGCCGCGATGACGATGATGACGACCTTGCTGAGCAGGGAATGCTTGAAAAGCTTGTGCTGGTGGTTGATGTAGGGCTCGAAGAGGAACACCTTTGCAAAGAGGTGCTTGAAGTGGTCGTTGATGAACCTGTAGCCGATGATGGCCGCCGCGACGACGATAGCCTTGTCGAAAATGTCGATGACGATGTCTGCCGAGAGCTGCGAGAAGAACTTGGAAAAACCGAGGGTACTGTAGATGGCGTTTGCGAACGGGGCCGAGATGCCTTCGCCGAAGTCGTAGCCATAGAGGAAGTAGGTGAGAATCGAACCGAGCCCGCCGCCGATAAGCGAGAAAACGAGGACGCTTGCGATGATTTTCGGGACATGGAGGAAAAATTTCCGTTGCTGGAAAAGGGCCGCCGCGACGCCGATCAGGATGCTGATGATGCCGTAGTAGAGGGTCGTGATGTCGGAGATGCCGTTGAAGGCGTTGGAGAAAAAGCCGACGATGACGGCGGGAAGCGTGCCGCCCAGCATGGCGACAAGGATTGTGCCGATAGAATCAAGGAATACGGGGAGTTCGAAGTATAGGGCTAGCTTGGCAGGGACAATGTTGAGCAGCAGCCCGAATGCGATAAGCGCTATGGCACAGGCCCAGTAGGCCGCTGGACTGTGTGATTTGGCCAAAAGAAAGTTTTTCATAAATCCGGACACCTTCTTTGGAAACTCCTTCCAAGAATCCCCTCATGAAATTTACATTGTTTTTTTGCAAAAGGGAGTTATATTTATAGGGAATTTATCGGTAAAATGCCTTTTAGGCGTTTAGGAAGGTAAAAAGATGAAAAGATTGGGTCTTCTCAGGCTCTTTGCCGCCCTTTTGGGCTTGGTCCTTGTTTCCGCATGTACCCACGGGTTGCTCGTCCGCGATGGCGCTACCTTCAAGGGGAAATCCGGGGTCATCGGTGTGTTCCGCCAGCCGGCCTTTTATTGCAGCGAGGCGAATCCCCACTACGCAAAGATTGGAGACTCCACGGTTGTCGTGAAGCCCGCGTGGAGCGAGGAGCAGGATAACCTGTTCTATACCCACCTTAAGCCGGGCCGCGCGACCCTCTATAGCTATAGCTATAGCTGTGGCGATAACGACAATAAGTTCGTCCTGGACACGACTTCTGCGAACAAGGGCTCTTCGGGAATCGTTATCCCCGATAGCGGATTCTGCAAGATCGTGATTTCTTTTGTCCAGGGAGACAAGCTGTTCGACCACAATGACGCCCTGATCGATGAACTTTTCAAGAAGGAAAAGGTCGCAGTGGCTGCGTCGGATATACCCTATTGCGAAGTCGTAAGTACCGACGGTTCCGTACAGAGCTTCGCGAACAAGGATTCCCTGCTGGATGTCCAATACGAGGCCGCGATTGAATCTGCCCGCGACGGTTCGTGTGAGGATATCCGCCCGTTGATCTCCATTGACGAAAATTCAAACAAAGTAACGTGGAACGGTGACAGGAACATGGTGCTGATGGTGGTGGCGCATGCCAATCCCGATATGTTCAAGGATGTCCAGAAGGTCACGTTCGACAACGAAGTGCGCGTGTTCTCGGACAAGGAAATGCTGGAATGGTTCAAGACGAACCGCAAGTCGGTCCGTAACTGGCCGCTTCGCATCCGTCAGCTCCTTGGGCTCCCGCGCGGGGAGAAACTGACGCACTTCACGACGGTCTGGGTGAACCCCAAGGACATGATCCGTCCCGCCTACATTCCCGACATCGCGAGCGCCGAGATGACCTGCCGGTTCAACGAAGAAGACGATTCGCAGCTGGATAGCCTCGGCATGTGGCTCAGGAACTGGTTCGACGATGCCTGGGCGAAGAACTACAAGGCCCATGGCTATCCGTGGACGCGTCTGGGATACACTTATGATTGGGGCTCGAAGGGCGACAGGTATGGCCTTTCGGAATTCATGATTATGAATGGAACCGAGGTGCATGTGCAGTCGACGAGGGAATTCAAGGCTTACCTGAAGTGGCTTGCCGACCGCGACTAGGGTAGCTTCAATCGCGTGAGACGATGACCCGCCACAGCTGCTGGCGGGCTTCTTTGTACTTGCGCTCGAACGCGGTGATGGGGCGCTCGGGGTCAAAAGGCTCGCGGGCGATTGTACGGTCGGGAGCGGCAATCCGTGCGGCTTCTGCAAATTCCCTAGCGTAGATTTCCCAGTTGGTGCGCAGCTCGATGGCATCGCCGAGCTGGAGGAGCGTCGGGAAAATCGGGTGCAGGTGGAAACGCCTCGTGGCTTCGCTCTGCTTGGGCCACGGGTTCGGGTAGTAGAGTGCATGGTAGGGAATGTGCCACTGGCCTGCCTTGACCTTCTCGAGGGCGAGCCGCCAGAAGTCGAGCAGTTCCGCGCGCACGAAGAATGCGTTCTGCGGGAAGGTTGCCGTCCCGTTCCCTGCACCGCCGGCCTTCGTGAGCCGGGCCGCGGACTTGTCGATGCCTATGACGGGAATGCCCGGATTTGTTAATGCGATGTTTAACGTGCTTTCGCCGGTGCCGCAACCCGAATCGAGAATTACTTTATATGTGGTGTGGCTCGCGCTCTCATAAAAGTTTAAAACAAACTTCTCCGCTTCCGCGAATGCCATGCGCGTATGGTCCGCAATCGGGCGCAAATACTCCGTAGAGGCGTACTTGCGTACGGCCTCTTCGAGCTTGTCGTATATATCGGTCTGGTTGGTGGTGACCGCGCGGGCTCCGGACATTACCGCTTCCAGATGCTCAGGCGCTTGCCGCCGGTAAGCTCGATGTCGTCGAGCCAGAAGTTGACGGTCTTTTCTTCGTTGTTGGGCTTGAAGCTCCACACGAGCTGGTTCACGCAGGTGTAGGAGAATTGCGGATCCAGGATGTCGGCCAGCGGTATGGAAATGCGTTCCCACTTATCGCCGAGCGTGAATTCGGATTGCGCGATAATCTGGCTGCTTTGCGTCTCGTCGATGAGTCCGAATACGATGGCGCCTTCGCCCTTCGTGCGGAATGCGATGGAATCCACGGAGGATATGTCGTTGCAGAGGCTCTTGTCGCTCTTGCCGAGCTCGATGCCGACCGTCGCCCAGGGCCACTGCGTCTCGCCGGAGGAATCCTTGACCGCTTCGCCGAATGTCGCCGCCACATGCGCGACGATATTGCCATCCTCGCTTTCGAGGCTGAACCTGTGGCTGGACCCGTTGTCGGTGAATTTGGGCGTCACCGTTTCTTCGTTGTAGTCGAAATACCACCAGCCGCCGTCGTAAGTGCGTGCGGGCATGAATCGGTTCTGGTAGTTGGAGTCCTGGAAGTCGTCGAGCAGAAGCGCGCGGCTCTCTTCGGCGAACGTGCTCGCGGTGGAACTTTCGCCTGCGATGACCTTCATGTAGGTGCTGCTCGTGTCGGCGCCTTTCTTGTTCGGGATGAACACCAGGCTAATCGGCCCTGCCGGGAGGGAGTCCATGGAGAACTTGCCGTCCTTTACCTTGGCCGAATGCGCCATGCCGCGGACTTTCACCGTGCCTTCGGCGCCATCGCCTACGGAACCCGCGATGGAGACCGTCTCTTCGAGCGCTTCCTTGCCCAGGTCGACATCGGAACCTTCGACGGAGACTTCCTTCTGGAGGGCCTTGCCGTCGAGTCTAGCTTCAAGGGTGTATGTACCTTCGGCCACGTTTTCGAATACGACCTTGCCGTTCTTGTCGGCCTTGGTAAATTCGTTGTCGGCCGCGTCAAGGCTTTCGCTCTCGCTGAGCTTGACCCTCGCGAAAGCGGCGGGCTGCCCATTGACCGTAAGCTGTGCCATGATGGCGTTGCCTGCATCGGTGCCGCTCGGGCCGCCGCCTGCCGTCTTGTCGGTGTTGGAACATGCCGAAAGGACCGCCGCCGTCGAAAGCGCGATCAGTCCCAGGCCGAATGTCGAAATGTTCCGCTGCACCTTGGAAAAATACATTTTTTTGAAAAGTCCGCGCATCGCCTAGCCCTCCTTTTTCGGGCTGGGGTTGCCGTCGTCTGCGGTAGCCGGGTCTTCGACCCTGTCGGAGAGCGGGAACATCGCGATATTCATGGCGTACACGCGGTCGGCGCGCTCGCTCTTGCGGGCAAACTGCAGGAGTCCGCGGCGGAATTCCTCGATGCGGTGCTTGATTTCGGGCAGGTCGTCCTCTGCCGCGGTGAACACCACGCTCGAAATGTCGCGTTCTTCGGGCTTGTGGCGGTCGATGGATTCCTGGGCAAGTTCGATGGTATGCCTGTGGAAATTTCGTACGGCCTGGCTCTTGACCTCGCCGCCGGTAGAAAGGATCTGGTCGGTGATGTTCCAGCCGCCGTTGCCGTCGGGAGCGACAAGCCCGAGCTTTTTCAGGATCTCGAGAGCGCTGCGTGCCTCGTCGTGCGAGATGGGCGGGTTCAGGTGGGTCGCGAGTTCCGGAATGTCGCTCGTGTCCTTCGTGATGCCGATGAGGGCGCGGAGCGCAGAACAGCTCCAGCTCCCGAAATAGGCGAGTTCGGGCTCGGTGAGCACGCGCGTTTCCATCTCGCGCAGTTCCATGAGCTTGTAGTAAAGTTCGCTGAGCGCCTGCTTGGCTTTTGTCTTGTTGAAGCGGTAGAGCGTCTTGAAGTACTCCGCCCTGCGGTCGTCGAGCTTGCAGAGGCGAATGAATACCGGGAGCGAGTCCTCGTTGAGGTGCCCGCCCTTCTGGAATACTCGCACGAGCCAGGCCGGGTCCACGCCGGTCTTCTGGCTCAGGTAACGATAGCTGGTGAACGGGTTGTCCTTCTTGCTTTCGGCAAACCAGTCCTTCAGGAAATCGCGGTATTCAAGGTATTCGAGTACGTCAACCATATCCAAAATTTACCTAAATAAGGGCGCGAGCGTCCCGGGGGAGGGCGTGTCGGATCAAGTTTCCGTTGCTCTTTCTTCAACGCCAAAAATGGCGATTTTGAATCAAAATCGCCATAGGGAGAGCTTTTCGCGTGCCGGAAATTAGTTCAGGCCGTTGAATTTGAGCGAATTGATGAGCGTCGTCCCCGAGATGGTGTAGTCGGCGATGCCACCGGTTGCGCTGTAGACGAAGTAGCGGTCGGCGTCCTGGTCCTTGCCGAGCACGACCACCGCGTGCAGGCGGACGAGGGTGCCTTCGGCGAATCCCGCTTCGCTCAGGTTGAGGGTCCGTTCGGCGGCGGCGCAGATGTCGTGGTAGCCGGAGGACTCGTAATCGCCGCTCGAACCGTCCTTCGGGTTGATCCAGTGGACCCTGATGCGGGCGACGAACGCTCCGTCGTTGTGCAGGGTGAATGCCTTGACTGTCTTGATTTCTTCAGCCATGATAATGCTCCTTTTTGATAGTTAGAGGTTGATGTTGTATTTGGTTGTAATCTTGTCGCTGGGGAGATTTTCGCTGGTGCGGTCCAGGTTGACAAAACCGATCTTCTGTGCGTTTTCGATATTGAAGCACAGGTCGTTCGGCGTGACAAACATCGACTGCAGCTCGCGGGCGTTCTCGATGAGTTCTTTGATGGAAGAGAACGTGTATCCGAAAAATTTCAGGAGGGTCTTGAGGAAATCCTCGATTGCGTTGCTGAGGAAGTTGTTCTTCAGCAACATCACGTGTTCGCTGTCGGTATCCTGCAGCGCTTCCTTAAGAAGGTCTTCCAGCTTTTCTTCCTTGCCGGAGTTCTCCTGGACCGAGAAGGCGTTCTCGCTGAAGTTGTATTCCGCGGCGTGTTCGGCGTAAAGATCGAAGAGCGTCTTGACATTGTTCGCCTGCCGGATGCCCCGGATGTCTGCATTGTCGAGGTCAATCTTCAGGCGGCCGTCTTTTTTCGATGCGTCCAGATAGCACTGGTAGACAAACGAGGAACAGACCATCGTATGCTTGCCTTCGTGCACCTTCTCGTCGATCAGCTTCTTGATTTCGGCGGAGACAATCTTGAGTATCCCAATAATGACGTGCTGCTTGATGCTTACGCCGGAAATGTCCTTGTAGACGAGAATCATGGCGAGCAACAGGAGGTCGGAATAGGGGTAGGGCAGGTTTTCGTCGAGGTAAATCTTGGCGGCCTGCATCACGGGCAGGATTTCGGCATCGGAGAAGAAATCGCTGCTTCCGGGTTGCGTGAGCCGGCAGACGTAGGCGCGTCTGGAGGTTTCCTTGTCTGCGATTTCATGGGCGTGCAGGCCGGTCGTGCCCGCATCGGCAAGGGCTTGGACGGGACTGTCCTGGAAGTAGAGCGCCCCGTGCGTCACCTTGGAATTCGTGAGCTTCATGATGAGGCTCGAAATGAGGTCGTTGTCTTCGCCTTCGAAGGTGAGGATATCCCCTGCCTTCAGATTCAAAAGGGTGAGTTTCTGTTTGTAAAAATCGTCTGGATTCTTGGGTTCTGTTTTCATTTCGCAGTTTCCTTTGTTTGTGGTTTTAAAGATAAACTGCAAAAGTACTATTTGTCCATAACCCGAATGGACTATTTTTGAGGCTAATCTTTACGGAAAGACATTCTTGACGCTGTCAAGAATGATGTCCTTCTTTGAGGGGGCAATCCCTGAGAGAAGGTGCTCCAGGTCCGATTTTTTAAAGTGCGGGTGGTATTCGAAAAATTTCCGGATGTGCTTGTCGCTTTGTTCGAAGTCGCCCTTCTTGTTGTTGCAGGCGATGAGGATTAGGCGTGCGAGGGGCGTCTCGGGGTGGAATAGCAGGACCTGCCTTGCGGCTTCCTCGCTCTCGGCGAATCTCCCTTGCAAAAAGTAGATGAACGCCCTTGGCGTGGACTGGAACGGTTGACCGGACGATTCCGGGAAGAACCGCTCGTTCTCGTTGAGGAGGGCCAGGGCCTTGTCCTCTTTCCCGACGAGCATGTAGATTTGCGCCAGCATGCGCCTGACCCTGAAATCGTTCGGGTTTGCGTCCAAAATCTGCAGGAAATAGGCGATGGCCTCGCTCTTGTTTCCGATGACGATGTTGTAGAGCGCCATCATGAACTGCGAATAGATGGAGTAGGGGTTCTTGCGCATTTCGGAACATGCGATTTCCCCTATCTTGGCGCCGTAGCATTCGGCATCTACCCAGGATTCGTTGATTGCCACGTAGTAGGCCGAAACGAGCGAGTAGGCCACGTAGGTGTGGTGGTTTTCTTCACCGTGCAGCGCTTCTAGAGTCGAAACGATTTCGTCAAAGGCATCCCTGTTGCCGCTATCGGTCTGGATATTGGCGTAGCAGGAGGCGAACCACCATTGCGGGAACTTTTCCCTGTCGGTCTCGTAGGCGTGCGCTGCGGAAGAGACCATGTGGCTGAACAGCTGGATGGTAATCTGCGAGGCAAGGAACTGGATGTCGTCCCCGTCCCCGATCTTTTGCGAGACCGACCACAGGATCTCGGATGTGTCGCCCCTGTATAGCGTGACGAACAGGTTCTCGTCTTTCTCGGGCGTTCCCGTTACCTGGATCTGGTAGGTCGGCGGGGATTGTGGCGCGATGCTGCCGTTGATTCGGAATAGGTGGTAATGGTGCAGGGCTTCGACGATAGCGAGGGAGAGCCCCTTCGCCAGAGGCGTGGCGGTTAAGCCGTCGCATCCCGTAATGGTGATGTGGATGTCGTCGTCCGTTGTTTGCCTTCTTGCGCTTTTGGTGATATCCGTTGAAACCGCTTCTGTCCTGTTTGTGACTTCGAGCGCCTTGTAGATGTTGGCGAGATGGACTTTGACGGTATTGGCCGAGATATTCAGTGCCCTGCAGATTTCACTGTTTGTGAGGCCTTTGCGGAGCAGGGAAAGAATTTCTTTTTGGCGAGAGGTAAGGAGTTTGCTCTGGTCTTTCATATATGTAAAAATATATATAAATTAAGAATATTTTATTAAATCGGATGAAAACGAAAGAAGTAAAAATTCACATTTTTTACTATGGACAAGCTATTTTTTGGTTGAAATTTTTTATTATTTGAATCGGGTTTGTTTGATGAGGTTGAATTTATACGTAAAAACAAACTGTGGGATTGATTTATAAGATGAATATGGGCATAATTTCCGTAAGAATGGACAAGGAAACAAAGGAAAAGTTCACGGATTTCTGCAAATCGGTGGGTATTACCGTTTCTGCCGCGGTCAACATGTTTGCTCGCATGACCATTCAAGAAAACCGTCTGCCGTTCGATGTGAAACGGTTCCCGAAGCAGTAAGGAATCTTGGGCTTCGATTAAATTGTACTTTATATACTTGTTGTATTACAATCGCCATACAAAGTATTGTGTGTGATTTGTTGCTAGAGATACATTTTAAAAAATAGGGAGCGCTGAGTGGACGGATGAATACAATCTATTCCCATAGTAACTCGTTCTCTTAGGCTTCATTCGAAATGTAAAATTTTACTCTGGCTTGCTTCTGACGTAGAGCAGGATTGCTAACAAATCGCTTTCTTTTGTTGTATGGCTTAAGTACTACATTGTTGATGAGTTTGTTGTGGCGTGTGTGAATGTTATGTTGTTTTAGATTAACTTGCTTGTAAAAAGAAACATCCTGCTTATTTTGTAAACAATTTCCTGTAATTCAATTTTTACTCGTTGTAGACGACTATGACGTGGTAGTAGAATGTATTATTAATATAAATTAAAAAAGAGGTTGAAATGAATACCAAAGTTCATTACGTGATTGTAAAGGCTGCCGCCCAACTCCTTGGTGATATGTCATTGAAATTGCTGGGAGAAAAGATCCGGCAAACGAAATGGAATCAAATAAAAAGTGAACTCGGTATAAATGGTGTGGATGATGTCGGTGGATTGAAACAAGAAACTTATTTTGATCTTGTCATGCTGGGCGCGTATTTAGAAGACAAACCCAAAATTCCATCAGAAATTAGTGAGCCGACAATACGTGATCCTCTTGTTAAGGCTGCTTTCGAAAAGGCTGCACCAGGCAAATACCAACATTGGATGGAACATTTTTGGAATGATCGTATGGACGAAAGTCGTGGGCTGGTGTTGGATATTGATTACATATGTGATGTTATTGCAGAATGTTTGGGAGGTCATCTTTGGGGCGAATTGCTGTCCGAGATAAATTCAGAAATAATTGAGCTTGTCGCCGCTCCAATTACTGCCTTGTGTAAGGCTGGAACGCTCACGTTGGATGAATTCCGCTCTGCACCGGTACGTGCGAGGGAATATTGGAAGCTTTTGATAAAACAATATAAAGAAGGGGAAAAAGAAAGGGCGTATTTGAACCTTGGAAGAGTTTGTCACTTGCTGGCCGATGTTGGAACGCCTTGCCATATGCATGGTGATCCGCATGCCGGATTTTATCCGGTTGCGATGATTCTAGAAAAGATAGGGCTGGGTGGCTTGATAGATACGAAGGATGGAACCGGTATTGATGATGACCAATATGAGTATTATACCGGTCTTGTTATTGAAGATAATCTTAAAGTGTTGGCCAAAGAGAATGATACGGCGTATGAAAAAGCTTTGCCTGTTCGTTGGAACGTGGCGTCGACTGATCTTGCAACATACAAGCGAGAATGGGAAATGATAGATTACTTCAAGGATCTCGGGAAAAAATCTAGATGTTATGACAGTGATGATGTAGATGGAAAAAGCAAGGGACATCCGTATCATTGGGAACATTTTAATCCGCTTGATCCGTATACATATAAGTTAGAAAGGGAATGGAATGGAGATTTGAGAAACTCCGCCTGTGTGGAAATTGCAAGCGACTTGATTCCAGAGACGATTTCGCACACTGCTGGTTTGATCATGCATTTCTTCGATAAAGTAGATGAGAAAACCGAGACCACGGAACCGGGAGCTGCCGATTTGGAAGTAAAGGTAAAGCAGATGCATGTCCTGGATGATACCGATCCGTGTGGTGCTGGTGAAATTTATATGGAAAATTCAATTAATGGTCGTAAGGCTCCTCCGACAGGCCGAATAAAGGCGGATACAGGGGAGACTGTCTCCTTGGCTGCAAAGGGAATATGTTGGAATTCTTTCCTTCGCGCCGGCGAAAATATCAATTTAAATTACTGGTCTCATGCCTCGGACAATGATGATGTTGACCTTTGGCTTACAAAAATAAGGGATTCTGAATCCTTGGGGACTATAAATTATACAATCAATACAAAAGATATTCCTAGTGATACGCATTATACGGTTACGTGTAGCTCCAAAAAACCGCATTATTACGATGTTGATATAGACTTCTATAAAAAAGTGCAAAAGGTAAAGAAGGTTATCTATGTTAATGACGCATGGCGAAAAAAATACAAGGACAGAAAAGAATTCGTCAGTAAACGGAGCCACAGTTTTGGTCGCTACAAGCCGCCTGTAACGCTGTATTTGAATTTCGAAGATTCAACACTTCATTTACAAAATAAGCAGCACGAATGCTGTGGGCATTTTGCTCGAAAAAGGAATATCAGTACCAACAACAAAGTTGAGATTACATTAAATGCAGATGAAATCTTCGAGACGAATATTGATAAACTCTTTGCGAATGATTCTGGAAAGTCGTTTACGCAAATGGCCCTGAATTCGATTGCGAAGTTAAAGAAATTGGCAAAAACGAAAAAACGTCCTAAGCTTGCTGGAGTTGTGTCGAAAATAGAAAATAGTGACAATTACAGAATCTTTTTCAAGGAGAATGGTTCGCTGCTGAGTAGAATCATTAAGGTGAAATACCCTGAACAGGCAGAAAAATTTGGCGATCTGACTAAGGCCAATTTTGCAAAACGCATCTCGACAAAATGCCAATGCTGTAAAGATGAAAAGGAATTCTGGAAATAAGTTATCTCAAAAACCACTCAAAAAAAAGGATTACTATGGCAACAAGAACAACTGCAACTTTTAAAAATTCGCGGACTGCTACGGCTCGAGATGTAAAGCTGACTAAATCTGCAAGTAGGCAAAAAGAAGAAGCCTGTCTGCAAAATGCAGTTTCCTTCTATACCAAGAAAGAGTTGGCGTCCTTGCAGGACAATATCACGTCGCTCATAGCGACCGTTAAAAAGAATGCGAAGGTCGCTGCCCTGATTGATTCTGACCCGCATAAATTCATTTCCAAATATATGGGATTCTTGAAATTCCCTACGGAGAAGAAGGGTGTCTACTTGAGCGTGGAAGATTTTGCTTCTCCTTTAACAAAGGCTAAGGCAAAACAGTTTGTCAACAGCTTCTTGTCGAATTATGCTTCTGCCTCGATCAATGCATTCTTGTATAATACGACTTTTTTGTGGACGTATGTACATTTTTGGACAAAAACAACGAGTATATCCGTGCCAAGAGATCTCAGTTCGAGGGTGCAATTCAATGTCTCGACTGCGATATATGCGCAGTTCCATGAAGACTTGAAAAGAATGAAGGATTTGGACCTTACTGAATTAAGAACCGAGGCTATGCTTAGAAGAGCTGTGCTTAATCCCACTTCGATTCTTGAAGAGAAAAAAACAAACGAAGTTATAACCCGCAAGGTCGAGTATGTAAGGGAAGGGGTACGGATTCGTGCAACGATACGGCTCAAGGATCGCGTATGTACGATTTCGTCTGTCGAGGTGAAATAGGATGGAGCAATCGATAGCAAGACCTGCTCAATTAACCATAATAACGACAAACAGGTGCAATGCGGCGTGTTCTCATTGCATCATGTGTTCCGGGAAAGGCCGAAAAGAGATTTTGACATTTGACCAAATCAAGAACAACATTGATCAAATGAAAAAAGTTTCGAGGGGCCCCTTCATGCTTATTTTTACGGGTGGCGAGCCGACCCTTCTAGGTGAGGATTTGTTTGAGTCCATTGCGTATGCTGACAGTTTGGGAATTCCTTCTCGAATCGTCACAAATGCGCATTGGGCAAAAACCCGCCAAGATGCGGAAAGGATGGTCCAGACCCTGGCTGAATGTGGGTTGAGTGAAATCAACATAAGTACTGATGATTATCACGTGAAATATGTTCCTTTTTCAAATGTGAAAAACGCTTGGAAGGCTTGCCATGGTAAAGGATTTCATGCCGTAATTGTGGGAGTGTCCTACTCCAAGGAATCTAAAATAACTCCTGAATTTGTTGAAGCGCAATTTAATGAAAAGTTGCAGCGCAGATTCAATAGCAAGGAGAGAGAACTTCCTCTTGACAAAAGGGATGAGGACGGAACGATTTACGCGATTTCAAATACATGGGTTACCAAATCAGGGCGTGCAGCAGAGGAACTTAGTGACAAGTCGTTCAAGTTTAAGCGCAATACAAACTTTTTCCTCGGAAAGTGCCCGACAATCATGAGTTCGGTGATTGTTTCTCCGTCTAATCACGTGTGGGCCTGTTGTGGATTCGAATGTGGAGACGGAAGCGCTTTGGATATAGGGGATTTGTCTAAGGCGACGATGAGCTCGATAGTGAAAAAAGCCGAAAAGAACATTGTAATACAAGCGATCAAATACCTTGGCCCATTGCAGTTGAAAGATTGTTTGGCGTCTATTGATCCTGATATCGAGTTCAAGAATAAATATACATGTGTTTGTGCCCTCTGCGAGGATATTGTAAAAAATGAGAGGGCTCTAGCTACAATAAAAAGCCACAAAGATGAATTGTGGGAGAGAATAAAACTAGCGAAGTCTCTGTCGGAGTTGACGAAAGTTAATGAGTGATTCTTCCGGGGTTAGTTGAGAGGGTCCCTTCCTTCGGGAAGGGACTTTTTATAATCCGAACTTCTTCACCTTGTAATGCATCATTCGCGGGCTTACGGAGATGTCGCGGCCGGCGGCGCTCAGGTTCCCGTTGTTGCGGCGGAGCGCCTCGGTGAGGATTTCCTTCTCGTAGCTTTCGAGCAGTGCCGTAAGCGACGCGGTGCCTTCGGGGATAAGCGCCGTGCCGCTCGTGATGTCGGTCTGGAGCGTGGGCGGCAGGTCGTAGGCGTTGATGGCGACGTCGGTCGTGGCGAGGCAGGCGTGCTCGATGCAGTTCTCGAGTTCGCGCACGTTGCCCGGCCAGTGGTAGCTCATGAGCATGTCGATGGCGGGGGTGCTGAGTCGCGCGATGTTCTTGCCGTACTTGAGGTTCATCTTCTCGATAAAGTGGTCGGCGAGCAAAAGGATGTCGGTCTTTCTCTGCGAGAGGTCGGGCAAGTTTATCTGGAATATGTTGAGGCGGTAGTAGAGGTCTTCGCGGAAAAGCCCCTGCTGCACGATGGCCTCGAGGTTCTTGCCGGTGCTTGCGACGATGCGGATGTCGGAGTGCTGCTCGATGTTGCTCCCGAGTCTCTTGAAGGTGCGCCCCTGCATGAACTCCAGGAGCCGTGCTTGGCTTGCGGGGGAGAGTTCCGCTACTTCGTCCAAAAAGAGCGTGCCTCCGCTCGCCTGCTCTGCCTTGCCGATGTGCCTGCTGGTGGCGCCCGTGAACGCGCCGCGCTCGTAGCCGAACAGTTCCGCCTCGAACGCGCTGGTGGTGTTGCCTTCGAGCGTGTCGCAGTTGAGAATGGTAAACGGCTTGGCTGCGCGTTCGGAATGCTGGTGGATGTAGCGGGCCACGTGTTCCTTGCCGGTGCCCGCGCCGCCGCGGACGAGAACGACGCCCTCGGTGGGGGCGATGTGCCTTGCCTGCCGCGCGACCTCCTGCATTTCGCGGGTGTTGCCGATGATGTCGCCCGCGCGGCCTTCCACGATGCCGCGGATCTTTTCGCATTCCGCCTCGTGTGCGGCGCGCAGGTCGTCGAATGCCTTGTCGAGAACGTCGTGGATGTGCGCGGAAAGGGCCCGCGCGGAGCGTCCGTGTAGTTCCCGCTTGATTTTTTCGAGGGCTTCCTTTTCGATGCGTTCGGTTTCCATGCCTAAAATATACGTTGTTTCCACGGGTTTGTCGCCGGATTTCTCGTTTGTGCTTTACAAAAACGTAATAAAATGGTCTGATTTTACAAAAGTGTAACAAAACGGGGCTGAAAAAGGCGAAAAATTCCGTGCAATGCGTGCCCGTTCTTTCTAATTTTGCCGCGTAATAAAGAAAAGGAACGTGAAAATGTCCACTACGCGTACAAAAACCATCTACGATATCGCGACCGCCACCCCGGCCCCCGCGAAACCCGCCGAACCAGTCAATGTCGATTTTTACGGCGAGGACGTGTTCAATGCCGAAGCCATGCGCAGCTACCTCCCGAAGGATATCTGCGAAAAGCTCCTGGCGACCATCGACGAGGGTGCCCCTCTCGACCCGAATATCGCGGGCGATGTCGCGCACGCCATGAAGAAGTGGGCGATGGACCGCGGTGCCACGCACTTCACGCACTGGTTCCAGCCGCTCACCGGTTCCACCGCCGAAAAGCACGATTCCTTCCTGGAACCGAGCGGCTGCAAGGCCATCATGGTACTGAGCGGCAAGAACCTCATCGTCGGCGAACCGGATGCATCGAGTTTCCCGAGCGGCGGCCTTCGCTCTACGTTCGAGGCCCGCGGCTACACGGCCTGGGACCCGACCAGCCCCGCGTTCATCAAGCGCCACGGCAACGGTGCCACGCTCTGCATCCCGACTGCGTTCTGTAGCTACACCGGCGAGGCGCTCGACAAGAAGACCCCGCTTCTCCGTAGCCTCCAGGCGCTTTCCAAGTCCACCCGCCGCCTCATGACCTGCTTCAAGGCGGGCCCCAAGAAGACGACCGTCACGCTCGGCGCCGAACAGGAATACTTCCTCATCGACAAGCGCTTCTACCTGCAGCGCCCCGACCTCTACCAGTCCGGCCGCACTATCTTCGGTGCCACTCCCGCAAAGCACCAACAGATGAACGACCACTACTTCGGGAGCATCCCGAGCCGTATCCTGAACTTCATGAATGACGTGGAGAAGGAACTCTGGAGGCTCGGCATTCCGGCGAAGACTCGCCATAATGAAGTCGCTCCCGCGCAGTTTGAACTTGCCCCGATTTTCGAGGAGGTGAACCTCGCATGCGATCACAACATGCTCATCATGGAAACGCTCCGCAACGTGGCCGACCGCTACGGGCTCGTGTGCCTGTTGCACGAGAAGCCGTTCGCCGGCGTGAACGGTTCGGGCAAGCACAACAACTGGAGTCTTTCTTACGGCAAGGGGAACCTCCTGAATCCGGGCAAGGACCCGCACCAGAACGCCGTGTTCCTCACCGCGATCTGTGCCATCATCTACGCCGTCGACACGCACGCCGACCTGCTCCGCATGACCTGCGCGGGTGCTGGCAACGACCACCGTCTCGGTGCGCACGAGGCTCCTCCGGCGATTATCTCCATCTACCTGGGCGATCAGCTGATGGACGTTATCGACCAGATCGAGCAGGGCTCCGCGAAGTCCAGCAAGCAGGCGGGCGCGATGAAGCTCGGGAGCGACATGCTGCCGCCGCTCCCGCGCGACGCCACCGACCGTAACCGTACATCGCCTTTCGCGTTCACTGGCAACAAGTTCGAGTTCCGCGCGCCGGGTAGTAGCCAGAGCTGCTCCGAACCGAACGTGGTGCTCAACACGATCGTGGCCGAGGCGTTCGACATGATTGCCGAACAGCTCGAAAAGCTCGATGACAAGAACTTCCACACGGGCCTGCAGAAGATTTTGCAGAAGATCGTGAAGGAACACAAGCGCGTGCTCTACAACGGCAACGGCTACACCGACGAATGGGTGAAGGAAGCGGAACGCCGCGGACTCCCGAACATCCGCACGTCTCTCGAGGCCCTCAAGGCGCTCACGAAGGACGAGAACGTGGAACTGTTCGAAAAGTACGGTGTGATGAACCGCCGCGAGATGCTTTCGCGCTACGAAATCAACGTGGAAGACTTCCACAAGAGAATCCACATCGAGGGTGAAGTCGCCCGCGACCTCGCGAAGAACGTGATTCTCCCGAAGGTGGTGGAAGCCTACGAGAAGTCGTTGCGTACAAACGAAATGGCACTGAACCAGGGTTTCCCGGGACTCGATACCTACGTGAAGTCCATCGGGGAAGGCTGCCGCTCGCTCACCGAATCGATAGCTGCACTTGAAACGGCTCTCGAAGGCGAACATGAGGGAATCATCGCTGCCGTTGCTGGCCTCCGCAAGGTGGTGGACGGTCTCGAGAAGATTGTGCCCGACGAGATGTGGCCTCTGCCGAAGTATCGCGAGATGTTGTTTATTTACTAAGATGAAAAGCATGGGCGGTGCGTCGTAAATTTCTATCTTTGGGCGCGTTATGCTATTTTCGGAACTTCCCCTTGCAAATCCCCTGCAGCGCGCGGTGCGCGCTGTCGGTTACAAAAAACCCACTCCGATTCAGGAGCGTTCCATCCCGAGCCTGCTCGAAGGACGCGACCTGCTGGGTATTGCCCAGACGGGGACGGGGAAGACGGCGGCGTTCGCGCTCCCGATTCTGCAGCGCCTGCTCGATTCCGGAAAGTTCCGTGCGCCTAAGACCTGCCGCGCGTTGGTTTTACTGCCGACCCGCGAGCTTGCCATCCAGGTGGAGGATTGCTTTAAGCAATATGCGCAGTTTACCGCGATTTCGACGGCGTGCATCTTTGGCGGCGTGAGCGATGCTTCCCAGAAGCGAAACCTTGTCCGCGGTGTAGACGTGCTCGTGGCGACTCCGGGCCGCCTGCTCGATCTGATTGGCCAGAAGGCGGTGTCGCTGAAGGCTCTCGAGTTCTTTGTGCTCGATGAGGCCGACCGCATGCTCGACATGGGATTTATCCATGATATCCGCAAGGTGGTGGCGCTGCTCCCGCCTGTGCGCCAGAACCTGTTCTTCAGCGCGACGATGCCCGACGACATCACGAAGCTTGCGGCGACAATCCTGCGCCCGGATCCGGTGCGTGTGGAAGTGGCTCCGCAGAGCACGCCCATCGAACGCATCCGCCAGGAACTTTACCGCATCGACAAGCGCCGCAAGGGGGCCCTGCTGAAGGAACTTTTGCTTGCCCATCCCGAGATGACGAAGGTGCTCGTGTTCAGCCGCACCAAGCATGGTGCGGACAAGATAACGCGAGTCCTTGAAAAGGCGGGCGTCAAGTGCGCGGCGATTCACGGGAACAAGAGTCAGAACCGCAGGCAGGAAGCCCTGGGGAACTTCAAGAACGAAAAGATCCGCGTGCTTGTGGCGACTGACATTGCCGCCCGCGGTATCGATGTGGACGACGTTTCGCACGTGTTCAACTACGACTTGCCCGATGTGCCCGAGACGTTCGTTCACCGCATCGGACGTACGGCCCGTGCGGGCAAGGACGGCATCGCGATTTCGTTCTGCGCTCCCGACGAGGAACAGGACTTGCGCGCCATCGAAAAATTGACGCGCATCCGTATCCCGGAAGGCGACAAGGCGATATATGAGAAGTTGCCGCCCCCGCAGAAGGAGACCGCCGAGAGCGAGATGCGCAATGCGCGCGGCCGCATGAACCGTGGCGAGGCGCAGGCCCGTGCCGAGAAGTCCCGCGAGAAGAAGCCCGCCTGCGGTTTAACGCCGAAAAAAGACGAGCGCCGGGCCGAACAGAAGCATACAGACCCTCGCCTACGCGAGGGTGACGTGCGCCCTGAAAACGGTATGCCCCGCCATAAGCATCGTCGCAACCGCCCGGGCAGCCGTGCCCGCAAGCGCATGCGCGAAAACGGCGGCTATTCCACGACGCTGTAGGTCTGGCTGCGTCCGCCCTTCTTGTTTGCAGAAACAAGCCCCTTCTCGATGAGGCTCTGTATTTCGCGTAATGCGGTGTCGTGGCTTGTGCCGAAGAGGGCGGCGACGTCCTTTGCGGTGAAGTTCCTGGGAAGTTTTTCCGTGAGGGCCGAATTCAGGAGCAGCTGCTCCCTTTCGGTTGTCTGCACTCCCGAATGTCTTGCCAGGAATCGAAAGCGCTTGGTCTCGAATTCTATTGCCGATTCGCTTGTCTGTACCGATTCCTCTATTTGTCTCAAGAACCACAGGATCCATTCCGTGAGGTCCCCGTTGCCGCATTGGGCCCTGTTCAGCGTGCGGAAGTAATCGTCGCGGTTCTTGAGGATTTGGCGGTTCAGAGAATAGTGCATGCGTGCGGATTTTTGTGCACGGCTCAACTGCAGTGCCGTAATGGCGCGCGCGATGCGCCCGTTCGCCCTGTCGAAGGGACGCAGCGTCAGGAACCAGAAGTGCGCGATGGCTGCCTTGATGGTGCCGTCCGTGGAGGAATTCTCGAACCACCGCAGGAAGTTTTCCATTTCGACAGGCAGGCGTTCGGGACCCGGTCCCGTAAAGTGCAGGCCTTCCGTGTCGGACGAGATTTCGCTGGCGTTGCTGCGCCATGCCGCCACCCGGTTCCCGACCAGGGAGCCGTACCAGTTGGAGAGGCGGTCCTGCGAGAGGGGAATCGTGTAATTTTCGATGGCGCCGATGTAGTTCTGTACATGGGCGCTGCTTCCCTGGGCGCGGAGCGAAACTTCTGTCCGGATGGTGTCGGTGTCGAGCTCGGTCCCGTCGATGGCGAAATTCGCGACGATGTCCTCGGTGATGAGGTCCGTCTCCAGGTCCTTGGTGCCTGCGAAAGAGAGGAGGCCCGCGAGTCTGCCCTCGCTGAAGCGTGCCTTGCCGAGCGCGTCTAGCACCCGTGCGGAGTCGAACCTGAAGCGCGTCCAGTCGGGAAATTGGTGGATGAACAGCATGCAAATAATATAGTCTATTTTACGCAAATTGTGCGTCGGAAGTTGCTCGGTATGCGTATTCGTTGAAAAGGCGATGCCCTTTTTTTATATTTGGCGAAAAGTTTCCTGTGCCCTGAAAAGCTCTTGCAGGCGGCCCCGGTTGCCCGCAAGGAGAGAACCCCGTGAAAGCCGGGGGCGGTCGCGCCGCTGTAAGGGAGGACGAAACCGGCATGAACCAATGTGCGAGAAGTCGCATGTGAAGGAGCCGGGAGTAGGGTGATCCCCGAGCCAGAAGAACTGCGGGAAACGTGATGTTGAGGAACGATGCGAACGACATCTTTCTGCAAAGCCGCTGTGTCTGCGGTGTTTTTGTGTTGTGCATGGGTGAATGCCCACGCACAAGTTCCATCGTCTTCCAAGGAAACCGCTGTCGATGATTCTGCGCCCGTGCAGGACCTGGGCGTTTCGGAGGTCGAATCCTACGCTATCGCCGAGACGGAAAATCCGGGAACGGACTACATGGAAATTACGCCTTCCGCATGGGAGGGCCTAGGCCTTTCGGCTTCCGAAGTCATTTCATCGCTTTCGGGCATCCAGGGTTACAAGCAGGGCGGCATGGGCAGTTTCCAGACGGTGTCCATCCGCGGGATTGCCGCGCGTAACGTGCTTGTCTGCATCGACGGCATTCCCCTGAACGATGCGGGTGGCGGTGCTGCCGATCTGGGGGCAATCGACCTCAACAATATCGAGAGGATAGAGGTCTACAAGGATAGGGTTCCGGCGAAGTTCGGCGGTGCGGGTCTCGGTGGCGCGATAAACTTTGTAACGAAGGATGCGCTGCATAGCGGCAAGACCCCGAAGGGGCGCGTCATCGCGAGCTACGGTTCGCACAACACGTTCGAAGGTTCCGCGCAGGTTTCCGCGAGCATCAAGGACAGCGTGCAGTTCTCGGCGACGGCTTCCATGCGCCACAGCGATAACGACTACGAGTTCGACAACCGGAACGGCACGCTCTATAACGACGAGGACGATTTCAAGGACAGGCGCAGGAACGCGGAGTTCACGGAATATTCCGGCAGTTTCCAGTACCGCATGCTCCACGGGAACGGGTTCTTCTCTATTCTGTCTGCAAGCGCGTTGCACACGCAGGCGGGGAACCCCGGCATGGAAGACCTGCAGACGTATGTCGCGGAATTCGTGGGCGACATGATGCAGGTGGCCTACCGCCTGGAATTCCCGACGGTTGCCGATATCTTGCTTTTGACGGCGGGTGTTACCGGCAAGTTCGAGAAGAACATGTCTTCGTCTTATTACCCGCTCGACAAGATCGGATTTCTCTCGAAGGATTTCAGGGAGTACGGGCTTGCGGGCTACAGGGCTATTCCCGAAATGTCGGCGAACTTGCTGCTGGATAAATTTGAAGCTTACTTGCGACTTGCGGGAAGCGCGGAGCTCTGGGAATCGCGCGGTACGCTCAAGAAGTTTGAACTGGAACGCCTCGCGGGTTCGATTGCGGGCAATGCGGAATACAACTTTACGGACTGGTTCTCGCTGTTTGCCGAAGGCAACATCCTGAAGACGTACGACGATATCGGTGGTGGCCAGGTGCTGATGACTACGGGCTCTGCGGTGGTGGACGAGGCGACGGATCGTGACCTGAGTCTTGCGGGAATGGTGCAGGCGAAACTCGGGAAGAAGGATTCCTGGATCGGCGGCAACGTCTCGTTCGGGCGCTTCTACAGGCAGCCGCAGCTGATGGAACTCTACGGTGTGTATCCGGGAACCCTTTCTAGCCCCACGCTCAAGGATGAATCGGCCTTGCGTTTTGCGGCAGGTCTTTCGTTTGCTACCCCGAAGAACCGTTCGGTATTGCGTGCCACCTATTTCGAGAACCATGTCGAGAACGGTATATACTGGATTACGAGTACCAACTTGATGAAGGCCTTCAATGTCGACAAGTCGCTTATCCGCGGGGTGGAACTCGAACTGGAAAGCCGTCCGGCGAAATTTTTCCAGACCGTGCTGCGCGGGACTATCCAGGACCCGCGCGATGACGGCGCGAACAGGGCCTACAATGGAAAATTGCTGCCGGGTGAACCCGTGCACAGTTACTTTGTCGAGGGTACGTTCTTCTTGCCGCTCAATTTGAGGGCCATTTTCCAGACGACTTACAGGACGCGAATTTTCAGTGACCGCATGAATTTCACGAGGCAGCCCCCGGTTGCCCGCTACAACGCTTCGCTCGCATGGCAACCGTGGGAAAAGACGCAGGTTATATTCGTGGTAGACAACATTTCGGATGAGACGTATCGCAATATTTATACGCCCTTCCCGGCGCCCGGTCGAGAATACAGGTTTACACTCATACAGGGGTTCTAGCCCCCGCGCATTACCGAGTACATAGGGTTATGACAAAGTAATTGCGTAAAGCCAGAAAGGACAAACCATGAACAAGAAAATACTCACATTACTTGCTTCAATGTCGCTTGCGTTCTTCATGAGCGCTTGCGGTGACGACAACAGCTCGAGCACCGGCGTGGATTGCCTCGAGAACGAAAGCTGTCTGGACGATGATCTCAGCAGCGCTTCCGACGACGAGAGCTCCAGCTCCGTGAAGGGGAAGTCTTCCAGTTCTTCGAAGGCCAAGTCGAGCAGCTCTGTCAAGAAAGACGAAAAGTCTAGCTCGAGCGAAAAGGACGCCAAGTCCAGCTCCAGCAAGAAGGATGAAAAGTCCAGCAGTTCCGAAACGCCCGCTTCCAGCTCCAGCGAAGCGAAGTCCAGTTCCAGCGAGGCGGTGAGCAGTTCTTCCGAAGAGCCGGAATCGAGCAGTTCTGTCGAACTGAAGGTAACCTACCTTTCCGAAACGCCGAACGCCGCAGACCTAGAAGTCTCTGGCGATACGCTTTTTGCCGTGTTCCAGCGCTATGTTCCGGTTACTGGCGGTGCAGATTTCAAGGAACCGGGCCTTCTCGCCATGTATAAGTTGAGCGATGGAACCCTTCTTGATACGATTCCGCTTCTGACCAAGAACCCGATGGCTGTCAAGGTCGTGAAGGGTAATGTGTACGTGGGTACTCAGGGCGAATACAATCCTGTTACATGGGGTATTGATGCCGATGATAACCGCGGTATCGAAAAAATCGACCTGAAGAACAAAAAGTCTGAACTTTGGGTAAGCGGCGCGGAACTCGGTGGTGGCGTGAATCTCATGGAAGTGAATGCTAAGGAAGGCAAGGCCTATGTCGCTGTTTACAGGGCTTATGGTGATGTCTTTGTTGTAGAAGTTGATTTGGCGAGCAAGTCTGTGAAGAGCGTTGGCAAGGAGGTTGATGCGACTGGCGGATTGTTCTATGATGCCAATAAAAACCTCCTTTACATTGGTGACCGTGGCGTCGTGGATTTGACAACCTTCGAAGCGAGTGACATGGGTGTTCGCGCCTATGATGGAACGACGTTTACCTCGTTGACATCTGAAGAACCCTATGAGTTCCTCTATCAGCCATACAGCATTACCGTCGCAGGCGGAGAACTGTTCGTCTATGTTTCGGACTATAGCTCTGGTGCCCTGTACTGGTTTGAAGAAGGTGAATTCAATGATGAAGATCGCATTCAGTTCTCTGCCGACGCTGTCATTAGAAATGTGAATGGCAAGCTGATAGTGCTGGACCGTGGCGACAAGGGTAGCATTGCTGAAGTGAATACCAGCGCCAAGACGGTTGCCTGGCAGGCCGCTCTTAACAAGGACAATCCCTATGATATCGTGGCTATCGACAACAACACTGCATGGGTTGCCATGTATGACGTTGGCGAAATCCGCAAGATTTCTCTTGGTGACGGTTCCACCATTTCGAGCATCGACACGAAGGAATTCAGCGCCAAGAAAGTCGAAGTCGTGGAGTAATTTGTAAAAAAATTAAGTCCGGCAAATCGGTCAATAACCCTGCAGGCTGTCCTGTGGGGTATTTTTTCTATTGCGGTGACACTTTTGGCGGGTTTAGGTGTTTTAATTATGTAATTTTGATACCTAACCATTGCGGAAAGTTATGAAACGTTTAAGATTATTGCCTTTCGTGCTGTTGGTGCTGCTTGTTTCGGGCCCGGCCCTTGCCGACCGCGTTTCCGAAATTCAGGACCTGAAGCTCGAGAAGGAAAAGCTGAATTCCGAAATCCAGAAGCTGAATCGCCAGATCTCGGCGACGGATTCGATGCTCAAGGCGGACGATTCCCGCTACAGGACTCTGCAACAGCGCTACAAGGCCGACACGGAACGCCGCCGTGCCGAAATCGACAGCCTGAACGCGAAGATAAAGGCGGTTGCGGGCGAACTCCAGACGGAACGCAACAAGCAGGCCCGCGCGAAGAATCGCACGGACAACGTGGCCGCAAAGCGCAAGGCGTTGCGCGCTGAACTTGCGGGCATCAGCAAGAGGCTCGAGTCACAGGTGGCGCAGACGGTGCCCTGGGAACTCGAAAGCAGGCTCGACCGCGTAAAATCCCTTACCCGCGATATCGAGAGCGGGAACGCGAGCGAGGAGGAAGGCTTTTCGCGTCTCAAGTCGCTCATTGCCGAAGAGACGAAGTTCGGTGACGAGGTGGCGATTATCAACAGTCCGCTCACCCGCAAGAACGGCGAACTCATCAACGCCTCGATTCTGCGTATCGGGAACCAGTGGATGGTCTACAGCGATGACAACGGCACGGTTTTCGGTGCGCTGGTGCGCAAGGTCGTGGACGGGAAAGTCGCATACGAATGGAACGAGGAATTGAACCTGGAGGAGCGCGCGGCGGTGAAGCTCGCGCTCGACGTGAAGCAGGCGAAGAAGCCGCCCCAGATCGTGAAGTTGCCCGTAAGCCTCTCTATCGTGGGAGGTGAAAAATGAAGAAGATAATCGCAGTCCTCCTGTGTGCCACATCCGCATTCGCTTGGCCGTGGTCATCGGGCGAAAAGAAGTCTACCGCCGAGGACCAGGCGCGCATCAAGGATTCCCTGCAGATGGAAGAGGTGCGCAGCTTGCAGCGCGAGGTGGAGGCGCTTACCCGCATTCGCCTGCAGAAGGCCGACTCGCTCGAGAAACTTGAGGCGGAACACTGGCGCAAGCGCTATGCCGAATCTCAGTTGACCGAGGAGCACCAGGCGGCATCGCGTGAACTTGACGGCCGCTATTCCAAGCTCTCGACGGATCTTGGACGCGTGAACGAGGAGGTCATGGCGAGCAGGAGCATGACGGGCGATGCCGAGGAGAAGGCGCAGGCCGACGAGTCGGCGTACGATGCGCTCAACACGCAGGTGAAGCTTTCGATTGACAAGACTCTCGGTGACGTGATGGGCGATTACCCGGTGGGCATGAACGGGCGCCTGATTCGTCTGAAGCAGGCCTCCGAGGATGCCGACAAGAAGGTACCGAATACGGTCGGCGCGGTGCAGAATTTCATGAACGACCTGCTGCTGCGTCACGAGCTGACTTACACGCAGTTCTACGGGCGCGAGACTTCGCAGGTGGGCAACCGCCCCGACGTGAACGTGAACCGCTTGCGCCTGGGTACGGTCTTTTTGGGCGAGGTCGCGCAGGATAACGGCGAGGTGCAGGCGCTGCTCCGCTCGGGTGCATTGCAGGGCAAGATATTCGAATGGAACGCGACGCTCCCTCCGGAGATGGCCGCGAATATAAAGCAGGCCGTATCGCAGGCCTCGGGGGCTTCCGAAGTTGTCACGATCCCGCTGGATGTATTGCAGAACAAGGCGGTCAAGAACGCGATTACCGACACGAAGGAACTTACCTGGCGCGAGGAATTTCAGGCGTTCTTCAAGAAGGGCGGTATCGTGATGTACCCGCTCATGCTGGCGGCGATTTTCGCGCTGCTGCTTTGCCTGGAACGCTTCCTGGTGCTCAGCTACCGCGGGCATCTGAGCCGCAGGTTTAACCGCAAGCTCGATGCCCTCGTGAAGGAGAACCGCTACGAGGATGCGGCTAGCCTCTGCCTCAAGAAAGAAACGAGCCTCTCGATGGTGCTATTTGCGGTGCTGAACCGCGCCCGCGACAAGCGCGAGGATGCGGAACGCGCCCTGCAGGAGGCATTGCTCCGCGAGCAGCCGAAACTGGAACGCCGCATGGGGCTCCTTGCCGCGATGGGCTCGATTGCCCCGCTGCTTGGCCTGCTCGGTACGGTGACGGGTATCATCACGCTGTTCACGGTGATTACCGAGGTGGGCACGAACGACGCTCGCGTGCTTGCGGGCGGCATTTCGGAGGCTCTCGTGACAACGGAAACGGGCCTCGTGATTGCAATCCCCGTGATGATATTGCACGGCCTCCTGAGCGAAAAAATCGAGAAGGTCACGAGCGAGATGTACGTGCAGAGCACCGCACTCCTGAACCGCATTTTCGGGAAGAAAGAATAAGTTCCGCGTCATGACTAACACCCACTACATACTCATCGAGTCGCTCGAGAATACGTACCATGCCGGCGGCGTGGTGATGCTCCCGATTCTCCTGGCGGGTGTCGTGGGTTTCTACTACCTGTTTTCGAGCTGGTTCCGCATCGGGAGCGACTTTTTCCGCACCGACATCCACAAGGTCATCAAGCGCATGCGCGTGGACCTGAACGGCGGAATCGAGGAAGACGAGAAGAATGCGGAACCGCCCAGCGTGAAGAAGGCTCTCCGCAGGCTGCGCAAGCGTGGTGGGCTCCTCTCGCGGGAACTCTGCTATGCGATTGACGTCGCGAGCACCAATCCCGAGGGCTTCCGTGACTATATGCAGGTGCGCATGATGAAGACGGTGCGCTACATGGAGCAGGGAAACCATATCGTATCCGTGATGGCGTCTGCAGCGCCGTTGCTAGGCCTGCTCGGCACGGTGACGGGAATGGTTTCTACCTTCGAGGTGATTACGTTGTACGGGAACCAGAACCCGGTGCTCATGGCCGACGGCATCTCGGAGGCTCTAATATCTACGCAGAGCGGACTCCTGGTGGCGTTCCCGCTCACACTCCTGAAACAGCGCCTGGACGAGCGCGTAGAAATGCTGCGCCAGAAGATGGAACTCGGCGCGACCGTTATAGAGAATTATTTTGTAGAGAGGAAGTGCCCGTGATTCGTCATTGCGAGGCTTCGAAAGAAGCCGTGGCAATCTAGGAATGAAGGATTTATTATGGAATTCAACTTGCCGAGAAGAAAGCAGAAGGATATGGGCATCGAGATGGGCCCGCTGATGGACATCGTGTTCATCCTCCTCATCTTTTTCGTGGTCACTTCCTCGTTTACCCGCGAGACGGGCGTGGACGTGACGAAACCGCAGGCACAGTCTGCAAGCCAGCTCGAGAAGGAGAACCTCCTGATTGCGATTACGCGCGAAGGGACAATCCACATGAACGAGCGACAGGTGGATCTCGCGAGCCTGCAGGATATCTTGAAGCAGTCGCTCGCGAAGGCGCCCGACCGCGAGGCCGTAGTGATTGCGGATAAGGGTGCCGAGACGGGCGTGCTCGTGCAGGTAATCGACATGTGCAACCTGGCCGGAGTGAAGAAGGTCTCCATCGCGGCGCAGGCGGAGTAATTGATAATTGATGATTGATGATGGATGATTGATAATTGATGATTGATGATTGATGATATGGAATATGGGATGTGCAATGTTTTGGAGTGTCATCCTGAGCGACCCCTGTAAAAGGGGGAATCGAAGGATCTAGATGTGAAGCGGTCATTAGAACCTGGTAGGCAGAACGGCGTCATTGCGAGGCCCCTGTAAGGGGACGTGGCAATCCAGACAAGTAGTAGTAATTAGAGTTTAGTAGATAAAATATCAGAATAGATAGAATAATGGTATTGAAGTTTTTTAAAAAATTGTTGAAGCGTTTTGCTATCCTCATCGCGGCTATCCTCGCGAGCTGTGCGCTCGTGTTCTCCGTGACGATGGCGAACCTCTTCTTGACGGGCAAGGTCTTTCACGAAAAGAAGTACAACAAGACAGAAATTGCCGTGAAGAAGGTGGAAGAAGTCGAGAAGAAGGTCGAGAAGAAAAAGCCCGCGCGCAAGCCCGACCGCCAGAAATCAAATTCGCGTTCCCCGAAGGCGGGGCCGCGTTTCGCGATGAATCTCGGGACGGCATCGGGTAACGCCGGCGCCGCCGTGAGTGAGGACATGGTGGCTGATTTCCGCGGCGGGGCGCTTTCGACCGAAAAGGGCGATGTGGACAAGAAGCCCGAAAGCAGGGCGTACCCGAACTTTCAGGTGCCCCCGCAGATCCGTGACCGCGAAATCGATGCGATGCTGCGGCTCAGTTTCTGCGTGGACGTGAACGGCAAGGCGTACGATATCAAGGTGCTGGAGGAATCTCCCTCAGGTTCCGGGCTCGCCGCCGCCGGCCGCGAGGCGCTATCGCGCATGACATTCGCGCCTGCCGAAAAGGCGGGCAAGGCGGTACCCTTCTGCGGCATGGAACAGCCTTTCGAAGTGAAATTTAGGGACTAGGGAGAAGCGTACTATGAATAAATTAACTTGCGCAGTTTTCTCCCTGGTTGCATCCGCGTTTATCGCGACGTCCTCCTTCGCGGCGCAATCCGCATACGACCTGATGGAACGCGCGAACGCCCTCTACCGCGATGGCAAATTCAAGCAGGCCATCATGCTCTACCGCAAGGCGGAATCCCGAGGTGCGGACCCCGTCGCCACCAGTTTCAACATCGCGAACAGCTACTACCAGCAAAACGACCTGCCGAACGCCGCCGCCACGTACCGCAAGGCTATCGACTTCTCGAACGGGGCGTTTTCCCCTGCGCTTTTCAACATGGCGAGCGTGTACTTTAGGCTCAAGCAGTACCCCGAATGCGTGGCGGCGTACCACAGGGCGTTGAAACTGGAGCCCGAAAACGTTTCGGGCTGGCTTTACCTCGGCGAAGCCTACGGTAAAACCGGCGACGCGGTCGGCGCGCTGCGTGCCATCGAGAAGGCCTACCAGCTCGACAAGGAAGACATAAGCATCGTCTACCAGCTTTCGGAAGCGAATATTGCGCTGAACGATTTCGAGCGCGCCGTAGCCGTTATCCGCGAGGGCTACGCCTCGCACCCCGACGAAGTCGATTTTCTCGTGTATCTCGGCGACGTGTACCGCCTGAACAAGCAGTTCGAGGAAAGTGCCGCCGCTTACCGCGAGGCGCTGGGTGTCCGCCCCGATGATACCGCCACTATGTACAAACTAGCAGACGTCCTCGCCGAAGACAACAAGCCGTTTATCGCGATGGACGTGCTCAACAACCTGGTACAAATCAAGCCGGATTTTAGCGATGCCGCCATATTCCTCGGGAATCTCGCCTACGACGCGAAGTTCCTTGACCGCGCCGAATCCGCATATGAACTTGCGGCAAAACAGGGCAACGCGGAATCTGTCTACGGGTTCAAGAACATGGCCTACGACGCCCATGCCGAAAAGCGTGACGACGAGGCGCTCCGCCTGCTGAAAGTCGCACAGAAGTACTTCCCCGACGATATCACCGTGCAGGCGGACATCCTGGAATTCGAGAAGAACTAAAAAGTCCGGCGAGTGAGCCGGACAAATTTTAATCCTTCACGCAGCGGACTGGGTTATAGCACTCTTCGTCGTTATAGTCCCATACTTCCGCTTCATTTTCTGATCCCCTTATTACAATGTAGTATTGGGTCGAGGATGCATAATATACCCATAGACGTCCATATTCACCCAAAGAATGGAATCCATCATCACTGCAATAGCATCCAGTGCCCACAAAGGAGAGCCCGTATGTATCAGTCCCGGGTGTAATTCCTGTTTTCCATCCCTTTGCCGACATCAACGGGAGTGCGTGTCCGCTGGCAAGATTTACAAGGTCTTGCGCCTCCTTATTTGTCGGGATATGCCACCCGTCAGGGCAGATTCCCTGGATGTGGCCGGTACCCAGGTCGCATGAAGATTTATAGGCACAACTGGAGGAATTCATCGCCGCGCTGCGGCTATAAAAGTGACCGTATAGTTCGCAGAAACGGTCGTCGTCGTTGAAACAGGTAGATACTCCAATTTCGTTGCCGGCGTAGTTCAGGTTCTCCGCCATCCATGTTGCACTACCGACTTTTACGGTCTTGTATGTCTTGCCGTCGCGCGAGTCCGTCATGGTGCCATATTCGATGTCCGGGTTGAACTGCTCGCCAGCGGCTTCCAGGAGAGGCTCGGCGCCTGCCTGCTTGGTTCTCGATGAACTGCTCACGGAACTGGACGAAACGCTGCTCGACGAAACCGGTACGACGCCGTCACCCTTCACGCAACGGACGGAGAAGTTCGACTCGTAGCCGTCGAAATCATTGATGAACGCCTCGTTGTCTTTTCCCCTTATGAGAAGGTAATACATGTCGCTCGACTGGTAATAGACCCACATGAATGTGAATTCGCCGATGTCATTGTAACCGTCCTTGGTATCATATTGTCCCGTTCCCACGAAGGAGAGCCCGTACGTATCGATCCCAGGATTGATGTACAGCGAATCCTCGGTTCCCCATCCTATCGTCGACATCAGCGGTTGAGCCTTTTTGCCGGCAAGGGTTACCAGCGTCTGCGTCTCGGAATATGTCGGGATATGCCATCCGTCCGGGCAGATGCCTTGAATAGGATCGTTCCCTAATAAACAGCTAGCTCCATACTCGCATTTTGAACTATTCATCGCGGCATCGCGGCTATAAAAGCGGCCATACAGTTTGCAGATATCCTCGTCACCTTTAAAACAATAGGACTTACCTACTTCGTGACCGGTGTAGTTCAGGTTTTCCGCCATCCAGATTGTTCCCTCGATATCCACGGTCCTGTACGTCTTGCCGTCGCGCGGGTCGGTCATGGTGCCGTAATCGATGTCCGGATTGAACTGTTCGCCCTTTTCTGTGAGGCGTGGCTTGAGTTCTTCCCAACTCAGCGAGGAACTACTCGACCTTGCCGACGAACTCGACGAACTGTAGCTTGAAGAACTGTAGCTCGACGAATACTGCGAGCTGCTGGAGTCATCGTCTCCAGAACTACTCGACTCGCGTGAACTGCTTGAAACATTCTTGCGGACAAACTCCTTGCCCTTGGCCGTGAGTGTATCGTTGTAGCCAGCCCAGATATACACGGAGTCAATCTCGTCGAACTCGCAGAAGTAGCTTTCCTTGTCGCGTCCGACAATCGCCTCGCGGCCCTCGCGCATCTCGTTGCACGGGTAATCCGCAAATCCATTGTTTGACTTGAACGCATAGTCGTACCCGCGGTTCTTCGAAACCGGGGAGAAATCGTCGTCGTCACTGCAGGCGGTAAAAAATATCGTTGTCGTGGCTAGAACGCACAGGCCGGGCAAGTGTCTAAACACAGAATGTTTCATTCATCCTCCTTTATCATCCTGCATAAAATATACCTAAAATGTTGGATTCGTCGGTTTAGCGCTGCCGTTTTTCCTATATTCATTCCGTAATTACCGGAGTTTTTATTATGGAAATCAAATGGCTTAATCCCGATGCAAAGTTTGACCGCCTCGTTCTTGCAGGCGATATTGGCGGCACCAACACGAACCTTGGCCTTGTGGGCTACAAGGATGGCAAGTTCACGCTGATTCTCGAGACGGTGTGCCCCTCCAAGGATATCGATGGGCTCGACGCTCCTATCCGCGAGACGCTCAAGCTCGCCGCGGAAAACCGTGCCGACCTCAAGCCCAGTCATGTGTGCATCAGTGCCGCGGGTCCGGTGGCGAACAACAAGTGCGTCATGACGAACCTCCCGTGGAGCGTGGATGGCGACGCCCTCACTGCGGCGACCGGCATCCCGACGCTTGTCATCAACGACTTCATGGCCATCAGCTACGGCATCCCGACCTTGGACGTGGACGACCCCAAGCAGATTTTCAAGCTCACGCATACCGACGGCAGCCAACCCGCCCCGCAGAAGGCGACCAAGGCTGTGATTGGCCCGGGTACCGGCATGGGTGTCGGCTTCCTCGCGTTCGACGGCGAGAAGTACATCCCCGCTTCTTCGGAAGGCGGGCATTCTACCTTCGCCCCCTTCGACAAGGATTCGCAGGAATTCCACGATTACATGGAAAAGAAGATTGGCACCGTGCCCGGCGTGGAACCGCTCGTCTCGGGCATGGGGCTCCGTAACATGTACGAATGGTGGAAGGAAACCCGCGGCGTTCCCGACAACGAGGCTTTCAAGAAGATTGAAGAAACGGAACCCAACGATCGCCCGAAGTACATCAGCCGCGCGAGCGACACCGACCCGGTGGCCGCCGAGATGATGCGCTTGTTCGTGAAGATGCTCGCCCGCTTCGCAAGCGACGCTTCTACGCTGTTCCTGCCCCTGGGTGGCCTCTACCTGGCCGGCGGTACGGTGCAGAAGGACCTGCGCTGGCTCGAGCGCGACAACCTGTTCATGAAGTATTTCGAGAAAAACTACAACCCGAACATCCGTCCGCTCTTGAACAAGATTCCGGTGTACATCATCAAGGATTACAGCATCAGCCTGTACGGCGCCGCGAACGCGAGCCTCAACTTGCAGAAGTAATCTGCGGGCGTCTATTTTTTCTCGTAGCGCACGTAGGCGAAACTGCGGCTATCGGGGGACCATGAATTCACGTTGATGGTTCCCTGGCCGCCGAACAGCTGCAGAACCGTGCGGGGCTCACTCCAGCCTGTTTCGTCACACCCTGTCATCAGGCGGATTTCCACGTTCTTGTTGGGAACGTGCTCGCCGGGGCGTACGTCGCGCTCGTGGTAGGCGAGCATCACGACTTTTGTACGGTCGGGCGAAATGTGCGGAAACCAGGTGTTCAAGTGTGCGTCGAATGTCATCTGCGTCTGCTCGGAACCGTCGGCCTTCATGCGCCAGGCCTGCATGCGGCCGCTGCGCACTGAATTGAACCAGATGTATTCACCGTCGCAGTCATATTCGGGGCCGTCGTTCAGTCCGAATGCGGTCGTGAGCTGCGTCTCGTTCCCGCCTGCAGCAGGAATCGTGTAGATGTCGTATTCTCCGTTGCGTTCGGCGCAGTAGGCGAGCATCTTGCCGTCGGTGGTAACGCCGTGCAGGTAGCTCGGGGCAAGCGGGGTCACGAGTTCCGGCATGCGTCCGTCGAAGAAAATCTTGTAGATGCGCGAAAGCCCGTCTTCCTTGGTGTGGTGGCTCACGTAGAGCCCCTCGCCGTCGGGAGAGAGAACGTGGTCGTTGTTGCAGTTGTTGACAAAGTAACTCGGGACTTCCGTCACCTTGCCGCTTTCGATTTCAATCTTGTAGATGCGGCCTTCGCTGTTGAACGTGAGGAACCTGCCGTCGGCACTCCAGTTTGGCGCCTCGATGACCTTGTCGAATTCCTTGAGCAGTTTCGATTCGCCGGTCTCGACGTCAAAAATTTCGAGGAAGGACTTGTCGCCGCTGCGATCCCAGACTTCGCCCGGACTGAGCTCGAACGGGTAGCTTACTCCCCATGCGGCACGGAGGTTATCCATCTGCGTCATCATCTGCATGGTCTTGGCGTGCGGCATCTCGGGACATTCCTTGAGTCCCTTCTCGAGGGCCGCCTTGCAGCCCAGCACCTCATATTCGTAGCAGTTTTCGATGCGGGGCGGCTTTACCGATTCCACGAGCGTCCCGGCGACATCGAACAGCTGGATTTCTTCCATGTCGTTGAGGTTCTGCACGCGGATAAAGCCTTCGGAACCGTAAATGACGCCCTCGTTCTTGAGAGGGGCCACCATCGAGGTCTTGAGGTGTGCGACTTGCCCGCCCGCATATACGAGGTCAATCCAGTCGGTCGCATCCACGCCCGTATGGAACTTGACGCACTTCGTCTTCGTCTCTACGATGTGGTTTGCAACGTATTCCCCACCCGGTGTCATCCCCGCGCGTTCCTCGTCCGATGTCATCCCCGCACGTTCCTCGCCCGATGTCATCCCCGCGGAGGCGGGGATCCCCTTGCAAATTTTCGGGTCAGTCAAGAAGATATCCGCAAACGTAAGGCTATAAATGCCCAGGTCCAGCAGTGCACCGCCCGCAAGTTCGGGCTTGTGCAGGCGCCCGATATGCGAAAGCGGCATCGAGAAGTCGGCCTCCATGCTTTCGACCTTGCCAATCTTCCCTGCAAGAATCCAGTCCTTTACCATCTGCACCGCAGGCAGGAATCGCGTCCACATGGCCTCGCATATAAATACGCCTTTCTCTTCGGCAAGGGCTAGTACTTCCGATGCCATTAGCGCATTCGCGGTAAAGGCCTTCTCCACGAGCAGGTTCCTGCCATGTTCCAGACAAAGCAGAATGTTGCTGTAGTGCTCTGAATGCGGGGTCGCGATGTAAATCAAATCCACGGCAGGGTCACGCGCCAGTTCCTCGTAACTGCCGTAGGCGCGGACGAATCCGTAATCGTCGGCGAATTTTTTCGCCTTGTCAAGCGTGCGTGACGCTACCGCGTAGCATTCTACGCCCATGCCGTTCTTTTCAAGTGTCTTGACCGCAGTGGCCATCTTCGTGGCGATATGGCCACATCCGAGAATTGCAAATTTTATAACCGTTTTCATTGTTATACTAATATAAACTTATTTCTGAAAATAAAACACCGCTTGCGACCATATAAATGGACTCACGTGTAAACGCCATTTTTGGGGATTGTGTAGGGGCTTTTATTCCAACATTATCGTGAAGGGGCCGTCGTTGGTGAGGCTCACCTGCATGTCGGCGCCGAATTTCCCGGTCTGTACGACGGGAATTTCTTTTTTGCATTCGGCGATGATGTATTCGTAGAGCTCGTTTGCGAGCGTGGGGTTGCCGGCGCCGTTGAACGTGGGACGGTTGCCCTTGTTGCAGTTCGCGTACAGCGTAAACTGCGAGACGAGCAGGAGTTCACCGCTAACGTCCTTGATGGAAAGGTTCGTCTTGCCGTTTTCGTCGGCAAAGATGCGCAGCGCAAGCATCTTGCGGATGAGCCTGTCGGCGATTTCCTTGGTATCTTCTTCGCCCACGCCGATGAGAATCATGTAGCCCTTGCCGATCTTGCCGACGGTTTCGCCCGCAATATCCACCTGGGCGTTCAATACTCGCTGAATCAAGAATTTCATATTACTCCGCGCTTGCTAAGGCCTTCTTGTAGATGTCCTGCATCACGAGGCCCGCAATCATGAATCCAAAAATAGCGGTGGAGTGTGCCATGGTGCCATTGATTTGCGCCTTGCTGCTGCACCATTCGTGATTGACCAGGTTTGCATTCTGGAGTTCGGCTTCGCTCCTTTCGTGGCGCACCTTGGGGCACATGCAGGCGTCCGTTCCGCAAGAGGAATTCTTGCCGCGGTTTTTCAGGAGTTCGTCGCTGTAGACGCATAGCACTTTTTTCTTGAGCGCCATTTTCTTTTTCTTGAACTTGTCGCGCAGGGCGCGGGCGAGCGGGCATCCGGCGACTTTCCAGAATTCGGCGACCTTGATTCGTGTGGGGTCCATCTTGAGGGCTGCCCCCATTGAAGAAAATACCGTGGCCTTTGTGCGCGTGGCGTGCCACAATAACTGCATCTTGTTTTCGAGGCTGTCGATAGCATCGATGATGTAGTCGAATGTGTCCAGTTGGAATTTGTCCGTATTCGCTTCTTCGTAGATGTCCTGCAATGCGACAATGTTGGCGTGCGGGTTGATTTCGAGCAGACGATTTTTCAGCACGTCCACCTTGACTTGCCCCACGGTTTTCGTAGTGGCCATCAGTTGACGGTTCACGTTGGTGACGCACACGCGGTCTGAATCAACGAGTACGAGTTCCTTGATGCCGGAACGCACCAGGCTTTCGGCGCACCAACTGCCAACTCCGCCGAGACCGAAGATGATGACGCGCTTCTGGTAGATGTCGCCCATCACGTCGTCCCCGAGCAGGAGCGATGTGCGGTTAAAGATGCCTTTCTCGATTCCCATACGAATCCCGGTTAGCCGAAGAGTCGGAGAACGCGCTTGATGCCTGCGACAAAGCGGTCGATGTCGCGCTTCAGGGTGTACGCTCCGAAACTGAGTCGAAGCGTGGCGTCAACGCCGAAGCGGTCCATGACGGGTTGGGCGCAGTGGTGCCCGCTACGCACCGCAACGTTTTCTTCGTCGAGAATCATGGCGGCGTCGCTTACAGCGATGCCGTCGAGGGTTACGCTGATGAGGGCCCCGCGTTCCTTCGGGTTCCCGAAAATCTTTACCTGCGGAATCTGCGCAAGCTGTTCCAGCGCGTAGTTCGTAATTTCTTCTTCGTGCTTGCGGATGTTCTCGATGCCGACTTCATTAATCCATTCGATGGCCTTGCCGAGGCCAATGACTTCGGCGATCATGGGCGTGCCAGCCTCGAAGCGGGCGGGAACGTCGGCGAACGTCGTCTTTTCGAAGGTCACGTTCTTGATCATTTCGCCACCGCCGTGCCAGGGGGGCATGCTGTCGAGAACATCGTACTTGCCGTAAAGTACGCCCACACCTGTCGGACCATACATCTTGTGTCCGCTGAAGGCGAGAAAGTCGCAGTCCAGCTTCTGCACGTCAATCTTGATGTGGCTGGAACTCTGGGCGGCGTCAATTAAAACTTTCGCTTGGGGTGCGGCGGCGCGAACGGTCGCGATAATTTCTGCAATCGGGTTCACGGTGCCCACGGAATTGCTCACGTGGGCGACGGCCACCATCTTGGTTCGCGCATTCAACAAACCGGGAAGTGCTGCCAAATCCAGATCGCCGTTGTCCAAAACGGGAATCACCTTGATCTTGGCGCCCTTCATTTCGGCAACGAGCTGCCAGCTCACGATGTTGGCGTGATGCTCGAGTCCGCTAATCAGAATCTCGTCGCCCGCCTCGAAGAACTTGCGGCCGTAACTCCACGCCACCAGATTGATGCTTTCGGTGGTGCCGCGGGTGAACACGATTTCGTCTTCGGTCTTCGCGTTAATAAATTTTGCCACGTTCTTACGGGTGGCTTCGAATGCTTCGGTGGTGCGGGCGCTCAGGCGGTACACGCCGCGCTTCACGGAACTGTAATGTTCGCGGTAAAAGTCGTCCATCGCGTCAATGACGCACGCGGGCTTTTGCGTGGTGGCCGTGCTGTCCAAGAAGGCGAGGGGCTTTGCATCCTTATCGCCTGCGACAAGCATCGGGAATTCGCTACGGATTTTTTCGGCATTAAAATTTGCATCAATCATGCGCCCAAATGTAGAAAAGTTCGGCTCTTCGGCGCTTTTTTTAGGGGTGGACTCGGTTGCGAAAGGTTGATTTGCTATATTGGAACGAAACGAAAGAGAGGACAGTATGAAAAATATGCGTAAGATATTGGCCCTTGCTGTGGCATCCGTTTTTGCGACGGGTGCGTTTGCCCAGGATGAATTGCATGCCGCCATCGATGCCGGTGATTTGGCGACCGCCCAGAAAATGGTGAAAAAAGGCCAAGTCGAGGACGTGTACTGTGGAAAGCTCACTCCGAACGAGGCTGTCCAGGTCTACGAAAAAATTTTCAAGAAGAATCCCGATGAGTCTTTTGCCAACTGCCCGACTCAGTTTGCCTATGGTTACGGGACGCACACTTGCTCCAATCCGAATGCGATGGAAGCCTGTAACGAGGTCATCTCGCTCTTGCTCCTGGATGGCGAAAATGGAAACGCCAGGGCGATTGACCTGCTTGAAGCGGCTGTAAAAGCGGCTGTCAAGGTCAAGGCTTTTGCGAAGCCTATCAAGATGCTTGTCGATACGTCCCTCTGGGTCCCGTGCCCGAAGAAGGGCCGCGCCCGCAACGAATGCATGGAAGAATGTTTTGAACAGGCTCACAATACGCTCGATGCCGCACGCGAGGCCCTGTGCGAAACCAAGCCGGAACGCTTTGTTTCCGACACGACTATCAACGCTCCGCGTCCGTCTCCCTTGTTCGAAAAGCTCCGCAAGGGATTGCCGGAAGCCTTCTGGAAATCTCCGAAATCTGTAGCGGGCCGCTTTGCGACGATTATGCAGAATAGCGCAAAGGCGCTCTCGATTCCGGATACGGCTGTTATCGGTCTTGGTTACGTGAGCCGCTGGGTTGAAAGCCACAAGGCTGCAGGGACTCCGCTTCCTGGCAGCGAACTTTTCCGTTTCTGTGCGGTTTGGCCGTCCGAAGTGGAAACAATCCTTGCGACGAAGGGACATGGTTCCCGCTGCCCGGTGTTCGAAGAATTTGTAGACCCTCGCGACAATCAGAAATATAGGGTCAAGGATATTGGTGGAACCAAGTGGTTTGTCCAGAACCTGAATTTCGCCATGGAAGGCAGCTCCGTTTGCTATGAACGCGAGGAAGACAACTGCAAGGCCTATGGCAAGCTCTATACGCAGGGAGCCGCCAAGGTCGCTTGTCCCGAAGGTACCCATCTCTCGACGGAAGAAGACTGGAAGTCCCTCGAAGCGTTCGCTGGCGGCACGGACGTGGCTGCCGAGAAGCTCCGCAGCAACGGCAGCGACGATTATGCGTTTACCGCACTGTTCGGCGGCTATGCCAACAAGAACATGAACTTCGTTATCCAGGGCGAAGGGGCCTACTTCTGGACCGAGAAGCAGCTTGCGGACGGCCGCGGCCTTGCGAAGTCGATGTTCAGCTCCGATAAGAACGTGACGTCGATGCCTGCCGACAAGGACTTCTGGCTTTCCGTGCGTTGCGTGATGAATAAATGATGATTGATGGATGATGAAGGAGCTCGCCATGTCCTTCGCTCCTACTTGCAATCGTGATTCCTGGATAAGGCGCCAAGCCTTGATGGGCAAGGTGCGCGCCTTCTTTGAAAGCCGCGGCGTGCTTGAAGTCGAGACTCCCGTGCTCTCGAATGCGGGCGGTACCGACCCCCAGCTCGATTATTTCGAGGTGAACGGTCGGCCGGCGTGCTTCCTCATGACGAGTCCCGAATTCCACATGAAGCGCCTGCTGGCGTCCGGTTTCGGGGACATATTTCAGATAACCAAGTCCTTCCGCAAGGATGAATTCGGAAGCCACCACAACAACGAGTTCAGCATGGTGGAGTGGTATCGCGTCGGCATGCCGCAGGAGAAACTGATGGACGAGGTGGAAGCGCTCGTGTCCGAAATAGTCGGAAGCCCTGTCAAGGCCCATCGCACTCGCTGGATAGACGCGTTCAAGAATTATGCGGGAGTGGACCCGTTCTGCGAGGATTTGGACAACTTTGTTCGAGCGTGCGAATCCGGCGGCGTGCCCGTTCCCGAAGGCCCGGAACGGATGGCCCGCGAAGACTGGTGGGATTACCTGATGGTTTTCTTGGTGGAACCTGCCCTTGCGAAAAACGGCCCCGAATTCATCCTCGACTACCCGCAGTCGCAGGCCGCGCTTGCGCAGACGTTTGTCGGGGAAGATGGCCACACCTGGGCGCGCCGTTTCGAACTCTTCATGGATAACGTGGAACTCTGCAACGGCTATACGGAACTTACCGATGCTGCCGAACAGCGTCGGCGCTTTGAGTCGGATCTCGACATCCGCCGCCAGATGGGGAAACCGCTTCCGCCTGTCGATGAAAATTTCTTATCCGCCCTGGAATCCGGGATGCCGGCCTGCTCGGGCGTGGCGCTCGGGCTTGACCGCTTGTTTATGCTTGCCCTCGGCAAAAAAGAAATCAAGGATGTGATCCTGTTCCCGAGCCCGATTGCCTGATGCGTCTTATTTGACAAGCGCCTTTATCGCGCGCCTCATGCGGTGTTCTTCGATGATTCCCGCTTCGATGTAGTCGATGCCGCCTTTTTCATCCAGAAGGTAGCTTACCGGGATGACCCGCGGGTTGCCGAGCATGTTCATGAGGTCGTAGTTCCAGTGCACCATGACCCATGGCATGTCGTACTTCTTCTTGAACCGTGAGGCGATTTTTATGTTGTCGTCTTCGTTTACCATGAGGATGCGGAAGCCGTCGTCGAAAAATTCGTCGTGCAGTTTTTTCAGCGTCGGCAGCTCGGCGATGCATGCGGGGCACCAGCTAGCGCTGAGCACGATGAGTGTCGCCTTGCCCTTTTCTGCCTGGAACGTGGTTTTCCCGCCGTCGATGCTGATTGCGTCGAAGTTCTCGATTGAATCGGGCATCTGCTGGAAAGGCTTCGCGTTTTCCCTGTAGGCAAGGAAAATGGCGCACAAAATGGCGATCAAGGCCAGAATTCCGGCAGTTTTATAGGATTTAATCTGCATATCCATAAAGAATTTATTTTTTTTTCGCGCCGTTTTAAGTTATATTCTTTGATATGTCGTATAATATTCAAGATCTTCTTTCTGAAATGGTTAAACGCGGGGCTTCTGACTTGCACATAACCGCAGGTTCCCCTCCGCTCGTCCGTCTTTCCGGCAAGCTTACCCCCATCGGCGAGGACAAGCTGAAACCGGACGAGACCATGCGCATGACGTATAGCCTGATGAACGAACTCCAGAAGAAGTCGTTCGAACAGAACAAGGAATGCGACTTCTCCTTCGGTATCGCGAACCTGGCGCGTTTCCGTGCGAACGCTTACCTGCAGCGTGGTTGCGTGGCGCTTGCCCTCCGTATCATTCCGCTTGAAATCAAGACTTTCAAGGAACTTGGCCTCCCGAAGATCATGGCCGAGTTCACGACCCGACCCTCCGGCCTCGTGCTGGTGACGGGTGCTACCGGTTCTGGTAAGTCGACGACGCTCGCTGCCATGATCGACAAGATCAACAAGGAACGTCACGACCATATCCTGACCGTAGAAGACCCGATCGAGTTCTTGCACAAGCACCAGGGATGCATGATCAACCAGCGCGAAGTCGGTAGCGATACGAACAGCTTCGCGATTGCCCTGAAGATGGCCTTGCGCCAGGACCCGGACGTGGTGCTCATCGGCGAAATGCGCGATAACGAGACCATGCGTTGCGCCTTGACGATTGCGGAAACCGGTCACTTGGCCTTCGCGACATTGCATACCAACTCCTGCGTGCAGACGATCAACCGTATCATCGACGCCTTCCCGAAGGGCGAACAGCAGACCGTGCGTACGCAGCTCTCGTTCGTGCTCCAGGGCGTGATATGCCAGACGCTTATCCCGAAAATTGGCGGCGGCCGCGTGATGGCCTACGAAGTCATGAACGTGACTCCGGGTATCCGTGCGCTTATTCGCGACGACAAGGTCCATCAGATTGAATCCATGATCGAAATTGGCCAGAAGTTCGGCATGAACACGATGAACATGTGCCTTTGCGAACTGGTGAAAAACCGCAAGGTCGACCGTTTCGAGGCGCTCGCCCGTTCTCCGAGCCCGGACCAGCTGGAACAGTTGTTCGTGAAGGAAGGAGTCTAACTTATGGCAGAATTCCTGTACAAGGCGCAAAACGCACAGGGCAACAACTTTGAGGGAACTCTCGAAGCGAAGGACAAGGCCGAGGCCGAAGCGCTCCTCATGCGCCGCCGTCTCACGATTGTGAAGCTGAAGAAAAAGCCGATGGAAATCAAGATTAACATCGGCAACGGCATCAAGCACGAGGACTTGACCCGCTTTACGCGTATGTTCTCTTCCATGTGCTCTGCCGGTCTTCCGATGCTGCAGTGCTTGAACATTCTGGAAGAGCAGTGCGAGAACCCCGCATTGAAGGATGTGATTCACAAGGTGACCCAGTCCATCAACGGCGGTTCGTCCTTGGCCGATGCCTTGGCTCAGCACCCGAAGGTGTTCGACTCCCTCTACTGCAACATGGTGGCGGCTGGCGAAGCGGGCGGTATCCTTGAAGGGATTCTTGCGCGTCTGGCCGAGACGATGGAAAACAGTATGCGACTGAAGCGCAAGGTGAAGAAGGCGCTTACTTACCCGGTGATGGTTATCATCGTGGGTATCGTCGTGGTGATCGCGCTTATGACTTTCGTGGTGCCGACGTTTGCCGAACAGTTCGCTGCCTTGGATGCCGAACTCCCTGCCCCGACGCAGGTCGTGATGAACATTTCCGACTTCTTGCTCAACAATGGTGGCTTCCTCTTCCTCGGGCTCATCGCACTGATTATCGGCTGGAAACTCGTGATGAAGATTCCTGCTGCGCAGTTCGCATTTGACAAGTTCCTTTTGAAGGTCCCGAAGATAGGTGACTTGCAGATAAAGTCGTCTACGGCGAGTTTCTCCAGAACGCTCGGTACGCTTTTGAATGCGGGTGTGAGCGTGATGGATGCCTTGAAGGTGGTTGCGTCCACGGCTGGCAACAAGGTCGTCGAAAAGGCAATCGGAAGGATTTCGATAGGTATCGCCGGCGGTAAGAGCATCGCGGACCCGATGGCCGAAGTGGGCATTTTCCCTCCCATGGTGATCCAGATGACTGGCGTGGGCGAGAAGACCGGTAACCTGGGCGGCATGCTTTTGAAGCTAGCTGACTTCTATGACGAAGAAGTGGACGCCGCAGTGGATGCCGTCGTGAGCATGATCGAACCCTTGATTATCGTGTTCCTCGGTGGCGCGGTCGGCGGATTGCTCATTGCTATGTATATGCCGATGTTTAGCATGGGCGACGCGATTAAAGGCTAAGAAGCCGTCGCAATAGTTCGTCACAACTCCGCTCACGTACATTTTAGTACGCTACGCGGAGTTGTTCCTGCTCTTGCTAGGCTTTAGACGAAATCTCGGCTATGGATAATGGTTTTGTCTCGCTCGGTTTTGTGCGATATTTTGTTTGTTGTATTAAGACGAAATATTAGTTTTAGATCGCCACGATGACACAGAAATCAAAAGACTTTATAAAAAATTTTATCAAGTGCTTTGTGTTCGCACTTTTCATGAGTGTGATGTTTGTGATTATGGATCAAGAGGGTGTGGGGTATGGATTGAGAGGCGGTGCAACGATGCCGCTTCCGGAAAGCGAACTTCCTCGGGTTTTCGTAATTTATTTTATTTTCAATTTTATTGTTGCCATTCCTTTGACGAAATGGCTTCACTGGCGCTAAATTACTGCTTTTTCCAGCGGGTGTACTTTTCGGTTTCGAGGAGGGCGTTGGCGTTGGCGACTCGCTCTGCCGTGGGCGACTGCGTGTCCTTGAGTGCATAGTCGATGCCGAGTTCGGCGTATTTGCCCAGTGCGAGGGCGTGGTAGGGTAGCACGTCGATGCGTTCCACGTTATGGAGCGTGCCAATGAATTCGCGGGTGCGGGTCAATGCGCCGTCGTCGTCGCTTATTCCGGGTACAAGCACGTGCCTAATCCAGATGGGCTTGTGGATTTCGTCCAGGTAGCGGAAAAAGTCGATGATGTTTTCGTTTCCGTGTCCGGTGAGTTCTTTATGGACAACGTTGTCTATGTGCTTGATGTCCACGAGAAGCAGGTCGGTCACCTGCATCAGGCGCTCGATTTTTGCGAACGCTTCGCCGGAACGCCTGAACGTGACTCCGCTCGTGTCGATGCATGTGTGGACTCCGGATGCTTTCGCAAGCTCGAAGAACTCCACCATGAAATCAAGTTGTGCGAGTGGTTCGCCGCCGCTGACGGTAATGCCGCCGTCCTTGCCCCAGTATGTCCTGTAGCGGAGAGCTTTTTCGAGTAGCTCCCGGGCGGTCATTTCGATGGCGCCGTTTACTTTGCCGAAGCCCCACGTTTCGGGATTGTGGCAGAACTTGCAGCGCATCGGGCAACCCTGCAGGAACACGACAAAGCGGATGCCCGGCCCGTCGACCGAGCCGAACGATTCCAGCTTGTTGATGAATCCTGTTGCCATGCGGGTTGCCTTCGTCTGCAGTTCGATCGGTCGGAACTAGCCCTTCGCGAGCATGTCCATCAGTTCGCGGTCGAGCCTTTCGGGGTTGTTGTACTGCGCGAGGCTCTCGTGCAGCGATTCGCCCTTCGATACAAGCCCGAAGTCGAGGTTCTTGTAGTTCCAGTAGCTGAACCCCACGTCGGCTGCTCGCAGGATGTCGAGGAAGTCGCGCATCCATGCGATCTGGTACTGGCGCGGCACCTGCACGTATACGCCGAACTCGTTGCAGCTTACCGGCAGGTCGTATTTCGCGCGGAAGTCGAGCGCGTTCTGGATGCTTGCCTGGAGTCTCGCCTTGTCCCACTTGCCGTACTCCACGTTTAGGCGCGTTTCTGCATCTCCCGTCGGGGCGGCATAGTCGCCGGGCCACGGGCGTTCGATGTGGAAGAACGGGTCGCTGATCCATGCGGCGCCCTGGTGCGTGAATGTCACGGGCGTGTAGGTATGGAAACTGTAGATGGCGTTGTCGTCGTCGAGCGGCGTAAGGAACTCGAATTCCTTCGCGCTGTTCCATTTGTTGCTGCCCACGACGATCGTGTTTTTCGGGGCGTGCTTGCGGATAGCCCAGAAGAGTTCGTCCTTTACCTTGTCCCAAACCTTCGAGTCGCTGCCGGCAGGTTCGTTCAGAAGTTCCATCATCACGCGGGGTTCGCCGCTGTAGCGTTCGCCCATGAACGCCCAGATGTTGCAGGCGCGCTTGCGTGCGGCGGGGTCGGCGAAGAACGCCTGTTCCGTCGAGCAGCCCAGGTGGAAATCGTGACCCGGGCACTTGTGCAGGTCGAGAATGACGTCGAGGTCCGATTCCTGGATTTCCTTGAGCGCCTTGTCCAGAAGCCCGAAGACCTCCTCGTCGGGCGTGTCGTTCTCGCCTTTGAACAAGTTAAAGTAGTCCACGGGCAGTCGCACGTGGTTGAACCCCGCCTCGCGGATGCGCTTGAAATCGCTCTTGTCGAGGAAGGTTCTGATGTGCTGGACGACCCCGGGGAAACCGACGGGGTCTTTTTCCTGGATGCAGTCGACCTGACTGAACCAGCCACCCAAATTCACTCCGCGCAGTCTTTCCTTTTTCATGGTTTTGTCGTCCTATGAGTTGAGGGTTAGTTGATGATGTTCAAATCTTCGCTCGCGATGTTCAGCCCGAGGATGACTTCCATGTCTTCGGGAAGGTCGTAGAAATCGGCGACGAGGCCGACCTTCTTGTCTTCGTCCTTCTGGTTCTCGAACTGGACTACGTCGTAAATCTTCACCGGAATCTTGATATCCGGGGTAATCGGGATTTCAATGGTCATGCCTTTGCTGATGGGCCCCTCGAGAATCTTGCCTTTGAACACGATGCTTTTCTCGTCTGCACCCACAGATGTTTTCTTCACGCGAAATACAGCCATTATACCTTAGCCATCTCTTATTGTCGGTTGATTTGTATTTGCGGCCTTGCAGGAGGCCCCGCATAAAAGTTAATTTTTTTATATGCCCCTTCAGGTTGGACGAATCCCTTTTTTGGTATGTGCACCGTTTTTCCATGAATTTCTCGGACGCGAAGATGAATGTGCCGGAGTGAAGTTCGTGGACGGCCCGCCGAGTGCCCATAGCGCGGGACTCAAGGAAGGGACGATCCATCTTTCTCCCGCATCGTCGATTACGTTTGCGCAGAAACCCGGGGCGTTCGTGCTTTCGCCGTCGCTTTGCACGTCGTGCTCCTTCGAGGTCCGCTCGGTCAAGCTCTTTTCGCATTTCCCGATAGAGGATCTCGGTGGCCGTAACGTCCGTCTTACGTCGCAGAGCAGGACCTCTGTCGCGCTCCTGCGGATTCTTCTCGAAATGCGCTACGGGGTTTCGCCGTTCTACTGCGAAGGCCTTTCGGCAGAGGCCTCGGACGATGCCTGCCTTTTGATTGGCGACCTCGCGCTCGAAGAGAACGCCCGCGGCCGTTTCCCCTACAGCTACGACCTCGGGACGCTCTGGCAGGAATGGCAGGGACTCCCGTTCGTGTTTGGCGCATGGGTCATCTCGAAGGCTGCGCTCGCGCCGCAGTTGAGACCGCTGCTCGAAAACTACCTGCGGCAGACGGAAGCGGGAATCGAGAGCTTCCGGGCCGATGTCTCGGGCGCGCTCGATCGCTGGCTTGCCAGGTACCCGGTCGACCTCCCGCGCGGGGTCCTGGAAGATTATTACAGGGTGCTCGACTACCGTTTTACCGACGAGCGCAAGGAATCGCTTTCCCTGTTTTTTGAACTCGCCGCCCGAAAGGGGATTGTCGAAAGCGCCCCGAAACTCGAATTCCTCTAGTTTTTGGGCGCGAAAGCGCCTCTTCTTGGCCAATCGGAGTTGTCGCAGTGGCGTTTGTCGGCTCAAGAATATAGATTAGGGGAAAAGGAGTCCAGGATTATGCTCGAAGAAAAGATTCTCATAGTGGATGACAGTGCGGAGACGCTCCAGCAGATGCAGGAGCTTTTGACGCAGGTGGGTTATAACGTGGCGACGTGCAACTCCGGCGAGGAGGCCCTGGATTACCTCGACAAGGAGAGGGTGGACCTTGTGCTGCTCGATATCAACATGCCGAGTCTCAACGGCTACGAGGTGTGCCTGCGCATTCGCCAGCGCTATGCGCTCGACGACCTCCCCATCATCTTCCTCACGAGCCGGGAAGACAGCGATAGCATTACCAAGGGGTTCCATGCGGGTGCATCGGACTTTGTTTCCAAGACGTCGATTACCGATATCCTGCTTGCGCGCGTGAACGTGCATATCCGGCTTTCGCGTTCCCTGCGCTACCTGCGCGATATTTCCCTGACCGACGACTTGACGGGCGCCTACAACCGCCGCCACGGGATGTATTCCCTGCGCGAATGGTTCGCACGCAGCAAGCGCTATGGGACTCACTTCTCGCTGATCTATTTCGACCTGAACGGCTTGAAGCAGATTAACGACGACTATGGCCACCAGGCGGGCGACCTCTTGCTCCGTGCCGTGGTGAGCGCATGCAAGAAGCTCCTGCGCGAATCGGACATGCTGTTCCGCATGGGCGGAGATGAATTCATGGTGCTTTGCCCCGATACCGACAAGCGCGGGGCCTTCATCTGCGCCGAACGTATGCAGGAGGCCGTGAAGGCGGTGACGATTGTGGACAAGAGCGCATCCTTTGCCTACGGTGTTGCACATTCCAGCGACGACTACCGCGAAATGGACGAAATGCTCCACAGCGCGGATTTCGCGATGTATGAATGCAAGAAGAAAATGCGAAAGTGACTAGTCGCGGTTGCTGACGGCATCAAGCAGTTTTTTTAGCTTGTCTGCTATCGTAGCCCAGTCGCCTTGTTGCATCAGCTGCACATTGAAGATGCTGGCCCCGAACGATACGAGGTTGCTTCCCGCCTTGAAGTAATTTTGGACGTTATCCGCGTTTACTCCGCCGCATGCCATGAGCGGGATGTCGCGGAAGGGGCCGCGCAGGGCCTTGATGTATTCGGGCCCGCCGACGCAGTTTACGGGAAAAATCTTGACGGCGGAAGCACCGAGGTCGAATGCCTTTTGCACTTCGGTCGGCGTGAGCGCACCTGGAATGATGGGGACGCCCGCCGTGCACGAGAGACGGATGATTTCGTTTCGGGTGTTGGGCGTGACGATGAATTCTGCTCCTGCGGCAAGCGCCTTTTCGAGGTCGCTCCCGTGCCGGACAGTGCCCGCTCCGACGGTGATGCCGTAGGGCTTTGCGCATGCCTTCAGCTTTGCGATGATGTCCGTGGCGCCTTCCGTGTTCATTGTCACTTCGATGGCCTTGAGCCCACAGTTTGCGGCTGTCTTTGCACATGCCTCTTCGGCACCCTTGGGAATGTCGCGGAGAATGCCCACGACCGGCATCGGTTTTAAGAATTCAAGCAGGTCCATGCCCTAAATATACAAGAAAAAACGGAAAAAGGACAGGGGCCTATTCGAATCTCAAGGCTTCGATGGGGTCGAGCCTGCTCGCCTTCCTTGCAGGGTACCAGCCGAAGAATACCCCGGTGACAAAGCATACGCCGAAGCTCACGATGACGCTCGTGATGGAGACGCTCATGGGCATGTTGAAAAAGTTCTTCACGACTTCGGAGGCGGCGATGCCGAGCGCGATTCCGATGATGCCCCCCAGGAGGCTGATGATGACGGATTCGAACAGGAACTGGAACATGATGTCGCGGCCGCGCGCGCCGATTGCCATGCGTAGCCCGATTTCCTTGGTGCGTTCGGTCACGGAAACATACATGATGTTCATGATCCCGATGCCGCCTACGAACAAGCTGATTCCCGCGATGATGGTGAGCACGAGCGAAATCAGGTCGGAGGTGCTCGTGATGGTCTGTATCATTTCCTCCTGCGTGAAGATCCGGAACGGGTCCGTGGGCCTGGTCCAGCCGCGACGCTCTTTCAATATGCCCATGATTTCTTCGGTCGCCTTGTCGGCGTAGCCTTCGCCGATGGAGTTCGCGTAGATTTGCCGGATATTTGTTGTCGCCGAAAACCTTCGCATCACGGTCTGGTACGGAGTGAATATCACGTCGTCATTATCTTGTCCAAAATCGCCGGAGCCCTTTGATTTCAGGGTGCCGATGACCTTTAGCGGGATGCTCTTGTAGCGGATTGTCTTTCCGATGGGGTCCTCGTCGGGGAAGAGGTTCTTTACGACGGACTGCCCGATGACGCATACCTTTGCCATGCGGTCGGCCTCGTCGTCGAACATGACCCCGTCCTCGATTTCGTAGTTGCGTATCTTGAGGTAGTCTGCCGATACGCCGCTCAGGGTGGTGGGTGAGTTGTTGTTGCCTACAATCGCCTGCCCGCCGACCGTGACCATCGGGGACACCCCGTCGATGTAGGTCGCCTGCTCGCGGATGGCGATTAGGTCGGCTTCCTCGAGCATTTCGGAAGATTCCATCTGCACGCCGCCGCGCCTGTCACGGTTCGGCATGATGATGACGGCGTTCGAACCCATCGCTGTCATCTGTTCCTTGATGGAAATGCGCGAACCTTCGCCCATCGCGACCATGGTGATGACGGCCGCGACACCGATGACGATGCCGAGCACCGAGAGGAAGGTGCGCATGCGGTTGCGCAACAGTGCGCGGAGAGCGATTTTTGCCAAGGTAAGTGGAGCCATCGTCAATTATCCATCATCAATCATCCATCATCAATTATCAATCGTCTCCGGTGGCGGCAGGGCCTCGAAGGCGGCTTTCGCGTCCTGCACGTTCTCGTTGATTACGTCCTTCTTGATGAGTCCGTCACGGAGCGTGATGGTGCGCCCGCTGAAGGTCGCGATGTCGGGCTCGTGCGTTACGAAGGCGATGGTTTTCCCCTGGCGGTTGAGTTCCTGGAAAATCATCATGATTTCGTAGCTCGTGCGCGTGTCGAGGTTCCCGGTGGCCTCGTCGGCGAGGATGATGACCGGGTCGTTCACGAGTGCGCGCGCGATGGCGACACGCTGCTGTTGGCCGCCCGAAAGCTGGTTCGGCACATGGTTCATGCGTTCGGCAAGCCCGACCCTTTCCAGGGCCTCGATGGCGCGGCGCCTTCTTTCGGATGCGCTCACTCCCGAATTGTACAGGAGCGGCAGTTCCACGTTCTCGATGGCGGTCGTGCGGTTCAGCAGGTTGTAGCTCTGGAACACGAACCCGATTTTCTTGCTCCTTATGCGTGCGAGCGCGTCGCGTTTTAGCTTTTCGGTATGCTCGCCGTCCAGTATGTAGTGCCCGGAGGTGGGGCGGTCCATGCACCCGAGTATGTTGAGCATCGTCGACTTGCCCGATCCGCTGGTCCCCATGATGGTCACGAACTCGCCTGGATGTATATTAAAGTTTACACCGCGCAGCGCATGTACGGTCTCGTCGCCCATCTTGAAGTCGCGACGGATGTCCTGTATCGAAAGTATGGGGCTTTTTTCACTCATTTTCGTCATTTTAGATGTCTTGGCACATATTTCCGTTGCACGGGGGGTAGAAGATAATATATTTGTGGTTGATGTGTGGCGAAAAACTGGCCCAAAAGCCGGGGTGATTTTCGTCACTATTTCTTTTTTTGCTAGCTTTTGTAATAATAATGTATTTTTCCCTCGTTGAACGTATCTTGACGTTTGATAATGACTTGGAGATTTTTTGATGGATAATAAGGTACCGCAAGGCGCTACTGCGAAACCGGAAGATGACGAGATTGACATTCTCGAAATTCTGGTGTTCTTGAAGAGCAAGTGGAAGTTCTTGACGATTTTCCTTGTTTTGGGGCTTTTTGCAGGTGGCGTTGCTTCCATGTGGATGCGTCCCGCGTACAAGAGCGATATCCTTCTGCAGGTGGATGTTAAGGGCAACAAGTCGTCCAAGGCGCTTGGCGAAATGGGTGCCCTCCTGGATGTATCTACCCCCTCCGAAGCAGAAATGCAACTCATCAAGAGCCGCATGGTGCTCTCTACGGTCGTCGATGAGCAGCGCCTCTGCTATTCGGCCGTACCGCTGGACAAGGTCGACCGCCTTTTGCACAGGGAAGGCCGCATGGACCTCGAGTTCCTGAGCATCCCGCGTGCCGTATCCGAGGCGAAAATCAAGATCAAGGCCCGTGTGCTGCCCGATTCCACCAAGTTCGAACTCCTGGGCGAGGACGATGCCGTATTGCTGAAGGGCGAGGTCGGGGAAACCTACAGGCAACCCTATGCGGGCGATACGCTTGCCATTTGCGTGCGGTCCATGAAGGCCCGTCCGGGCCAGACCTTCCTCCTGGGTGCGACCCATCCTCAGATGGCGGTTGCCGGTCTCCTGGGTGGCCTGAGCGTCTCGGAAGAGGGCAAGAATTCCGGGATTATCCGCGTCTCGATGCAGCACGCCTACCCGGACCGCGTGGCGGATATCCTGAATTCCATCGCGAATACCTACCTCAAGCAGAATATCGAAATGCGTAGCGCCGAGGCGAAGAAAACCCTCGACTTCCTCGAGGAACAGCTCCCCAGCGTTAAGGCAAAGCTCGATTCTTCCGAACAGAAGCTTACCTCGTTCCGCAATGCGAACGGGACTATCGACCTTTCGGGTGAAACGCGCGTACACCTCGAAAAGGACGTGAGCCTCCAGCAGCGCCTGCTCGAACTTGAACAGAAGAAGCAGGAAGCCCTGCGCCTGTTCCAGGCGGAACACCCGACGGTCCGTACCATCGAGCAGCAGCAGGCTAGGCTCTATGGCGAACTTGCGAAGCAGAAGAAGGCGGCGGACAAGCTCCCCAAGACCCAGCAGGAATTCCTCTCCCTGCAAGAGGAAGTGGAAGTCAACAACAAGCTTTACACGAACCTCCTGAACAATATCCAGCAGCTCCGCGTGGTGCAGGCGGGTGAAGTCGGAAACGTGCGTATCGTGGACCAGGCCTACGTGCCCATAAAGCCTGCGAAGCCGAACCGCAAGCTGATTTTTGGCGGTGTCGCCTTGGCGTTCCTCCTCCTTGGCTGTGCCATCGTGCTCGTGCGCCGCATGTCGCATAACGGTGTCGCGAGCAGTACCGAGGTCGAGCAGGCTACGGGAATCGGCGTGTACGGAAAGCTCCCGATGCTCGGCAAGGGCACCGAGAACAACGTGCTCGATCCGGTCGTGCACGAAAAGCCCGACGAACCGTTTGCCGAGGCGGTCCGTGCCCTCAGGACGGCGCTCGAGTTCTCGCTCTTTGCCGACGGCAAGAAGGTCCTTATGGTATCGGGCCTCATAGAGGGCGTGGGCAAGTCGTTCGTCTCGACGAACCTCGCATGCTCCTTTGCTATGTCGGGCAAGAAGGTTTTGCTTGTGGATATGGACCTGCGCCGTGGCCGCATGTTCAAGAAGGGCCACAAGGGCCTCTGCGAAATGCTCCGTGCCGAAAAGTTCGATGACGAGTACATCGAGATGGTTAGCGAGAACTACCACATCATCGGTTCGGGCAAGCGTGTGGTGAACCCGGGCGACCTCTTGAACAAGAACCGCTTCGGTACGTTCCTCGACACGTTCCGTAAGAAGTACGACCTGATTATTCTTGATACCCCGCCTATATTCCAGTGCAGCGATGCGCTCCTGGTCGAAAAGTATGCGGATTACCTTTTGTGCGTGCTGAAGCAGTCGGCGCATAGCATGGATAACATCCAGGAAGCGCTCTCTACCTTCGACCGCAGTACCGAAACACCTTTGCCGAAGGCCTTCGTGTTCAACAAGTGCGAACGTCATTCGGGTTACGGTTATGGTGGCTACTACGGCTACTATGGCTACAAGAAGTATTAACACACAATAAGGAGAATAGATGAAAAAAGCAATCGCTCTTTCACTACTAGCCGGTAGTCTCGCCTTCGCCCAAAGCGGGTTGATGGGTGGGTCTGACGGTATCCACCAGCATAATGCCAGAACCCTCGGCCAGTGGAATTTTGTCATTGGCACGGGTGGAGACATTACTCTGGATAACTGGTCCCTTACTCGCGGTGGTCAGTACACCTCCAAGGGAAAGACCTATACCTTAAATCGCTGGGACTGGACTCTCGCCGGTAACTTCAATGCGGCAATCGGTCTTCTCGACTTCTTGGATGTCGGTGTGAGCCTCCCGCTCTACTACGACCACGCCAACGACGACGAAGGCCCGTCCGGTTACTATGACATGTGGACCACGAGCCGTGGCGACCTTGACCTCTGGTTCAAGGCTGGCGTCCCGTTCAGTGACGAGAGCATCTTCGGCCTTGCCGCCATGTTCGACTTCTACATCCCGACTGGCGAAAACTCCGTGGGTACGCGTCCGCGTCACGCCTGGTACCTGAACGATGAAGGCTACACCCATCCGTTCTCTGCCGACGCATTTGCGATGGCCGCGACTCTCGAATTCACCTTGGACCTCACCAAGAAGAATATCCCCATCCGTTGGAACACCCATGCGGGCTTCGTGCTTGCTACCGGTGACGGACAGGCCAATACGCTTGTCTACGGTACGGGTATCAACTGGCTCCCGCTCTCCTGGTTGGACGCCTTCGTCGAATACTCTGGCGAATACCGCGTGCAGAAGACGGGTTACCCGCGTGACATGATGGCCGACCCGATGATCGTTACTCCGGGTCTCCGCTTCCACCTGCCCTGGAACATCGACTTCGCCATGGGTCTCGATATGTCCGTCCGCGCCCTTACCAACATCGGCTACGATTGGAAGGAAGAGATGGAAGATGTTGAGAAGTTCACGGTCCGCTACATCGATGAACGCGGCAACAAGGTCACCTACGGCTACGTTCCGACTCCGCGCTTTGCCGGTACTGCTGCCCTTACCTGGCGCTTTGGCGGCAAGGACAAGGATGAAGACAGCGACGGCATCAACGACAAGAACGACAAGTGCCCGCATACACCTTCTGGCGCTGTTGTTGATTCTACTGGTTGCCCGCTCGATGGCGACAAGGACGGCGTTCTCGATGGCTTCGACAAGTGCCCCGGCACTCCGGAAGGCGCAACGATCGACTCTGTCGGCTGCCCGATCGATACGGACAAGGATGGCGTTTACGACGGTCTTGACAAGTGCCCCGAAACCAAGGAAGGCGCTAACGTCGGCATCAACGGCTGCGAAGGCGACTTCGACGGCGACGGCGTGGAAGATTCCTTCGACCGCTGCCCGAACACCAAGCAGGGCGTGCCTGTCGATTCTACGGGTTGCCCGAAGGATAGCGACAAGGACGGCGTGACCGACGACATGGACAAGTGTGCCGATACTCCGGCTGGCTTCACTGTCGATTCTACCGGTTGCCCGGTCGACAACGACAAGGACGGCATCCCGGATGCTCTCGACAAGTGCCTCAACACTCCGGCTGGTCTCCCGGTTGACTCCGTGGGCTGCCCGGCTGACGCTGACAAGGATGGCGTGCCCGATGCCCTCGACAAGTGCCCGAACACCAAGCAGGGTGCCCAGGTGAACTCCGAAGGCTGCGAAGGCGACTTCGACAACGACGGTATCCCCGATGCTATGGACAAGTGCCCGAACACCAAGCAGGGCGTGCCTGTCGATACCGTTGGCTGCCCGGCCGACGCTGACAAGGATGGCGTGCCTGACTACCTCGACAAGTGTGCCGAAACTCCGGAAAACTACACGGTCGACAACACCGGCTGCCCGCTTGACTACGACAAGGACGGCATCCCGGATGCTCTCGACAAGTGCCCGAACACCAAGCCCGGCGTGCCTGTTGACTCCACGGGCTGCAGCAGCGACACCGACAAGGATGGCGTGGCCGATGGCATTGACCAGTGCGAAAACACTCCGTCTGGCGCCCAGGTCGACTCCGTGGGTTGCCCGCTCGATTCCGACAAGGACGGTGTGGCCGACTTCCAGGACAAGTGCCCGAACACCCTCGAAGGCGTGAAGATCGACGCTAAGGGCTGCCCGGTCAACAAGAAGGAAGACCTCGAACTCCTCAAGAAGGGTATCCAGTTCAAGACCGGTTCCTCCAAGCTGACCAAGGCGAGCTACAAGATCCTCGACGATATCGTCAAGCTCTTGAAGAAGGTCGAATCCGCGAAGCTCGAAGTCCAGGGCCACACGGACAACACCGGTTCTGAACAGACCAACAAGAAGATTTCTCAGGATCGCGCCGACATGGTTGCGAACTACTTTATCAAGAAGGGTATCGCTGCCGAACGCGTCCGCGCTGTGGGTTACGGTTCCGAGAAGCCGATTGCTGACAACAACAGCAAGAAGAATCGCGCCAAGAACCGCCGCGTGGAACTTGTTCCGTTCGAGTAATCGACAGCTGACATAAGTTCAAAAAGGTGCCCGCAACCGCGGACGCCTTTTTTTCGTTAATGCGCACCGAAGGTGTGCGCATGCACCTAATTGAAAATTAGGTGCGTGTCTTAAAAATGTTAAATTTTAATTGTGCTCCATTTCATCAAGTACAATGCCATTGGCATCGTAAACACGCTCATCACGCTTGCCGTGGTGTGGGTGCTGCACCAGTGGCTGGACTGGGGCAAGGAAATCTCGAATTTTTTGGGGTTTGTCGCGGGCGGCATCAACAGCTACCTCATGAACCGCATTTGGAATTTCAGAAGCAACAACCGCAAGCGAACGGAAGTCGTGCGGTTCCTCGTTGTCTTTTTGCTGAGTTACGCGCTTAATCTCGGGGCGCTCGAAGGAACTTCGTACCTGCTCGAGAATGCTGAGTGGTGCAGGCCGTTTACCGCATGGATTTCGCAGTTCATGAAGCCTACGTATTTCGCGAACGTAGTCGCGAACGTGGTCTACGTGTTAGCTAGCTTTATGCTGTACAAGAAGTGGGTTTTCCGGAAGTGACGCGTGGTTCGACAGGCTCACCAACCTTGTAAGGCCCCTGCCTGCACTGAGCATGGCCGAAGTGAGCTTGCCGAAGGGCGCGAAGGATTCAGACTTGATTTTAGAATGAAAAATGGTTGATAATATGAATTGGATTGAAGGCAAGAAGTGTTCCGCGGAAGATGCCGCGGCGATGATTCAGGATGGCGATATCCTCGGGGTTTCGGGCTTTACGCTCGCGGGTTACCCGAAGGCGGTACCCCTCGCGCTTGCGGCCCGCGCCGAAAAATTGCATGCCGCCGGCGAGAGCTTTCAGGTGACGCTCTATGCGGGCGCCTCGACCGGCGACAGCTGCGACGGGGCGCTCTCCCGCGCAGGTGCGCTCAAGCTGCGCATGCCCTACCAGAGCAACCCGAGCCTTCGCAAGGGTATCAACGACGGGAGCATCCGCTATATCGACGCGCACCTCGGCAAGATGGGCTACCTTGTGCGCACGGGCGCAGTTCCTGCGCCCACTGTCGCCGTGATAGAGGTGAGCGCTATACTGCCCGACGGCCGCGTGTGCCTTTCTACCTCGGGGGGGAATTCGGTCTGCTACCTCGACATGGCGCCGAAGATTATCCTGGAGTTAAACACGCGCCTGGGCGAGAGCTGCGTCGGCATGCACGACGACGCCCTCCCGGAACTGCCCCCGCATGCGAAACCCCTGCCGGTCTATTCCGCAGGCGACCGCGTGGGTAGTGAATTTGTCAAGATTGATGTAAATAAAGTAATCGCAGTCGTCGAGAACGATGCCTACGACGAGGTGACCCCGTTTGTAGAACCCGACGATGTTTCCCGCAATATCGGCGAACGCATTCTCGATTTTATCCGGTTCGAGGAATCGCACGGCAGGCTCCCGAAGGGAATGGCCTACCAGAGTGGAGTCGGGAAGGTCGCGAATGCGGTCTTGTGCGCGATGGCGAACGACGAGCGTCTCGGGCGCATCGACCTGTTTACCGAGGTCATCCAGGAGGCTGTGCTCCCGCTACTCAAGAAGGGCAAGCTCGGTGTCGCCTCCGGTACGGCGCTCACGCTTTCGCAGGCCGCGCAGCAGGAGTTCGTGCAGAACGCTGCCGACTGGAAAAAGCACTTTGTGCTTCGCCAGCAAGAGGTAAGCAATAGTCCCGACATCATCCGCCGCGTGGGCGTCATCTCGATGAACACCGCCCTCGAGGCCGATATCTTCGGGAACGTGAACAGCAGTCTCGTGTGCGGCTCGGCGATGATGAACGGCATCGGCGGCTCGGCGGACTTTGCACGCAACTGCGCCCTCGGATTTTTCCTCACGCCGTCTGTCGCGAAGGGCGGTGCCATCTCTAGCATCGTGCCGTACGTGAGCCACGTGGACCACACGGAACACGACACGCAGATTTTCGTGACGGAGCAGGGCCTTGCCGACCTCCGCGGGCTCGCCTCGGAAGACCGCGCGCGGCTCATTATCAAGAACTGCGCCCACCCCGATTTCCGTGAACCGCTGACCGATTTCCTGGAATACGGCCTGAAGCATGCGAAGGGCAAGCACCTGCCGCTTGCGCTCGACCGCGCCTTCGAGATGCACAACCGCTTCCTCGAAACCGGGAAAATGCTCTAGGAAACGCTCCGTTTCCGCATCATTCGCACTTGGAATGCCCGATTTGCGGGAAAAATCTTCCGCATGTAAGAAAATTATTATATCTTTAAGATGGGTGTGTGACTCCGCGTTTATACGTTCATGGGGCGTCTTGATGGGTACACGAAAGGAAAAGAGTTTTGCGTTTTTGTGGGCGCTCGTATGTGCGCTCTCTTTTGGGGTTGTCGCGTGTGGCGACGAGGCGTCGCCTACTGGAGCCGAAACTCCGGACTCCTCTTCTGCCGCGCCGGAGGGAGGGGATTTTTCTACAGCATTTTCTTCTTCGTCGTACTATTATTGGGGATTTTCCTCGGGTGCTGTAATCGGCACGCAGCCGGGTGATTCCCTAAAGCCGGGCGATACCCTTGAGCTGGCCGATTCCATTTCCCATGATACGGATTGGGTCAGGAATCCGGATTCTATCTATCATCTCAGCCGTCTTGCTGTTGACGGGCGCTTGTCCGCCCTGTTCGCCTTGTCTCCGAACTCCTCGATGAAGATTGAATATCTGCAGACGCTGACCGACTTCTCCGTGAACGGGGTTGATTCGGGAAGCGCTTCCGTTGTCGAGGCTACTTTCCCGGTCTCTTACCAAAGACCCTATGTCAGGGTGACGGTCGATGGCGTCGCTCTCGATTTCCAGGGAGCGCAGGTCGCAGGGCTTTCGCTTTCGGCGTTGGGTGACTTGTCTTCGAGCGATACGGTGAATGTGGACTTTATTTCGACGGCCGAACTTTCGCGTGCCGAAACCCTTGTCGCTGCGGGGCAGACGCTGGCCACGGCGATGGAGCAGGCGTCAACAGAGGTCTTGCGCGCGTTCCGCATGGACGATTTTACCGACTTGCCGGAAGAGGAAGTGGCAGCACGTTTCCTCGCCATCCACCTGCTTGTTTCTTCGCGCGTGGCGGTGGGCGATGGGTTTTCGTTTGCGGATATCGTGGACGACATCGCGGATGACGGACTCTGGAATGATTCGGCTGCACGTGCGGCAGCTGCCGACTGGGCTTTGCGTGCGGATGCGGAAGATGCCTTTGCCGGTGTCCGCAAGTGGCTCTCTGCCCAGGCGCCGTCTGTTCCCGATTTCGAAAAGTACCTGCGCCTGTTCTACCAGAAGGAACTCGGGCTTCCCGAGTGCAATAGCGAAAATGCGGGAACGATGCTCCACGTGGGGAATGTCGCGAGCCGCTACTTTGTCGCGGACGAATCGGACTTCTCGAAAGTTCCGGACCGGTTTGTCTGCGAGATTGCGGGCGGCGTAGGGCTTGCTTCCGATTCCTTGAAGGACGTGTCTGCCTTCGGTTCGGGCTCGGATGGCGAAGTGCGCCCGGGAGCGTTTAGCGGCAACATCTTCTATACCTACGATGCTTCGACAAAGGCATGGCGCCATTCGACAGAACTCGAAAAGGATTCTTACTTTGTCCAGATGTCGGCGACGAGTACTTTTGTCGACATCCAGGATGTCTATGACGGGCTCAAGGACAACGAGCGCGTTATCTTCGTGATTCGGCACGGCAAGCGTGGCGACGACACGAGCATCTCCGGGACGCTTACTTCTGACGGCAAGGAGCAGGCGCGCGATTTGGGCAAGCGGCTCACGAAGCATAGGCAAGATTTCCTGTTGGGGGCTTCCGAGTTCCTGCGCGCCCACCAGACTGTGGAATACATAGCGAAGGGACGCGGCCAGCAGTCCGACATTCGCGATACCTTCCCGGAACTCAACGACAACTGGTACGAGAAAAACCACGAGGCGAGCGAGAAGGCGAAATCCGAATGTGGCGGTGGCTGGGAGCTGACCTCCAAGTATGCCTACACGGGAGCCTATACGACGGGCGAGAATGCCGCGTTCTACAAGCTGGACGAACGCTCCGTGGAACTGATTGTGGATGTGCTCCTCGCGAAGTACAACGACCCGTCGCAGCGGTTCGTGATGCTCAGCTCGCATGACAAGGTGATGGTTCCCCTGGTCGCCTACTGCACGAATTTCAAGGTGAACCTCCGCAAGTACGACGGCGGAAAGTGGCTCAATTATCTCGCGGGAGTAGCCATTATTGTCGACGAGCTCGGAAATAGGCGCTATGTGCCCGTCAAGGGCCTGGATTCTGCCTTCATGTAGTTGAAATCCGGTTGTAAATTACTATTGTTCATTATTATGAAGACGATATGGCCTATTGTACTGATCGCCTTTTTTTTGGCATCTTGTGGATCCGACAACCCGGCATCCGAAGGTTCTTCTGTGGACGATCCTTCCAGCGGGTCCGCTGCGCTTTCTAGCGGTGGCCATTCGCATGGCGGCCACCATGGCAGTTCCAGCTCGAGTTCCGTGAAGGCTGAACCCATCTCCGCGGTGGGCGATTCCCTGATTGAAGATACGACTGCGGTCCTGAGCAAGAACGACCTGCCCGCCTGCACGCCCGATAAGGAAGGGGAGTCCTTCTATGTCGAGAGCGAACATGTCCTTTATTTCTGCCTTGAGAAGGAATGGTTCCCCTCCGAGACGGTCGAGTCGCTTTTCAAGATTGGTTGCCACAATGGCGTGTTGACCTTGGAGGCTCCGGGTGCGGAAGAGGAAGAAGAGGAATCTTCCGGCCAGGGCCAGTCGAACCCGTGGGGATTCTTCAATGGCGGCGGTAGTGGAACCTCTGCGCTCGATACGATGCCGGTGCGTTTGCCGGGAGCGCATATCGTTGGCTTTGCGGAGAAGGGCCCGTTCCGCTACGGGGCGTCGGTCAAGATCATCGAACTCGACAGCACGCAGAGGCTTGCCGATTCCAAGAAGATTCACAAGACCTGCATTACCGAGGCGGGCGGCAACTTCAGTTTCGACAGCGTCGACCTGGTGTCGCCGTACCTGCGCGTGGAGGCGAACGGCTACTTCCATAACGAACTGACCGGCGGGCTTTCGTCGCAGATGGTGACGCTCAAGGCGGTGGTCGACGTGACGGACCGCGATACGGTGAACGTGAACATGCTTACCCACATGGAAGCCCCGCGCGTATTGAAGCTTGTAGAGAATAGCGGCAACAACCAGCCGATCCGTGCGGTGAAGGCCCAGGCCCTGAAGGAAATCCTCTCTTCGTTCGAGATTAACCTGGGCGAATCTTCGGGCGGCGGAAACAACGGGTTCCCGTGGGGCTACGGGCAGCAGCAACAGTCTACGGTTACGACCGACGGACGTTTTGCCGAAGACATCAGCCTGTTCGATGGCGATGAATACAGCGCGGCGCTCCTTGCAGTTTCCATCATGATGCAAAGGAACGGCTCTGGCAACGACATGCTCCAGTACACTTCGGGCATTGCCGAACGCATCAAGGGCAACGGCAACTGGGACGACAACAATGCGAAGGCGGACCTCGCCGACTGGCTCATGGTGCTCGATACGAGCGGCTCGTATGCGACTATCCGGAATAATATCGCTAGCTGGAAGCGTGGCGATGTCCCCGACTTCGAGAAACACCTGCGCAATTTCTGGACCGGCATCTACCAGTTCGGCGCCTGCAACTCTATGACGGCAGGGACCGTGAAACACGTGAACAACAGCCTGAGCAAGTACTTCATTTCGTATTACGAACAGCCCGAAGGCCCGCGCACGCGCTTTATTTGCGATGCCGAGACGCACCGGTGGCGTGCGGCGACCGATATCGAGAAGGATACGGTGGGTTTTGGCAAGGGCGATTACGACGGACAGATCAAGGCCGGAAAGATCAATGCGGATAAATTCTACGTGTACGAGCAAAGTAAGGGCAAGTGGCGTGCGGCTACGTCCGACGACATCATGGAATTCGAGGATATCGGGGATGTGTACGCCTCGCTTGCTCCGGGAGAAAAGGTCATCTTTATCTTGCGCCATGCGGAACGTACTGACGATACGGGCAAGAAGGGCCACCTGACGGATAACGGCAAGAAACAGGCGAAGACCGTGGGCGAGAAGCTCAAGGGTGATGCCATCGTGTTCGCGAATTCTACCTACACGCGCAGCTACGAGACTTGTGAGAATGTGGCGTCTGGCGCGGGAGTGTCGCCGTTTGTTTCCGATACCATCAAGGATCTGGATGGCGAATGGTACGTGAAGGACGAATCCAAGTATGACAGCTACAAGAATTCCGATGGCGGCGGCTGGGTCGTGGCGTCGGCATATGCCTACAAGGGCGCCTATGCCGATGCGTTCTACGACTTCGACAAGCGTAGCGAGGAATTCCTCACGGGAGTCGTGAAGCCGAGGTTTGCAAGCGTGAACCGCGTGGGAGTCTGGATTTCGCATGACATGTTTGTCGCCCCGATTACCGCCTACTGCACGGACAAGAAGGTGAACTTGCGCTATTTCGATACCAAGAGCTGGATTAACTACCTTGCGGGTGTCGCCATCATCATGGGCACCGACGGCAAGATGCGCTATGTTCCGGTCAAGGGGCTTTCTTCCGGGACAATGACGATGTAAACATCGAAGGGGGTGGTGCGTGAAATTCAGGAACCTGCTTGCAGCTCTCGCCGTCGCATGCGTTGCGCCGTTCCTGGTTTCGTGCGAGGACGATGCGACCGGCGCGTCGGAGGTCTCTTCGGACAAGGTAAAAGAAACTGTTCGCGATTCTGTCGTGGTGCGCGACTCCGTCGTCATCCGTGATTCGGTTGTCATCCGCGATTCCGTTGTCTTGCGCGACAGCGTGCGCGTAATCGATAGCGTACGGGTCAGGGATAGCGTGCACGTGGTGGATAGTCTCAATGTCAAGGACAGCGTGAACATTGTGGATAGCGTCCGCGTGGTCGATAGCGTTCAGGTTGTCGAACCGCATGTCACCGCCTTTGTCCCGCTCAGGAATGTGCTGGACAGCCTCGCCGAGGGCGAGAAGATTGTTGCCGTATTGCGCCATGCCGAACGGGGGAGCGATTATTCTTCGACAGGGCCCCTGAATGACGAAGGGGTGCAGCAGGCGCTGTCGTTTGGCGAAAAGCTCAAGGGCGACTTTGATATTTATTTTGCGGCATCTCCCGCCACGAGGACGCACCAGACCTGCAACAACATCGCGAAGGGCCGAGGCCAGGCCGATACGCTTGCCGACACGCTCGAATTATTGGGCGGCTCGTGGTTCGTGAAAGATACGGTCCTCTACAATCAGTACAAGGATGACCATGGCGGAAGCTGGAAGGTGACATCTAGGTGGCTCTACGATGGTCGCTATGCCGACGCGTTCTACGAACTCTCCCCGCGCGTTGCCGAGTACCTGGACGATAACATTGTTCCCGCATTCGAGCGATCCGGAAAAAGAGTGGGGATATTTATTTCGCATGACTTGCTTATTATTCCGGTTGTCGCCTTAGTTTCGGACAACAGCATAGACATGAATTATTACACGTCGAAAAAGTGGCTGAATTATCTTGCGGGTTTTGCTATAGTTCTAAAACCCGACGGGAAGCGCCGGATTTATGCGGTGAAGGGGCTCGATGCGGGGACAATGAAGAAAGAATAGGTGCGGATGGATATGAAAAGGTGGTATGTTGGATGTTTGGCGGCCGTAATGGCTGTTGTGTTTGCCGTAGGCTGTAGCGACGGCAACGGCTTTATGCCCGGCGGTGAGAATGGTTCCCATGAAACTGTCGAAAAAATTGACGCCCCGCTCTTTGTCTATGAAATTCTCGCGGAACGGGCTGCGGAGGATTCGACCTCTGTCGACATTCTGGACATGTTGTCCGAGCCGCGTGTGGAACAACTCCTGATGAACCATGTTCCCGAGGAACTGGTGCATGTGCAGGCGAAGCGCGAAGCGGCGGCCGCCTTCGGGATTGATTCCGTGCAGCTTGCAAGCGATTCCGGCGCGGTGATGCTTGCCGTCTCGGCGATGGTGCAGAACCGTGCTAGCAAAGAAGAGACGCAGAACTTTATCCGCAATCTGGGGGAGGACCTGAAGGGGGATGGCGTATGGAACGACCCGAACTGGAAAATCAGGATTGCGGACTGGGTCGTGGGGCTTGATTCCAGCTGGAAGTATAACGATGTCCGCAACAACGCGGCCCCGTTCTATGGCGGGAACGTCCCTTACTTCGAAAGATACATGCGCGAGTTTTTTCCGATAGCCTACGGTTTTGAGCCGTGTGGCGCCTCGAATGCGGGGAAGGTCACGTACGTGAACCAGGGCCAGAGCGTTTATTTTGCGAACAACTACGAGCATGCGGACCATTCGAAGGTGCGCTTCATTTGCGATGCGAACGGATTCCAGTGGCGCGTCGCGAATGCCATCGAGAAGGATACCGCGGAATTCGGTGCCGGCGAATACGACCGCGAGGTGCGTGAAGGCCGCGTGAACCACGACAACTACTACATATTCGACGGGGGCAAGTGGCGCGTCGCGACCCCGCAGGAGGCCGACGGCTTTACCGACCTCGTGCAGGTTTACGCGAACCTCAAGTCGGATGAGAAGGTGGTCTTTATCATCCGGCACAGCGAACGCACGAACGACACGGGACCGGGTGGCCACCTGACTGACAACGGGAAGAAATATGCCCGCGACCTGGGCGCGCGCCTCGCGAAAGTCGGGACGGAGGATTTCTACTTCGGGTATTCGGGCTATACGCGCACCTACGAGACTTGCGAAGGCATTGCGCAGGGCAAGGGACAGGCAAACTACAGCATCGAACAGCTCAGTTACATGAATGGCGACTGGTACGTGAAGGATGCCGACAAGGCGGACGCCTACGTGAATTCCGATGGCGGTGGCTGGGTGGTGTATTCCAAGTACGGGTTCACGGGCGCCTATCCCGATGCGTTCTACGATTTGGAAACGCGCAGCGAGCAACTGCTCAAGGACCAGATTCTAGCGAACATCGGGAGCATGAAGCGCGTGAACGTGATGTGCACGCACGACTACCTGGTGGTCCCGCTCCTTGCGTACACGAGCGACGGGCATGCGAACGTGCGCTACTACGAAAAATACCACTGGGTCAACTACATGGCGGGTGTCGCGATGATTATTTCTGCCGATGGTTCTGTGCGCTATATCCCTGTCAAGGGCCTCGAAACGGGAATAATGTAGCCGCAGGCGCAATATGTACAGGGTACAAAAAAACCTCTCCGCTGGGGAGAGGCTTTCGTGGATGATGCAGGGGTCGAACCTGCGACCCGCTGATTAAGAGTCAGCTGCTCTACCAACTGAGCTAATCATCCAGAGGTCTTTCGACGGGCTCAATTATAGAAAAATTCGGCCATGTGGCAAGGGTTTTTACAGCCTTCTCCGAAAAAAAATTCTAAATTATCCCGCGTTGATTTTATCAAACAGTTCACTTAATTAAATGGACACATTCCTATATGAATGAAACAGTACAGAATGCAGCTGATTCCGCAGTAGCCCCGGCCCCCGCCGCGGCCCCTGTCGCCGAAGAAGCTGTGCAGCAACCGGCTATCGTTGCAAGCGAACCGGCTGCCAAGGTGAAGGGCAAGTTCGACGAACAGCTCGGGCTCATGCTCCCCTCCGACGCAGCCCAGGTCCAGGCGCAGCTTTCTATGCCGGGCATGAGCGATGACATGGTTTACAAGATCGTGGAAACCCACGGCGGTAACCATGCGGTTCTCTACAAGACTTACGACCAGGCAGTGCTTGCCCGCGACGTACGCGATTCCATCGAGAACGCCGCCGGCCACAAGGTCCTCCCCATCGCGAAGGCGAAGATCGGGACCACCTACTGCAAGGGCGAATACTCCACCGAACAGGGCTGCAAGGGCGAATCCGACACGTTCGGCATCGGTTCCCTGGTTGAATTCCAGGCTACCGGCCTCATAGTGGTGATGGTGGTGATTATCGGCCTCACGGTGCTCTGCTACCTCATGAACTTCATCATGGCGAAGCTCGGCCTCAACAAGATCAAGGCTCCGGCACCCGCGGTCAAGGCTGCTCCTGCCGCCGCCGCTCCGAAGACGATCGCCCCGGCCCACTGCGACTGGGACCCGAACGCCAAGAGCGTCCACCCGGGCTTCACCAACAAGCAGCTCCAGGCGTTCCTCGGCATTGCCGCCGTCGCCGCCCTGGAAGAACACCCCGGCATGAGCAACGATACGTTCCTTGCCCTGGTGACCGCCGCTGCGACCCAGGCCATCGGTCAGCCCTGCCGCGTGACCGCCTACAAGAACATTAACTCCCCTGCTTGGACGATTGTCAAGTAAGGTCAACTTTTAAAACTTAACAGGCTTATAAGCCAGGAAAAATCAAAATGAAGAAAACAGTCCGTATCAGTTTCGAAGGCAAGACCTACGACGTCGAAGTAGAAGTTCTTGATTCCGCCGTCGCCGCCGCTCCGGCAGCCCCGGTCGCCGCTGCCCCCGCTGCCGCTCCTGCCGCAGCTCCCGCCGCAGCCGGTGGTACCGAAGTGAAGTGCCCGCTCGCCGGTTCCGTGTTCAAGCTGAAGGTCAAGGTCGGTGACAAGGTCGAAGCCAACCAGGAAGTGGCCATCATCGAAGCCCTCAAGATGGAAAACCCGGTCGTCGCTCCGTGCGCCGGCACCGTCAACTCCATCTCCGTCAAGGAAACCGATACCGTCGTCGACGGCCAGACCCTCATGACCATCGCCTAAGAGGTACAGATAAATGAGTTCACTCTTAAATTCGGTCGTCGAGTTCGCGTGCGATACCGGATTCGCATATGTCACCGGCCCCATGGTGATTATGTGGATCGTGAGTTTCGTACTGATGTACTTGGCGATTGTCAAAAAGTATGAGCCGCTGCTGCTCTTGCCGATTTCCCTCGGCGCGCTGGCGGTGAATATCCCGAGCGCCGGGTTCTACGATGGCGGCTGGAGCATCGAAGGTATGTTCACGCCGACTGCCGGCCTCTACTACTACATCAGCCAGGGTATCCACCTGGAACTCTTCCCGCCCATCATCTTCTTGGGCGTGGGTGCCATGACGGACTTCGGACCGCTTATCGCCAACCCGCGTACGCTGCTTCTCGGCGGTGGCGCCCAGTTCGGCGTGTTCGCGACCATGTTCTGCGCCGTGGCCCTCGGTGGCTTTACTCTCGGTGAAGCGGCCTCCATCGGTATCATCGGCGGCGCCGACGGTCCGACCTCCATCTTCACTGCGAACAAACTCGCAAAGCACCTCATCGGACCTATCGCCGTGGCGGCCTACACCTACATGGCTCTCGTTCCGCTCATCCAGCCGCCCATCATGCGCCTGATGACCAACGACAAGGAACGTAAGATCCGCATGAAGGCTCTCCGCCAGGTGAGCAAGGCAGAACGCATCGTGTTCGCCGTGATGGTGATGATTGTCTGCATCCTCGTGGTGCCCGATGCTTCAGCACTTATCATCATGCTCATGCTCGGCAACATCTTCAAGGAAGCCGGCGTCGTGGAACGTCTCGTGAAGACCTCCTCCAACGAACTCATGAACATCGTGACCATCTTCCTCGGTACTTCCGTGGGTCTCACGATGTCTGCCGACATCTTCCTGAAGCCGCAGACCCTCATGATTATCGCCATGGGCGTTGTCGCCTTCGGTTTCTCGACCGCGGCCGGCCTCTTCCTCGCGAAGATCATGAACTGGTGCTCTCCGAAGAACCCCGTGAACCCGCTTATCGGTTCTGCTGGCGTGTCCGCCGTGCCGATGGCTGCACGTGTTTCTCAGGTGGAAGGTGCCAAGTATGACCCGCAGAACTTCCTCTTGATGCACGCTATGGGCCCGAACGTGGCCGGCGTTATCGGTACTGCTGTCTGCGCCGGTTACATGATTAGCCGCCTGAGCTAAGACGTCATCCCCGCGAAGGCGAGGATCTTTACAAAGGAATGCCCTCGGCAATGCGCCGGGGGCTCCTTTTTTGTTTTATAGTTTCACGTTTTTGTTTTTTTACTTTAACAAAAATCTTTCTGCTATAATCAGAAGTGGCGAAATTTGCTTAAAATCGCCAATTTTGTTTTAACAAAAATGTTGCGCGCATGCCCGCATAAATCTATCTTATAGTCATGATGAAATCAGTTGTTGAATATAAAGACTACCGCGAGTACGTGTTGGACTACTACCGCGAACGCAAGCGTAGTTCCGCATTTACCTGGCGCGAATTTGCGAGGCTCGCGGGGTTTGCCTCGGGGTCGTACTTGAAGCTCGTTTGCGACGGCAAGACCCGCCTCTTGGAGGAGGGGGCGAAAAAGACTGCGCTTGCCATGGGGTTGCTCGGCTTCGAGTACGACTACTTTGTCTTGATGGTGCGCTACGAGAACGCGAAGACGGACGTGCAGAAGAAAAAGTGTTTCGAGGAGATGCGGGCGCTGAGCGATGCGCACCACGTGAAGATCCTGGGCAGCGACCTGTACACCTTCTACGAAACCTGGAAGCATTCCGTGGTGCGCGAGCTGGCGGTTGCCATGCCGGGAGCGAAACCACACGAGATTGCGAAGGCCTGCAGACCCGCAATTTCGGCGGCCGACGTGAGTGCAAGCCTGAGTTTCCTCATGAAGGCGGGGCTCCTTACGCGCGACATCAAGGGCAATTACCACCAGACGAACCGCTCGCTTACGACAGGCCGCCTGAACGTGGTCGCCGTTGCGGTGCATTCGCTGCTGCGGCAGATGGGCGAATTCGCGCTCGATGCCCTCGACAAGTTGCCGATTTCGGAACGCCACTTCAGCGGGATTACGATGGGCGTGACCGCAGAAACCTACGCGAAGGTTATAGAAGAACTTGCGCGGTGCCGCAAGCGCATCGTGTCGCTAGTCGCCGACGAGCAGCATCCGGATAAGGTGTGCAGGCTCAATTTCCAGTTTTTCCCGCTCACGGAGAATTTAAAACGCGTCCAGGGGACGCCGGGTAAAGGAGAATAAAGTATGTTTACCAAAAAGGATTTGAATATGAAGAAATGGATTCTGCCGACGCTTATGCTCGGGTCGATTCTTGTGACCGCCTGTTCCGACGGCCGGCAAACCACCGGTACGAGCGAGGAATCCGAGGGCATCACCGCGGTCAAGGACTGGGAAGTGGCGGGCGTGTCGCAGAAGGGCCCGTTCGTGACGGGTTCCTCCGTGACGGTGCAGGAGCTTGACGGCATCACGCTCAAGCAGACGGGCAAGAGTTTCAAGGGCACCATCAAGAGCGACAAGGGCGACTTCGCCATCAAGGATATCAATCTGCAGTCGCAGTACGCCATCCTCGAGGCGTCGGGCTACTACCGCGACGAGATTACGGGCAAGAAGTCTACGGGCACGGTGACGCTTCGCGCGCTGACCGATCTCACCAAACGCAAGACGGTGAACATCAACCTGCTCACGCACCTGGAATACGAGCGCGTGATGTACCTTGTCACCGAGAAGAAGATGTCCATTGCAAAGGCGAAGGCTCAGGCGGACGAAGAAATACTCGCGGCGTTCGGCATCGATGTCGACTTCGGCAAATCCGAAGACCTGAATATTTTCGAGTCGGGCGACGGCAACGCGGCGCTGCTCGCCATCAGCGTGCTGATGCATGCGGATGCCGACGTGGCGGGACTCACCGAGCGCATGGGCGAGTTCAGCATCGCGATTGCGGAAGGCGGCGACTGGGAAGATGCCGACACGAAGGCCGTGATTGCGGACTGGGCGTGCGATGCCGACCTCAAGGGCTCACTCGCAACCGTGCGCGACAATGTCGAAGGCTGGAAGTATGCGGATTCCGTGCCCGCCTTCGAGAAATACGTGACGAACTTCTGGTGGGACAACTACGGGCTCGGCCAGTGCACCCAAAAGCGCGAGGGCGATACCAAGCGCAACGTGAACAAGCTGAGCAAGATGTACAACGAATACTTTGTCTGCGAAGGCGGACGCTGGCATATTCCGGGTGAAGAACCGGCCTCTTCCAGTTCCGAAAATACGCCTAGCAGTTCGTCCATCGATTCGGGTGAACCTGTTTTCGGAGAACTGACGGATGCCCGCGATGGCCGTGTCTACAAGACAGTGAAGCTCGGGTCGCAGGAATGGATGGCGGAAAACCTGAACTATGCCGCCGAAGGCAGCCTCTGCTACGAAGATGACGAGAAGAACTGCGAGAAGTATGGCCGCCTCTATAACTGGGAAATTGCCCTGGATACCTCGAACAGGGGATGTGGTGACAACTTCTCCGGGTGCAGGCTCCGTAGCGATTTCCATCCCCGCGAAGGGATATGCCCCGATGGCTGGCATGTGCCGGAACACGCGGAATGGGACACGCTGTTTGCGTATGCCGATGCCCATGGCGAAGGCGAAAGTGCCGGGGATGCCTTGCAGGCGTATTACCGGGATGATTATCTCGAAAAGACGTATTCCTCGGATCGCTTCGGCTTCAATGTAGTTCCTGCGGGCGTGTTTAATGGCAAGGAATTTTCGGGGCTTGGAACGTCGTCGGAATTCTGGACGGCCTCGATAGAAACGACGGATTGGCTGAGCTACATTTCGATTACTCCCTCGACTATCCATTTCGTCAAGGGTTCCGGATCCAATGTGTATATGACGCATATCAGCCATGCCGTTTCTGTCCGCTGCGTCAAGGGACTGGGCGGGAAAAGGAACGGCTATGATTTTGATGCCCCGCGATATGAGGAGGACTTGCCGGAAGAAGTAGGCTTTATCCAGGATTATGTTTCGGATAAGGATCGCAGGGCATGGGATGACGACTCGCTCATGACATTCTGGTATGTCCGCCATATAACGGGTACGGAAAGCGTGCATACGAGCGGCAAGAATTATTCGCAGTATGTGTCCGTTTCTCTGGAGGATGATGCCAGGGATAGCCTGGATCAGTTCAAGGGCGTGCTCGAGGAAAACGGGTTTGCCTATGTGAAGTCGGATTCTATCGGCCAGGCGACGTATAACGGGAGGGACGGCATTTACTTTATGCATGAGGTGGCGACAAGCGATTCGAAGGTCCGTCGCGATTATTATGAAAAGGAAACCGCCAAGGCGAAATACGTAATCGTGGTCCTTGTCGGGGCGAATGTCTCGGCAGGAGAAAGTTTGACGGTGTTCAGGTATGGCTACTCCATAGAAGTCCATACTTACTATAAGCCAAAGTCGTAATGTTGGTAACAGAGCCTCTTTAGGAGGAGGACAACGAATGCCCCGCCAATCTGGCGGGGCTCTTGCTATTGCCATGTTCCGGGGTCATGTCCTCAGAACATGCTTTCATGTTCCAAAATGCCAAATTTTTTAGAATTTAGTCAAAAGTGGTAAAATTTGCTCAAAAACGCAATGTTTATGTCCTAAATGGGCGAAAAGAAGGTATATTTGTACCCATGAAGGAAATCGTTGAATACACGGATTATCGCAAGTATATCCTGGACTACTACGAAGAACGCAAGCGCAGCTCCGTCTTTTCGTGGCAGAAGTTCGCCCAGGATGCCGGATTCTCGTCGGCGGTGTTCCTGAAGTATGTCTGCGAGGGGAAAAAGAATCTGAGCGTCGGATCCGCGGGTTCTGTCGCGAGCGCCATGGGGCTCGCCGGCTACGAACAGACTTACTTTGTCCTGATGGTCTCGTATGCGCATGCGAAAAACGACAAGGCGAAACGTGCCGCGTTCGAGGAACGCTGTGCGCTTGCGAAGGCGCACAAGATGCGTGTGCTGGGCAACGACGAGTTCGACTATTTCAAGTCGTGGAAGAATCCGGTGCTGCGCGAGCTCGCCCCACACATGCCGGGAGCCAAGCCTCTCGAGATGGCGCGCGCCTGCAGTCCCTCGATTACCGCGGCCGAGGTGACCGAGACGCTGAATTTTTTGGTAAGGATGAAGCTCCTGAAGAAGGACAGGGACGGAAACTACCACCAGACGGACAAGACGATTACGATGGGCGACATGGACGTGGTGCCCGTGGCGGCCCGCGAACTGCAGCGCCAGATGGGGGAATTCGCGATAAAGGCTATCGACCTGCCGCTTTCCGAACGCACCATGTCCGGGTTCGTGCTCGGCCTTACGGAGCGCTCGTACGAACGCATCCGCAAGGAGATGGCGGACTTTTACCGCCGCGTCGTGGCGATTGCGACCGAAGAGGACGAGACGGAACGCGTGTACCGCATGAACATGCAACTTTTCCCGCTGAGCAAGCGGATTGAAACCAAGAAAGATTTGAAAAATAAAAAGGGGTAAAGGAAATGAAAGGAGCGATGAACAGGAATTTTGGGACTCGGTTTATTCCGGCCTGTGCGCTTGCCGCCATGGCTGTCTTGACGGCGTGTTCCGACAAGCAGGATGTCGCGGGCGGTGCCTCGGGAGACATGGGCATTGTCGCGAAGGATATCGCGGGCGAAGCGCTGAAGGGCCCGTTCGTGAAGGGTTCCGCCGTGACCGTGCAGGGAATCGACTGCAAGACGATGAAGTTCTCGGACGAGGTCTTCGAAGGCAAGGTCAAGAGCGACAAGGGCGACTTTGCGTTTGACGACGTGACGCTTTCTTCTACGTGCGCAGTGTTCGAAGCGACGGGCAAGTACCGCAGCGAAATTACCGGCAAGGAGTCGGCGGGCGAGATTACGCTCCATGCGCTGACGGATTTGAAGGACCGCAAGAATGTGAATATCAACTTGCTCACCGAGCTGGAATACGAGCGCGTGATGTACCTCGTGACCGAGAAGGGGAAGACGTTCGCGGATGCGAAGGAACAGGCCGAGAAGGAAGTGCTTGCGGCGTTCGGTATCGCGGGCGACTTCGACAATTCCGAAGACCTGACTATCTATGAAAGCGGTGACGGCAATGCGGCCCTGCTTGCCGTGAGCGTGTTGATGCATGCGGAAACGGATGTGGCCGGGCTCGGGAAGCGTGTCGAAAAGTTCGCGGACTCGTTCGCGGAAACCGGCAAGTGGAGCGATGGCGAGACGAAGGCCGCGATTGAAGAGTGGCAGGTTGCCGCTACGGCCGACGGAACGCTGGATTCGATTCGCAAGAATATCGAAAGCTGGGGCTATGCCGACGTGGTGCCCGCATTCGAGAAGTACATCGAAGTCTTCGGCGATGCCGTCATCCTGAGCAGCGATAGTAAATCTTCTAGTAGCAATGAGATTGCCACGAACTCTTCGAGTTCTCGCAATGACAATTCTGGCAGTGAATACGACGCAACCGCAAATACGCTCAAGGACCTGCGCGACGGCAAGGTTTACAAGACCGTGAAAATCGGCAATCAGGTGTGGATGGCAGAAAACCTGAACTTTGAAACAGCGGCCAGTTCTTGCTACAACGATTCGTCGAAATACTGTGACAAGTATGGCCGGCTGTACACCTGGGCCGCTGCGGTAGGCAAGTCGGAGGAAGAGTGCGGGCTCGGAAAAGAATGCAATCTGTCATCCGGGAATGTTCGTGGCGTTTGCCCCGATGGCTGGTATTTGCCCAGCGAAGCTGATTACGCGACCTTGATCGAGGCTGTGGGCGGCGAAAAAGGTGCCGGTACTAAACTGAAGTCTACCAGCGGCTGGAATGACGATGATGGCGAAAGCGGCAACGGCACTGACGCTTTCGGATTCTCGGCGCTGGCTGCTGGTATCAGCAATGCGGGCTATTACGGCGTGGGTTACACTACGAGCTTCTGGGGTTCTACGGAGTGCGGTAGCGAGGGTGTTCCGGAGACCGGTAACGGCTGCGCATATGCGATGTGGTTGGACTATGACGACGTCAATGTAAACTTGAGGAGTTACGCCGCTAAGGATTTGGGGTACTCGGTTCGTTGCGTCAAGCTTGATAACGGAACTGATCCGGAATCCAGCAGCAGTGAGATTGCCACGACCTCTTCGAGTTCTCGCAATAGTAGTAGCTCTGCCAGTGAGACGGTCTTGAACTCATATGAGAAAGAAGCTTATCTGAATCCTGAAATCAAGTACGATTCCATCGTTGATTCACGTGATGGGCAGGTTTACAAGACTGTGAAAATCGGGGACCAAGTTTGGATGGCCCAGAATCTGAATTACGCCGATAGTGCGAAGACTCCGAGCCTCTTGGGACGTAGCTGGTGCTACAACGACTCCTCAAAAAATTGTGAAAAGTATGGCCGTCTCTATACATGGGCTGCAGCGATGGACTCTGTCGAGACAGGCTGTGGCTACAGCGAAAGTGGTACGGGATGTTATCGTACGACGGATGTTCAGGGTATTTGCCCTTCGGATTGGCATTTGCCTAGTTTTGATGAATGGAAGGTGCTGTATGTTTATGCAGGAGAAGAATATATATCGGGCAGGACGCTTAAGTCAAAGAAAGGCTGGAAAGATGATGGAAATGGCTTTGATGATTATGGTTTTTCCGCTATTCCTGCGGGAGAGAAAGATTCTTACCGTTTTTATGATGAAGGTATGCATGCTTCGTTTTGGAGCTCATCAGAGTTTGATTGGTATGCGTCTGAAGAAGCTTATTATTTGGATTTGAGCTACAGTAATTTGCACGCGGAAATTCCTGCTTATGTAAAGTACCATGCACGCAGCATCCGTTGTATCAAGGATGGGTCGGCTTCTACGCTGTCTTCAAGTAGTAGTGGAAATTCCGGTGATGCTTTGAATTTTGATTGGAGTGTCTCGAAGGAGTCTTACCTTAATCCGAAAATCAATTATGATACCTTTGTAGACGACCGTGACGGCAAAACATACAAAACTGTGAAAATTGGCAAGCAGGTATGGATGGCGGAAAATTTGAATTATGCGGATAGTGTAAAAACTCCGAGTCTCAAGAAACAAAGTTGGTGCTATGATGATGACGAAGCCCATTGTGACGTGGCTGGCCGTCTTTACACGTGGGCCGCGGCGATTGATTCGGTGGCTCTTGCTATGGATAAGGAGAATCCTCAGAATTGTGGATCTATGGGTCCATGCGAACTTCCTGAAAGAGTGCAGGGGATTTGTCCTAATGGGTGGCATCTGCCATCAAAGGATGAATGGGGGATAATGCTTGCCGAATCGAGTGAGAATCCCTTAAGAGCGAATGCCAAGTATTTTAAGTCATCTATTGGTTGGTGTGGTGATGAAAAAAGTACGGATGATTTTGGTTTTTCCGCATTGCCAGCGGGGTATGTAAACATCTTTGGTTTTTCTGTTGAAGATGAACATGCCTATCGCAATGCAGGCTATACGTCTTATTGGTGGAGCGCTGATGAAGATTCGGATGGTCTTAATGGCGGTGTAATGTCTATACAGTGTATTGACAAGAATGCTGAAGTGTCTGATGCTGCTAAGGTGGCGGGGAACCCTGTCCGCTGCATCAAGGATTAAATTTAGGGAAAGGGAGAACAAGATATGTTCACGATGAAGGAATCGATGCTGAAGTGGGGTGCTGCTCTCGGGATGCTCGCGGTGAGCGCCATGTTCTTGGCATGTTCCGATGACAAGTCGGATGTCGCGGGCGGCGCCTCGGGAGACATGGGCATTGTCGCGAAGGATATCGCGGGCTTGGCGCAGAAGGGCCCGTTCGTGAAGGGTTCTAAGGTGACTGTGCAGGGAATCGACTGCAAGACGCTTGAACTGACGGATGAGATTTTCGAGGGCGAAGTCGAGAGCGACAAGGGCGACTTTGCCATCGACGGTGTCTCTCTCAAGTCTACATGTGCCTTGTTCGAGGTGACGGGTAAATACCGCAATGAGATTACCGGTAAGAAGTCCTCGGAGGAGTTGACGCTCCATGCATTGACGAACTTGAAGGACCGCAAGAACGTGAACATCAACTTGCTTACCGAACTGGAATACGAACGCCTGATGTTCCTCGTGACGGAAAAGGGCAAGAAGTTCGCGGAAGCGAAGGCGCGGGCCGAAAAGGAAGTGCTTGCGGCATTCGACATCAAGGGCGACTTCGTGGAGTTCGAAAACCTGAATATCTTCGAGTCGGGCGACGAGAACGCGGCGCTGCTTGCCGTGAGCGTGATGATGCAGGCGGAAACGGATGACGCGGGACTTGTTACGCGTATGGAAAAGTTCGTAGAATCGTTCGCGGAAACCGGCAAGTGGAAAGATTCCGGCACGAAAAAAACGATTTCGGAATGGGCGGTCGAGGCTACGGCAAATGGCGGGCTCGATTCCATCCGCAAGAATGTGGAAGCCTGGGACCTCGGGGATACCGTGCCCGCATTCGAGAAGTTCATCGAAGCCTACGCGGACGGCGACAGCGTTGTCTTAATCGTCACACCGAAGTCGAGCAGTAGTAAAAACGGTGATGCCGGCACATCGGCCGGCATGACATCCAGCAGTTCTTCCCATGACACGACGTACAATGCCGAAAAGAATACCCTGACGGATACCCGCGACGGCCAGGTTTACAGGACCGTAACAATCGGTGATCAGGTGTGGATGGCGGAAAACCTGAACTTTGAAACGGATTCCAGTTACTGCTATAATGATTCTGCTGAATACTGTGCAAAGTATGGTCGCCTTTATGAATGGAGTGCGGCAATGGATGCATGCCCTAGCGGCTGGCACCTGCCTGATACTGCGGAATGGAGAATGCTGCTCGCTGCGGTTGGTGGGGATTCGATTGCAGGCATGAAACTCAAGTCTACGAGTGGCTGGAATAGTAACGGCAATGGTACGGATGATTTCGGCTTCACTGTGTTGCCCGCTGGTGGCTGGGGGAGCAAGGACTTTGTGGGCGAGGCTGCTGTCTTCTGGACTTCTGAATGGTACGAAGGGTACGATGATTATGCGTATGGTATAAGATTGTACACGGATACCATTGTACGCAAGTTCTACAGTAACAAGTATATCGGGAGTTCGGTCCGTTGCTTGAAAGGCGAATCCCCAGTGGCTGGCTCTAGCAGTAGCCTGGCGAAATCGAGTAGCAGTTATTCTGATGGGTGGAGCTGGGATGTGCCCAAGGAAACTCGCCTGAATCCGAATATCAAGTACGACTCGATAATCGACCCGCGTGACAAGCAGGTTTACAAGGTCGTGAAAATTGAAGTGCCAGACTCAAATTATTCGCAGGTGTGGATGGCGGAGAATTTGAATTATGCCGATAGCGTCAAGACTCCGAGCTTGAAGGGCAACAACTGGTGCTATCAGGGTGATGAAAAAAAATGCAAGGTGAGTGGCCGTTATTACAGCTGGGCTGCAGCGATTGACTCTGTTGCTTTGGCGAACGATGCCGAGGCTCCGTTGGATTGCGGCTATGGCAAAAAGTGCGGACTTGATCGAGCTGTGCAGGGAATTTGCCCTGACGGCTGGCATTTGCCGTCAATCTATGAATGGGGCCTATTGAGCGTGGCATTAGGAAATGCCCCTGTATCTGGTGAACCACTCAAGGCGTTGACTGGATGGAACTACGCCGGAACGCCTGACAACAACGGTACGGATCTTTACGGCTTTGCCGCACTCCCGACCGGAAGAAGAATTTCTGCTACTAAATGGGAAAAGGTGGGCTCGGATGTTTATTACTGGAGCGCTACTGAATACAGTGCCAATGATGGCCGGTATTTCAATATAAACAACGTTTATACCAATTCTTATACGTATCAGAATAGCAAGTCTTATGGACAAAGTGTCCGTTGCGTCAAAGGGGATCCTTCGACTGCACCGGTAAGGCCTTCTTCAAGTTCTAGCGTTGATGAAACGAAGTCCAGTAGCAGCGTGACAAGCGTGTCAAGCAGCAGCGTCCCCGAAGGATATGTAGATCCATTGACTGTTGTTACGGGGACTATGACGGACACCCGCGACGGTCAGATGTACAAGACCGTAAAAATTGGCAGTCAGGTGTGGATGGCGGAGAATTTGAACTACGCATACACTGGCGTTCTCTATAATAATAGTGGCTACACCTCCGATTCCACTAGTTGGTGCTTTAGTAACGACCCTGCCAACTGCATCAAATATGGTCGCCTTTACACCTGGGCTGCAGCGATGGACAGTGTGGGAACGTGGTCTACGAATGGCAAGGACTGCGGCTATGGCGTGCAATGTACTCCGATTTACCCGGTGCGAGGCATATGCCCCGAGGGCTGGCATCTGCCGGATAAGGCGGAGTGGAATACATTGTTTACTGCTGTCGGTGGAGCGTCAACGGCGGGCAAGATGCTCAGCTCCACTATCAGCTGGTCCAGCGTTCCTGGCGGCTGGGTCCGCGACGGATACGGCACGGATGCCTATTCCTTCTCGGCGTTGCCTGCTGGCCTCAGGGACGTCACTGGTTACAACAACGTTGGCTACCATGCGTACTTCTGGAGTTCCTCTGAGTACAATAGTTCCCGCACATATATCGTGGGCTTGGACGACGAATTCGACAAAGCTGACTTGTACGGCAGCGGCAAGGACTACGGGTACTCTGTCCGCTGCGTGAAGGATTAATTTTAGGGTAGAGAGGCAAAAACAATGAAAAGAGTTTTAGCAATATGTGCCGTGTCTGCATTCTTGTTTGCGGCTTGCGGCGATGACGAGAGCAGCGGTTTCACAACCCGCCCCGATGAGGATTCATCTTCGTCTGTTTGCGAGGACTGCGACGGTTCAAGTAGTAGTTCTGCGGAATCGTTTTCAAGTGATGCGTCGAGTATCAGTTTCTTTGAAGATGGAGTTACAGGAACTATGACTGATGGGCGTGACGGGCAAACATACAAGATTGTGAAAATCGGCAAACAAATCTGGATGGCGGAGAATCTCAACTACGCATACATTGGTGTTCCCTTTGAAAATGGCCTAATCACCTTCGATTCCACGAGTTGGTGCTATGACAATGATCCTGCCAACTGCGCCAAATACGGTCGCCTTTACACGTGGTCCGCCGCAATGGATAGCGTGGGCAGGTGGAGCACGAATGGCAAAGGTTGCGGCGATGAAACGATGTGCTCGCCGACATACCCGGTGCGTGGTATTTGCCCCGAGGGCTGGCACCTGCCAACGGAATTAGAATGGGGTAGGCTATTTATATTAGACGGGTATACATCGACGGCGGCGGAGAGGCTCAAAACGACAAGTGGTTGGGCCGATAACGGCAATGGCTCCGATATCTATTCCTTTGCCGTATTGCCTGTTGGCATCAGGAGTGCAATTGAAGGGTACGTGGGTGAGGGCTACTGCACAACCTTTTGGACTTCTGATAGCGACGACGACTACTATGCGGATGCTAAGACCATGAACTACAACAGCAAAGGGGTGAGTGAGTATGGCTTCCACAAGAACTACGGGTTCTCTGTCCGCTGCGTGAAAGACTAGCAATGAGGCGAGTGCAGCGCAAAAATGCTTGCGTTTTTGCATTGCCGAGCCAATTGGCAAGGGACTCCATAGAAGTCCCCTGGCAAGCCGTTTGTTAGAAAGAAATGACCTCGCTAGCGCGCTAGCGGGGTTTTTGAGTTTTTTTTCTAAATTTGCGGTGACACTTTTTACCTCCATAGGTGTTATACTAGCATGAAGGGCAATAATCAGGCAAATCGCGAGAAAATGTCCGGGCTGTACGAGGCCTACGCCCCGATGGTTTTCAGGCGCTGCCTCTATATGCTCAGAGACGAATCCGAGGCCCAGGACATGATGCAGAACGTGTTTTTACGCGTTTTTGAGCATTGGGACCGCCTCGACGCGACGCAGCCGAGCAGCCTCTTGTGGAATACGGCGACCAGGCTCTGCCTGAACCGCATCCGAGACAAGCACCGCCGTGGCCTCGATGTGGATTCGAACGAACTGTTGTTGACTATTGCCTGCGCGGACGAAGACCATGAAGAACAGGAGGCGAAGGGAATCCTCGCGAAACTGTTCTCGCACGAGCCGGAGTCTAGCCGCACGATGGCCGTGCTGCATTTTGTGGACGGCATGACGCTCGAGGAGACTGCCCGCGAGGTTGGGCTCTCGGTGAGTGGCGTGCGCAAGCGTTTGCGTGGCCTGCAGGCCAAGGTAAAGAATCTGGAGGTAAAGTGATGATCCCCGATTGGAAACTGGAACGATACCTTACGGGCGACCTGCCCGAAGGCGAGATGCGCGAGATTCGCGAACTCGAGAAGACGGACGAGATGCTCGCCCATCGTGTGAAGCTGCTGCGCGAGGACAATGCGGCAATTCTCCGCAAGATGCCTTTCGAGAGGCTCGCGGAGAAGATGGATGCCCGCGACAGCGGTGCGGAACGCAAGGACAACGTGGTGCATTTCGGTTTCGTGAAGTTCGCGGCCGCCGCGGCCCTGGTGCTTGCGGTGGTGTCGGTGGCGCTCTTTAGCCAGCACGAAATCGGCCCGGCTACGGACGGTGGCGCGCGGGCGATGGATGTTGCCTTGGCCGGTGTCCCGGATGACGGCACGCGCATCAAGGGTCTGGATGCCCGCATGGAAGTCTGGAAGAAGACAGGCGACAGCGCGGTACAGATGTCGAACCTGGGCGAGGCACGCGAGGGTGACGAAATCCAGTTGCGCTACGCGGTGCCCGAAAAGTGCTACGGAATGCTCTTCAGCATGGATGGAAACGGGACCGTCACGATGCACATGGCCGATGGCTCGCAGGCGATTGCTCTCGAACCCGGCAAGATGACGACGCTCCCGTTCGCCTACAAGCTCGACAACGCGCCGAAATTCGAGAAGTTCTTCTTGCTCACGTCGCGTGCGGCGTTCGAGCTGGACGCGAACAACATTGATGCGCTGCTCAAGAGCAAGGGCGTGCGCTCCGTATCTATCACATTACGCAAGGTTGGGGAATAGTAGGATGAAGAACATTATCGAAAAGTTGGACGCGTCGATTACGCTCCATATAATTTCACTGATTGCAATTCTTTTTTTCGCTGCGGCTTCTAATGCGAATGCGGCCCAGCAGGGCGATAACGCGCGCATCAACCGCTACGTGGTGGCGGTGAGCGCGAACTATGGCGGGCAGGGCCGGCCGGTGCTTCGCTATGCGGAAAGTGACGCGAAGTCGTTCGCGAAGGTGCTCGGTGAGATGGGCGGCGTGCAGGCGGGTAACGTGGTGCTCGTGAAGGAGCCGGGCGTGGCCGCCCTCCAGAAGCAACTCGACGGTCTTGACGCGAAAATCGCGCAGGGCAAGAACGCTGCGGGCCGCAACGAGGTGCTGTTTTACTACAGCGGGCATGCCGACGAGAAGGGCCTGCGTCTGGGTAACGAAGTCTATGCCTGGAAGGAGCTGCGCAAGCGCATCGACGCGATGAACGCCGACGTGAAGATTGCGGTTATCGATGCCTGCGGCTCGGGTGCTATCACGCGCCTGAAGGGCGGCGTGGCGGTGCCCGCGTTCATGGTGGACCAGAGCAGCGACATGAAGGGCTACGCGTTCATTACCAGCAGCACGCAGGATGAATCTAGCCAGGAAAGCGACAAGCTGAAGGGCTCGTTCTTCACGCACTCGCTGGTGAGCGGGCTCCGCGGCGCCGGTGACCTGAGCGGTGACGGCAAGGTCACTTTGTCCGAGGCCTATCAGTTTGCCTTTAACGAAACTCTCCAGCGCACCGAGAAGACGATGGGCGGCGCCCAGCACCCGAGCCGCGACATGAACCTCGCGGGAACGGGCGACGTGGTGATGACTGATTTGCGCAGCACAAGCGCGGGCCTCGAGCTCGACGAGGATGTGGATGGCCGCCTGTTTATTCGCGATGAAAAAGGCGAACTCGTCGCGGAACTCTACAAGAAGGCGGGACGTGCGATGAGCCTCGGGTTCCCTGCCGGCAAGTACACCGTGCGCCTGGAACGCCCTGCGGAATTCAGCGAGGCGGTGGTGACGCTCCAGAACAACCGCCGCGAAAAGCTTTCGCACAGGCAGTTTGCCGCGGTGAGTGCCGAAAAGACGACGCTCCGTGGCGAAATCGGCGGATTGCGTGACTGCACTGCGGGCGATTCTATCGCGTGCTCGCTCGACTCTCTCGATCACAATGGCAAATACCGCGTGACCTTCAACGCGGTGGATAGCGACAAGGATCCGCGCAAGGGAATCCAGATTGGCGTCTTTGTTGCAGAGGCCGATGACTACATGCTCGGAACGCAGCTGAGCCTTATCGCGAACGTCGCGAGAAAAGAGATGCACGGTCTGCAGGTGACCGACATCTACAACGGCGCGAATGCTCATTTCGAGGGTGCGCAGATTAGCGGCATGATCAACTACGCGCAGTCCTTTGACGGTGCGCAGATTGCGTCGACGCTCAATATTGCGGGCAAGAATTCCTCGGGCGCGCAGATTTCGAGTACGGCGAACTTTATCGCAGACTCCCTCAATGGCGCCCAGGTTTCTCCGGCATTAAACTATGCCGGCCAGGCCGACGTGCAGGTGACGGCTGCCATGAACATTGCGGGCGAAGCCGGTGTGCAGGTTTCTGCAGCCATGAACATCGCCGGGGAATCCGACGTGCAGGTGACCGCAGCCATGAACATCGCAGGCAAGGCCGGAGCGCAGGTCACGGCGGCAATGAACATCGCGGGCACTGTCGAAGACGCACAGGTGAGCACCATGAATATTGCGGGCAGGGCAATTGGAAGGCAAATCGGTATCGTCAACATCTGCGGCACATGCGAATCCACCCCGATAGGGCTCATCAACATCGTGGGTAACGGCGTGTGGAGCGTGACTTCTGCCGTGAACGAGATGGGTGCGCTCGGGCTTTCGCTCCACTTGGGCACGGCCTACCTGTTTACTGCCTTTGAAGGAACTCGCGAATTCGAGAAGGGCTCGAACTTCAAGCATTTCAGCGACATGTACGAAACGGGTCTCGGTATCGGTACGCAGTTCGGCAAGTACGGCAACCACTTTGAACTCGAGTACATGTTCCTCAATGCACGCGAAGGTTTCGGCATGGACACGGACGAGGATGATATCAACTTCCATCACCGCCTGCGCCTGGGCTTCGTGCACAAGCTATTCCCGGGCTTCGGCATGACTGTCGGCGGCACGCTCAATATAGTGAGCGAAGGGAATGCGGATAAAGTAATTGTCAAGCCCCGCAGTGAATACCACGACGACTTCAGCGCCAATGGGCACAATGCGCGCTGGTGGCCGGGCTTCTACGCCGGCCTCACCGTGGGAAGGTTCTAAAAATAAAGTCTAATCCGCACAAAGCCTGCCGAGTTCGTCCTTCTTTTCGAGGATGGTATCGAGCAGGCTTTTGTAATCCATGTCGGTATTGCTGCGGAGCAATTCGGTAATTTCTACGGCCGGCGTGTAGAGCGGCGTGAGCGAGAGGTTGCCGAGGACACCTTTCAGCGCATGGGCCGCCTCGAAGGCGGCTTTCAGATCTTTCGCGGCAATGGAATCCTTGAGCTTGCCGAAATTGGCCTCGCCGGGAATGGTCGCCACGAGTTTCAGGTACAGCGCCTCGTTCCCGAAGCAGCGTGCAAGCCCCTCGGCGGTATTTGCCCCAAAAGTGTTCAGTTTTTCGATGGTAATCATGCGCCCCTCTGGTGTTCAAGTTCCTTTTCGATGAAGGGTACAAAGTCCTTCGGCGGGACCGGCTTCGAGAAGAAGTATCCCTGGATAATCTGGCAGCCCATTCCCTTGAGGGTATCGAGCTGCGACTGCGTTTCTACGCCTTCCGCTACGGCAGGAATCTTGAGGAATTTCGCAATGCCCGCCACAAGTTCCACGAGCTTCAGGTTGCGTTCGTCCTTTTCCATGTTGCGCACGAACGACATGTCGATTTTCAGGATGTCGATGGGCAGCGTGGTAATCATGTTCAACGAGGAGTATCCGGAACCGAAATCGTCCATCTCGATGCGGAATCCCTTCTTGCGCAGGTTCTCGATGACCTCGATAAGGCGCTCCATGTTCTCGCAGTAGGCGCTCTCGGTCACTTCGAGCATATATTCTTCCGGAGAAAGGCCGTTTTCTTCGAGGAGCCGCATGAGTTTCGTTTCCAGTTCCGGGTCCATGATGTCGATGCGGGACACGTTCACGGAAACGGGCACCGTCACGCCGAATTCGTCCTTCCATTTGCGGATCTGTTTTGCGACCTCGTTCCAGACAAAGTTGTCTACTTTTTGTATAAGGCCGTTCCCTTCGAACAGCGGGATAAAGTCGCCCGGGCTTATGAATCCGAGTGTCGGGTGTATCCAGCGGATGAGGGCTTCTGCACTGGTGAGCCGCGGGGTGTCGCCTTCGATGTTGTACTTGGGCTGGTAATAGACAATCAGGTTCTTGTTGTCTATGGCGCTCTGCAAGTCGCGGATGAGAGTTTCCTCGAACATGTAGCGGGAATGCATCTCGTTGTTATAGCGGGTAAACGCTTGCGTCAGGTCGCCACGGTTCCTGTCGCAGGCGGCTTTTGCGCGGTCGAACCATGCCTCGATTTCTACGTTGCGGTCCACGTTTTCCCAGAGGCCAAAGCGCACGCGGATGTGGTTCACCTCGAAAAATTCGGTAAGGATTCCCTGGACGATGTTGCGGATGTTGTCGTAGCTTTCCTGGTGCGTCGCGAAGATATAGAACGTGTCCGCGTCTGCACGGCAGGCGATGGCGTTCATGGGGGCGAGTTCATTCTTGAGCGCGCTACCGATTTCTGCAAGCAGGCGGTCGCCAAAGTCCCTTCCGCAGAACTCGTTCACCAGGTGGAACTGTTCGATGTCAAATACTATTGCGTCGCGCGGGATGTCCCTGCTCCACAGTTCTATCTGGCGGATGTATTCAAAGAAGTAGTCCTTGGTGTAAAGACCCGAAACATGGTCGCGCTCCGTCTGGCGGATAATGTCCTGGTCTTCGAAGAGTTCGATGATTCTTTCGCAGCGGGCGAGCACCACTTCGGGCATGTCGAAGGGTTTGGCGATAAAGTCGGCGGCGCCCAGTTTGAGACTGCGGACTTCGGATTCCTTTTCGGAGGTCATCACGATGACCGGAATGCGCTTGAGTGTTTCGGTGGTTTCTCTTTTTTTTAGGAATTCAAACCCGTCCATCACGGGCATGAGCAGGTCCAGCAGGATAAGCGAGAACCGCTTGTCTTGCCTGGAGAGTGCTGCGAGGGCTTCCTTGGCGTTGTCGGCATATTCGACGTCGTAGTTCACGGAAAGGATATTACCCAGGATTTCTCGGTTTACCACCTCGTCGTCTACGATTAGGACGTGTCTCTTGACGGTAGTGATCTGGCGTAGTTTTTTCATTGGAGAAAACTCCTTTTATCCGTGAATAAATATATGTAAAAAGAAATAAAAAGGTATCGGATTGTGCGACAAAGCAATTTTTTTAGATATCTTTAAAACAGAATTACTAGAATACGAGGTCCCCATGTTCGGTCGACACCTTCCCCTGAGCGAACAGGCTTTGCAAGTTATCGAGCAGATCGGCGAAGACATGCCGGGCGGCTTTTTCATTTACAAGGCGACTGGCAATGAGGAACTGCTATACGCAAACAAGGCCGTGTTCAAGATTTTCGGCTGCGAGACGCTCGAAGAGTTCAAGCAGCATACGGGCTATACCTTCAAGGGGATGCTCTACCCGGACGACTACGAGAAGGTCTCCGGCTCCATTGTGGACCAGATCGAAAAAAGCCAGGGCAACCTGGACTACGTGGAGTACCGCATTGTCCGCAAGGATGGCAAGGTACGCTGGCTCGACGACTACGGCCATTACGTGAACTCCGATGTGTACGGCGGGCTTTTCTACGTGTTCATTTCGGACATTACCGAAAAGCGCGTGCAGATGGAGGCGGACAAGGCTGTATTTACTGCGGTCATCGATGCGCTGAGCCGCGCGTACTACGCCGTATGGCTCATCAACGATATTGCGACCGGGAGTTTCTCGCTGTTCCGTGCCGATACTTCCGATGGCAGCATCCACGCGAGGCCTACTAACGAGGCGTTGGAACTGCTCACCTACGAAGACGCCAAGGCGAACTACATCAACAACTATGTTGCCCCGTCGGACAGGGAGCGCCTGGAAAAGGAACTGACGCTTGAAAACATTGTGGCGAACACCACGAGCAAGAAGGTTTTCGGCGTAGGGTTCAAGCGCATCGTCGGGAGCGAAGAACGCTACTACCGTATCGAGTTTGCGCAGGTGCAGCTCCCCAATGGCAAGACAGGAATTGTGGCGGGTTTCAAGGATGTAGACGATGACGTGCGCAAGGACCAGGAAATACAGCAGGTGCTGCGCGACGCCATTGACACGGCGAATGCCTCCAGCAAGGCGAAAAGTGACTTCCTTTCGAGCATGAGCCACGACATCCGTACGCCCATGAACGGGATTATCGGCATGACGGCAATCGCGACCGCCCACCTGGACGACCGGGAACGCGTGGAAGACTGTCTCAAGAAAATTTCGGAAGCCTCGAGCCACCTGCTTTCGCTCATCAACGAGGTGCTCGACATGAACAAGATCGAGTCGGGCAAGGTGGAACTGAACGAGGAAAATTTCAACCTCTCGGAACTCGTGGACACGCTGCTTGCGATGACCAAGGCGCAGCTCGAAAGCCACCACCACACCCTGAAGCTTGACGTTGCGGACGTGGTTCACGAAAATGTCATCGGCGACAGCCACCGCATCCAGCAGGTGTTCGTGAACCTGATGAGCAATGCCATCAAGTATACTCCCGATGGCGGGACCATCTCGCTCACGGTGGCGGAAAGGCCCACCAACGCCCATGGTGTCGCCTGCTACGAATTTGTCTTTGAAGACAACGGCATCGGCATGACGGAGGATTTCCAGAAGCACCTGTTCGAACCGTTCACGCGTGCAAACGACAAGAAGACGGCAGCAATCCAGGGAACGGGACTCGGCATGACCATCACGCAGAGCCTTGTGCGCATGATGGGTGGCGACATCCAGGTGAAAAGCAGGCCCGGAGAGGGCTCGCGGTTTGCCGTCACCATCTACCTCAAGTTTTTGGATGTGCAGAATGCGGAAGCCCACAAGGAAGACCCGCTCAAGAATCTGGAAGACCTCAAGTTCGAGGGCAAGCGCATCTTGCTGGTGGAAGACCACCCGGTCAATGCGGAAATTGCGAAGAACGTGCTGCAGATGACGGGCCTCGAAATAGAATGGGTCATGGATGGCGCAGCGGCCGTGGAACGGATGGCGGACAGTAGCGAGGGTGAATTCGACCTGGTATTCATGGACATCCAGATGCCCAACATGGA
>NZ_DFLC01000033.1:32772-42727 GCF_002374005.1 Fibrobacter sp. UBA3629 | reverse complement strand
CTGTTGATTTCCCTTTCGCAATAGTCGTCGTACAGACGTTTTTGCTCCGTATTCGAAAGAATCTCATATGCTTCCTGGATTTCCTTGAAATGCGTATCATCGCCACCGTTTTTATCGGGGTGGAATTGCTTCGCTAAGGCTTGATAGGATTTTTTGATTTCATCCACAGAAGCCTTTTCAGAAACCTGAAGAGTTGCGTATATCGAATATGGCGATCCCGAGAATTTGGACATATCGTGCTACGGGTCTATATGTTGATTCAACTTTATTGTAAGCTGTTCGGCATTCATTCGTTCAACACGCATTTGTTTTTGGAAATCGGCAACAACGGCTGTTACAATAGTTTGGTCTTTCTTAGAGACAAATGGCGTATCGTTTTCCTGGGCAAGATTTGAGTAAAAATCATTTATTTCTTTTTCGATATCGTCATACTTTTTCATCAGTTCATCAACATTTTCCCGATACATTTTCTTGATTTTTGGAGCTACCTTTTTGCAGTCTCCAACTTTATACGATGGTTTTATAACAATTTTTTCCTTTTCGGTTTTAGAACTCGCATAATAAGAATCACTTTCCTTATAAGTATATTCAATGCTACATGTAGCCGAACCATTAAAATTGCATTGAATCGTAGTCTCTGCGTAACTGTAATTATGATTTGGATCCCTGTATATAGAAAGCTCATTAAAGGCGCCGTCTAACGGGATGAATTCGTTTTTAGTTTTAAAATACTTAAAAGGAAGGTAAATTTGTTTTTTGTAGTGCTCAATTACATCTTTATTTTCATCCCAACCATATGTATTTCTCGTCATTTTTCTTGTCAAATATGGAATGCGCAATTCAGATTTAAAATATTTTACACCTTTATACTCTATAGTGTCATCATAAACATCACTATTATGGAAAAAGGTGTCGTCGATCTCCTGCTTAAGTGTTTTGTAGTCATCCGCCCATTTTTCAAATTTTTCAGAATTGAAAAGGCAGAATTCACGCACGGAATCACGCACCATCTTCGAGAGGGCGTCCTTGTTATCCACTTTTGTCCATAGGCAATCTTTTAAGATGAGCGCATCAACCGGCTTGACTTCGCTCCTATCGCAAAGGTATGCGGCCATCTTTAGAATTCTAGCCATTTTCTGCCAGCGTCGGTCAGAGATATAAATAGGACTAGATTTGTTTGCTTCTTTTTTGTTGTACTCATCAATCTTTTGGCGAATCGCATGGATTATGTTTAGGGTTTCCTTGGATATTGTAACATTGTTGAGATTTGTTAGGGCTTCATTCCACTTCTGAGCATCAAAAGTCAAGGTTTCATCAACAGGAACTACCGCTTCCGTGGGAATATCATTTAGTACTGCTTCAAAGTTACGACGCCATACCATGGGGTTAACGACCAATCGCATGATAAATCGGTCGTACAAAGCTTCTAACCCTTGATTCTCTGCAGGGATTTCGTTACTGGCAGCCACAATACCTTTTAGTGGGACATCTATCACCTTGTCTCCGTTACGGAACTTTCGTTCGTTGATGATGGTCAATAGGGTGTTTAGAATGGCAGGACTGCTCTTCCAGATTTCGTCTAGAAATGCGATGTCGGCTTCGGGAAGGTAACCCGTGGTTTTGCGAATATAGCGGTCTTCTTTAAGTTCCTTGATGCTTACTGGCCCAAAAACTTCTTCAGGAGTACTAAAACGGTTCATTAGATATTCAAAATATTTAGACTCCTTAAATGCAAGGCTCAAGCGTCGGGCGATTAAACTCTTAGCAGTTCCAGGAGGGCCGTATAAAAATACAGATTGCCCGGACAATATCGCAAGCAAGGCTAGCGCCACTATCTCGTCACGTTCTTGCAGGCCTACAGAGATTTCTTGAATCAATTGAGAAATCTGTTCTTTTTTGAGTACGATTGGTGTCATTGCAGTCCTTTTATAACCATTTGTTTGTTGATTACATAAATATCCTTTTATTAATATAACTAGAAAGAAATAGAAACGGAGATTTTTTTTCTTAAATGTGATATGTGGCTATATGATGTGCTGAAAAAAGTATATATTGGAGGTATGGTTCCTCATTTTGCGCAAAGGAGGTAAAGCGTATGTCAAAGCATAAGGGGCAACCACCCATCAATCCGAAAGGCGCTGGTTGGCCTTCTACTACAGGAGGCAAGTCTGGTGGTGGTCGCGGCGGCAACCCGCCTAAGGGCAGGTAGTCCCTAATGACTAGGCGCCTCTCCCCGGCTCTACGCTCGAGGATTTTTCTGCCTAGGGGCCCAAGAAGCGATTTTTACGGGAAATGAAAAAAGCCGTTTTTTGGCCTAGGGGCTTGACTGGCAAACATTTTGTTTATATATTCATACTATCAAATCATAATGATTAGTCGCTCCTGTGTTGGGCGCTGGGCTTGGAGCTGTTTTGCGTAAAAGTCCAATAGTCATTCGGAAATGGCTTTTTGTTTTGGGCGCTCGTCGAGTGAATGGCCTTGAAATGCATGGAGACATGCTTTTAAGGAGCAAAACGATGGGCGCCTTATAAAACAAATTGTCATTGAACGGCACAAAAGTTGTGTTACCTGATGGCGCGAGATATATCGTGGGCGGGGTTCGAATAGAACCGCCGCTCTTTTTTTATATGCTATTGTTGTATAAAAAGATTATATTGCCGTTATGGCATTGCAAGATTACAATAATTTCCTTGAAAATAGTCTAGCAATAGACTCCCGTTATCCGACGCTAGAAGAATTTCTTTTGGCTCTTGGACATTGTATCCCCGAAAAACCTTCCGAGGAAGAAAAAAAGCGCATTACAGATAGTCAGTTGGGCCGAGTAGTCATTTCAAAGAAAGATATCGTTAATTACCTATCTTCTATGAAATTGCGTTATGATTTAGTGATGATGTTGTATATCAATGTTATTAAGCAACCTAGAATGAACATAATGAGTAAAAATAGTTATTTACATGTTATGTTGTTAACATTATTTGTAAGGCGCTTTAATCTCAAAGAATACTTTAACAAAGATAAAAGTCCTCTAGAAGGTTATTCAAGAACAACAGGTTTTAAAGATTTTTTAAAAGAACTTGTTGGAGAAAAGAATGGGTTTTATTATAACGTTGAAATGCCGGAAGGGGATAATTCAGAGTATTTAGATAACTTATACGACTGGCTAGATGGAGGCGTTCCGACAATTGGGGCTCTAGAACGTTTTCTTCAACATGTGGCACTTGTCGAAAATTCGCCCATAAAAGCGAATCGCAATAAGATTCTTGTATTGTGGTTTTTCCAATCCATGTCAAAAAAATATCCCCATGATGAGAAGCAATTTGCCTCTAAAGAATATTTAGACCAAAGAGAAAAAAATGATGACGAGTTGGAAGATATAGACAACTTGGTTGTTGGTCCAAAAATGCCCTATTCACTTACAGATAATACCGAGCGCATAGAAAAAGCCAAAGAAAAATACTCATTTGACGAATATCCATTTATTGCACAAATAGAAATCAAGCACCTTATTTACCAGCATCGATATAACGATGCTATGGCAATAGTAAAAAAAATAGTCCCGCTAATTTTTTACATAAGCGCCAATGATAATGGAGGATGGTTTTCCCTTATTCTCAGCTTTGTTGTTTACAATTATACCGTAATAAAGGATAAAAATGAAAAAACGTCATTAAAAGGTCTTTTCAAAAGAATCTATAATCTCGGATCTATTTTTGAAATTGACGGCAACCAGCTTGAACTTGAAAAAAAAGAAGCTGAAGAAATTGTTATTAACAAATATTGCCGCAGGTTTAAAGAATGGAGTGCGGCACAGAAGTATTATGATAGGCAAAAAAAAGAGCAGTTCCCTTTCCCGGAACCGGATTATAAAAAAGTAAATCAAAAAAGAGTGACATTCGGCGATGTGGTTAATTGTCCCCAGTTGATCTTTTATACGCAACTTAATGAACCTAACATTGTGTGTAATTTATTGAAAAAAGGAGCTAAAATTGATGCTTCTATGCCAAGTAACGAATCCGCTTTGTATTGGAATCTAATCAATCTTGATTTAACTGCGCACCTTAATGATGGCCGGACCACCATGTGCCCGCCCGAATCAAAATTATTATTTGATAATCCAAAATTAAATGATTACGTGTATGCTCGAAAGGAAGCATATTTCAAGGTTTTAAAATTCAACGATTTCAATGAGGATTTGGAAAACGGGTATAAAGCTTTTGTCGAATGTGCAGAAGAACAGCATAAAGATGCGTATAAAATTTTTGAAATATTGCTACCGCATTATCAAGAACCTAAAGGGAATTGGCCTCTTTCTACATTCCAGCAACCTACTTTATACCGTCGAACCATTCTGAACGTAGCCATATGTACTGGGGACATAAATATCATATCTTCAGTAATTGAACTATATAAAAAATATCGTGGTGAAAAAGATACAGGTAAATGGATAAATGAAATTGCAGAAATTCAACCAAGAACTCCTATTTTCTGGGTATCACGATTATATCATTACATTGAACAAGTGGAACAATTAAAGTATATTCTCATTAATAGACCCACGATGAATTTCGAAGAATTCTCGCTGGCAGATCCAGATCTGATTGCAAAAAGTTGGAATGCAGCTTCCCCGAATAATATCAAAAATTTCCGTGAGAATCGTGCCGCTCTTCAAGAAGAATTAGACAATCCCCTTATGTCTTTTAATCAAAATTTGCAGATGTACTGGGAACATCGGTATATTAAGGAAAAATTGCCAGAATCAAAGTTGCTATCTATTCTGCAATTGCTTTTAGACAATCATGCCGATCCGCTTGTGATGATTGATGGGACTTCCATAAATTTTGAACCGGAATTTAACGCTTTGCATCATGCAATAGTCGATGGGTGGCTAGAAGGGGTAAAGATGATGGTAGAGCATGTAAAAAGCAAAGGGAATTTTGACGTGGAGCCATACTTGAAATTTGCCGTACTACAGTCTCCTAAAATATGTAAACCCGTGGTGGATTATCTATCATCCCTTAAATAACTGACATCTTTTACATCCTTCCTTTTGAGGGAAAATGGCGAAATTTGAATGAATTCGCCATTTTTTTGTGTTCAAAAAAATCGCGAACTTTCTACCGGTGCTATCCGGATTCGAATTAACAATATTCGGCAATAAAGCGTGGAAATACCCGCTGAATTCACATTTTTCAAAAAAGGACCCTAAACTATGTCAAACCTCTCCAACGACTCCAAAATCAACGAAATGTGCAACGCGATGCTGAAAAGCGGACGTTGGACGCTTGCTCGCCACTCGAAGCACCCTATTCTACGGCATACGGCCGACGGGGCGACCAAGTTCTTCATCATCCCCTGCACACCGAGTGACCCGCGCGCCTTTGCGAACTTTCGTCGCGATTACAACCGCTACCTTCGCGCATTCCTCGTCCAGACCGGCGTCATCATCGCCTAAACCTCAATTTTAAAAAGGAGTAATTATGTCATATAGAGACGATTTTCTTCAGGCTTTTCAGAATAGGGCCAAATTTGTGCCTGCTGAGCAGGCTAGGGTACGCTATCAAGACTTGGCAGGATTCGGATTGGAGCGGGCTCATCAAAATAGCCGTGATTTTCATGAGTTTACGCACCAATTTTTAATGAGCTGGTTGTATACTCGTGGCGCGCCAGAAAGTGCGTGCCACAATGTGTCTTGCAGCGCTATGATGACTGCCATATTGCAGGCGAATTACGCGGAGGATGAGGTAAGCCTGACTATTGGGGATGTTGCGTTTAGGGGTGAGTGGATGTATAAGGTCAGCACGGAAAGCCTTCAGAAAATTATAGAAGAGGGGCGAGTGTACGAAAAATCTTTGGATTGCCATGTTTGGCTCACCTATCGCTCCAACCATGTGTTTGATCTTAGCGTTCTATACAATCTCAATAAAAGGCGATGGTATAGCCTTAAAGCGGAAGAAGACCCAGTTATTTACTGGAATGATCAAAGTGAGGTGACTAAGTGGGAATTGGAATACAAGCCCATTCTTGTTGATAACGATTTCTTTTTCCGTGTTGATGGCTTGGGTTCCGAAGACCCATTGGGAAAAATCTGGTTGAGTAGACCATGATAGTAAAAAACGGAGGCCCCCATGGTACACCCATTCTTTCACACACCGCTTCGCGTGATGCTCGTGAGTAGCAATTTCTGCCGCAAAAACGAGCCGCGCGACGCCTATGGCGCAAGCTGCCTTGTCTCCGCGTTCCGGAACAGCCCGGCCAATGCAGGCGACACGCTCGACGTGTTCACCAGCGACCTGAACCGTTTTCAAAAGGCGAACGGCGACTTCGATATCGACTGGGGTCTCGCTGCGGACGAGATTGTCACCAGGGCGCTCATCGGCGGGTACAACGTGGTCGCATTCAGCGTTTTCGGTTGGTGCGAGAGAATGGTCGCGCTCGCCGGCGCAGAACTTCGTCGGCGTGGCCCGGACATCTTCATCATGCTAGGGGGAGCCTCCATTTTCGGGAGTGAAGAGGTACTCCGCAGACGCTTTCCGTTCGCGGATATGTTCACGCTCAGTTATGGCGAAAAGATATTCGCGAACTTGCGCCGCTATATCAACCAGGGCGTTGCCCACGTGATAGACTTGCCCAGGTTCGGGGAACTCGAGTCGCCCTACCTTTCGGGGGCCATCTCCCTTGATGGCGGTATCGATACCGTGCGTGCCGAAACCCGCCGCGGTTGCCTTTTCCGCTGTTCCTTCTGCAAGCATCGCGATACGCATTCGGGCAAGGTGTACCGCATCGACAATTACGAGCGCCATCTCGACGAGCTCAAGTTGTTCAAGGAACGCGGGGTGAAAAAGCTGAACGTTCTGGACCCGCTCTTCAACGATCACGAGGGGCTCGGGGAACAGTACCTGAAGCTTATCCGCAAGGTCGGTTTTTCCGGAAAGGTCACGCTGCAGATTCGCCCGGAACTGCTGATGGACCACTTTATGGAAGAGGCGTCGCAGAACCCGAACGTGATTTTCGAGATAGGCGTGCAGAGCCTTGATCCGAACGTGCTGAAGACTATCCAGCGTGGTGGCAGCAAGACCGAAGCCCAGCTTCGCAAAAAGCTGGACTGTTGCAGGGAACTTGGTATCGCGACTATGGTCACCCTGATTTACGGGCTTCCGCTGCAGACCTACAGTTCCTTCGCTCGCGATATCGGGATTGTCAAGAGCTACGGTGTCGGGAAGGTGGGGGCGTTCCCCCTGCAGGTCTACGCAGGTACGAAACTTGCCGAAGATATCGGGCAGTACGGCCTCACCCTGAAAGAGGACGCTTTCGGCATCCCCGAAGTGGTCGACAATCCCACCCACGATTTCGAGAAGATGCAGAAGCTCGCGGAAACCATCTAGAATGATATTTTCCTAACGACCAAGTGAACCTCTCCCCGGCTCCACGCTCGGGGAGTTTTGCGATATTCCTAATTATCCTTAAAATATCCCTGCACGGCAAATAGCGGAACATTCTCCATCCATTGCTGGTTTATGTAGGGTTTCATTGAGAAGCGGAGTCCCACTAAATCACTATTGCGTTCAATAAAGGTTCTCAGCGATTTTGAACGAACGTTTTCTTCGGCCTTGACTTCAACAGGAATGACGCGGTCATTTGTCTGCACAACAAAATCCAGTTCCACTTGGGAATCGTTTGTAGAGTAATAACGAACAAATTTCTCCATTGCCATAAGCTGAGTCAAGACGTATTCCTCGGCAAAGGCGCCGCTATACTCCGAAAAGATTTTTTCTCCGATAAGCACCTTTTCGGCACTCACATCCATTTGTGCTCCCAATAACCCAACATCTAGCATGAATAGTTTATAAATGGTTGGTTCTTCGTAAAAGCGGAGAGGCATTTGCACTTTGTTTACACGCTGGATTTTGTACACGAGGCCCGCATCTAAAAGCCATTGCAATGCTAGTTCATATTTGGATGCTCGTTCGCCTTTTTTCAATTCGCTATATAGAAATTTCTTGTTCTCTTTCGACAACTGGCGCGGAATGGAATCCCAAATCATTTTGATTCTCGCGTGTTCGTGCGGAGGAGAGTGTTTTGAAAAATCATTCTCGTAATCAGCAAGAATTTGCTTTTGTAATTTACGGACTTCTGCAGGGCCGCTCCCTTCAAGGAATGCGGACACTACGGCAGGCATCCCGCCTACATAATAGTATTGACGCAAAAGTTCCACGAACATCGTCGAAAGCGATTTAAGCGTCTCCCAGTCCTTTTTGTTCAGAACTTCTACAGCGATTTCCTTTTTGTTCGCTAGCAGGAACTCTTCAAATGTTAGGGGATAGAGCCTTAAAAAATCTACCTTGCCTACAGGGAAAGATATTCCTGCATGGAGCGCGATACCGAGCAAGGAACCGGCAACGACAACGTGATATTCAGGAGCATCTTCACAAAAATACTTGAGGCTTGTCAGCGCTCTAGGAAACTCCTGGATTTCGTCCAATATAATCAGAGTTTTTTCGGGCCGAATGTCCACTCCAGAAAGCGCCGAAAGTGAACGCACCAGGCGCTTGGTGTCAAAATTTTCAAAAACATCATCTAGATTTACTGCTTTTTCACAGTTGATATAGGCGACAGATCCGTATTCACGCTGTCCAAATTCCTTGAGAAGCCAGGTTTTTCCAACCTGACGCGCCCCGTTCAAGATAAGCGGTTTTCGGTGTTTAGAGGCCTTCCACACCAACAAATCTCTGTAAAGCAGTCGTTCCATACCTTAAATATACATTTTTTCGGACGAATAAATTGATAAATTCGACACTTTTTTAGATGAATAACTGACATGAACGGACATTTTTTTAGATGAATGCCGAAATTTGCGAAATTTGGCCACTTTTTTACGGAGATATGAAGTGGCACTTCACATCTCCGTAATTTTATGTCCTTAAGATCTCAACTACCTCACCACCGCCAGCACATCTTCCGCAATCTGCCTGGGCGTGAGGCGGTTCCTTTCCATGAGCTCACCGTAAGGGACCTTGTCGTAGAATTCCTTCTTGAGGCCTTTCACGAGTACGCGCATGTCGCTGTTGCCGTAGAAGCGGGCAATCTTCTCGCCAAAACCGCCGTCAATCACGCCGTTTTCGAGTGTCACGACAACTTGATGGTCGGCGCTCAATCCGTTCAACACTTCGCAATCTACACCTGTTGCAAATCGCGGGTTGACAATCGTCGCGTCGATTCCCGACTTCGCAAGTTCTGCTGCGGCTTCTTCAGCGAGGGCGTAATAGCTCCCGAGACCGATGAGCGCAACCTTGCTTCCGCGCTTGTCTACTTTGTATGTATTCAACTTGGAGTAATCCTTGTCGAACGCGACGTTCCTGTGCACGACCCCGTTCGGGATGCGGATGGCCATCGGGTGTTCCGTCTGGTCAATCGCGTAATCCATCATGGCAATGGCCTCTTCTACGCAGGTGGGGCAAAGATACACCAGGTTCGGGATGTTGCTCATCATCGGGATGTCGAAAATGCAGAGGTGTGTGGTATCGTTCATGCCGTCGGCGCCGGACATGGTAATGAGCAGTGTGGCCGGGTTGTTGTTCGCACACAGGTCTTGCGAGAGCTGGTCGTAGGTGCGCTGGATAAACGTGCTGTGCGTGCTGTACACGGGCTTTGCGCCGCCTTTGGCAAGTCCGGAGGCGAGTGCGACGGCGTGTTCTTCGGCGATGCCCACGTCAATGAATTGCTTGCCCGCTTCTTTACGGCGGTCGGCAAAGAATCCGATACCTGCGGGCACCGCGGAATGGATTACGACGACTTTCGGGTCGGCTTTGATTTTTTTCATCAGGTAGTCGCCGAGAATGTTGCCGTACGATTCACCGTTGCCCCAGTTCACCACGCCGGTGGGGATATCAAACGGTGCTGCCCAGTGGAATCCTTCCTTCGCGTTTTCGGCGAAGCTGTAGCCCTTGCCCTTGAGCGT
>NZ_DFLC01000033.1:0-32652 GCF_002374005.1 Fibrobacter sp. UBA3629 | reverse complement strand
TGAGCGATTCGATGTCGTTACCTTGTTCTACATACAGGTAGTCAAAGCCGAGGCTCTTGAAGTAATTGTTTTCGCTCTTGCCTTGCGTTCTGCGGAGCTCGGCCAAACTCCCGTAAAGTCCGCCATGGTTTTCGGCGATGGACATTTCGTTATCGTTTACGACCACGATAAAGTTCGTCGCGTATTCGCCCGCATTGTCGAGACCTTCGAACGCTTCGCCGCCGCTGAGCGAACCGTCGCCGATGACGGCGATGACGTTGCCCTTTTCGCCCTTGATGTCGCGGGCAGTTGCAAGCCCGAGTGCAAGGCTCACGGAAGTCGAAGTGTGGCCAATCATGAAATGGTCGTGTTCGCTTTCGCAAGGTTCGGTGTAGCCGGTAACGCTCCAGTACTTTTCCGGATTCAGGAACGCTTCGGCGCGGCCTGTCAAAATCTTGTGGGTGTAGCTCTGGTGGCTTACATCGTAGACAATCTTGTCCTTGGGCGATTCGAATACATAATGCAATGCGATGGTCGCATCAACGAATCCGAGGTTCGGAGCCAAATGACCACCGCATTTTGAAATCTTGTTCAAAAGTGCCGTGCGGATTTCTGCCGCGAGCGCCTTGAGGCTTTCCATGTCCATCTTTTTCACATCAGCAGGGGATGCAATCTTTTCTATCAGCATAAATACCGCCTATAAAATATTTCAACTAAAATATAAATCATTTATTATTTTTTCTCCTATGCGTCGCGTTTTATACCTGCCTTGCCTTCTTGTATCGGTGCTGTTTATCGCCTGCTCCGAGTCGTTCACCGACCCGCGCGATGGCCAGAGCTACGACGTAGTAAAGATTGGTGGCCTCACCTGGTTTGCGGAGAACCTGAATTTCGCAACCGAGGGGAGCGTGTGTCCCGAGGGCGACAGCCGCAACTGCGATAAGTATGGGCGGCTCTACACTTGGGACGATGCGCGCGCAGCATGCCCCGAAGGCTGGAGCCTCCCGGACAGCGCGGACTTTGCATCGCTAATTACGGAGGCGGGCGGCGCGGATTTTGCGAGCGGCATGGCAGTCGCGGGAGAAAAACTGAAATCCACCGGCGGGTGGTTCAAGAAGGGGAACGGCACCGACGCGCTCGGCTTTGGCGCGCTCCCCGCGGGCTATCGCGGTGAGAAATACGATGGCATCGGCGGCTACGCCTATTTCTGGAGTGCTTCGACGACGCCCGACGATCTTGCGTATTACCTGTTCCTCGATTTCAGCAGCAAGGCCGCAAGCATGAACGCCTTCCCCAAGGGGGACTTCCGTTCCGTGCGCTGTATCAAGGCCGCGCAAGCGGCGCAGTAGATGTCTTGCGGTTGAATAAACTCCGCGAGCGCCTATAGCAAGTAGTCCATGCGGATATTCCGCATGCTTTCGAATAAATTAGCCTTGAGGGTGGAATTGCCCTTGGTGAGGCTCTTGATTTCTTCGCGTATTGTCTTGCGGTGGCTCGCCTTTGAAAACTCGCAGGTGCAGGTGAACTTGCGGATGTCCGCGTCCTCTGCATATTCGATAATCTCGCTCTCTTCGCAGTAGCAAAGCGGGCGTATAATGCTGCACGGGTACTTTTCGTAGGGTACCATCGGGGGCATGCCGCTGAACTCGCCCTTGTACAGCATGTTCATCAGGAGCGTTTCCACGATGTCGTCCATGTGGTGGCCGAGCGCAATCTTGTTGTAGCCGTTTTCGCGGGCGAACTTGATGAGCTCGGTGCGGCGCTGCGTGCTGCACCAATAGCAGTTGAGGCTGCGCCCTTCCTTGAGGCGGCCTTCTACCGCCACGTCCTTGAAGTAAAACGGAATCTGCGGGTACTGTTCTGCCATCCGTTGCAGAAATTCGCGCGGGGCCTTGTCGGCAAAATCGCTCTGGATATGTATCGCACCGATTTCGCAGTTCGGCAAAAACTTGCCCATGCGGTTTGCGAGTTCCATCAGCAGCACGCTCGAATCCTTGCCGCCACTTACGGCAACGAGCACCTTGTCGCCGTCTTCAATCAGATTGAAGTCGTGCAGCGCCTTGGTAATCTTCTTGCTGATGCGTTTGCGGATTGCGTTTGCCATTTCATCTATAATATAAAATTATAGGTGGTAGGGCGCATTCTAGTAGAACAGCTTCACGAGCAGTGTACCCACGATTGTCGAGACGACGACGCTCACGAGGCCCGGCCGCATAAAGCTGTGGTTCAGCAGGTACTTGCCGATGACGGTTGTGCCCGAGCGGTCGAAGTTCACGGTCGCGATATCGGAGGGGTAGTTCGGGATAAAGAAGTACCCGTACACGCTCGGGAGCACGCCCAGGAGCACAGGGCCTTCGATGCCGAGGCTATAGGCGAGCGGGAGCATGGCAACCACCACCGCACCCTGCGAGTTGATGAGCACACTCACCGCGAAGAACGCAAACGCGATTGCCCATGGGTAATGTTGCACGATGTCTTTGAGGCCGCCCTGCATCACGTCCATGTAGTTTGCGAAGTAGGTGTCGGCAAGCCAAGCAATCCCGTAAATGGCGACGACGGCGACCATGCCGCTTTGCCACACGGCGCCCGCCACGGCCTTCTTGGGGGCTGCCTTGCAGAAAATAACCATGAACGCGGCCGCAGCAATCATCACAATTTGGATGATGATGTTCATGGCGAGCGGCTTCATTTGCGCCACGCCGTCAATTACTTTACCTGTAGGGAACTTGGGGCGAATGTCGTGGCCCGCAATCTGCATAATGGAGAAGAATACGATGACGGCGAGGGCACCGAGGAAAATGAACACGGCGCGCTTCGCTTCCTTGGAGACTTCCTTGTCGAGCACGGAAGCGGTATTCCCGTACATGTATTCCTTCATTTGCGGGTCCTTGAGGCGCGCCTGGAATGCCGGGTCCTTGTCGAGGTCGAGCCCGCGCCTGTACGAAACGGCTGCCGCGGCCATGAGCCCGCAAAGGCATGCGGGAATCGTAATCGCGATGACCTGCAGGTTGTTGATGTTGAACCCGTTTGCGTTTGAGATGATGACGAACGAGGCGACGGCTGCTGCAATGGGCGAGCAGGTGATACCGACCTGCGAAGCGACCGAAGCTACGGCGCACGGGCGTTCCGGACGGATTCCCTTCTTGAGTGAGATATCGCAGATAATCGGCATGAGGGTGTAAACCACGTGGCCGGTGCCTACGAGAACCGTGAGGAAGAACGTGCAGAGCGGGGCCAAAATGGTGATGTGGTTCGGATGCTTGCGCAGGAGCCTTTCCGCAATCTGGATCAGCCAATCCATGCCGCCCGATGCCTGCAATATGCCGGCGCAGGTCACCGCCGCGATGATGATGTAGATAACGTCGGTAGGCGGCTTGCCGGGCTGCAGGCCGAAGCCGAGTACGAGGATGGCAAGGCCGATTCCCGAAATCGCGCCGAGGGCAAGGCTCCCGTAACGGGAACCCACGTAGAGTGCGAGAAGCACAACCAGGAGTTGGATTATCATCAATGTCATATTTTTAAAATAATCTTTTTTCCCACAAAAGGGTTTGGCTTTTTTGATAATTCTCCGTAAAATCAGGACGGCACAAAAACGGGTCCCGCTCGTGCGGCACCCTGTTTTTAGTTTATCTGTATACGTAACAGCCTGTCTGGACTGTTAGTCGTCGTTCAGATGCGTCGGCATCAGGAGGAAGCTGAACCCGAGGTTGTCGCCCACCGGTTCGATGATGCAGGCGCCAATCGGGTTGTTCATCTTCATGATGGCTTCTTCGCTCTTGCACATGCCGAAGATTTCGGTGAGGTAGCGGCCATCGAACCCGATGCTGAAGTTGCCTTCGCCGTTGTGCGTCACCGCGATGGCTTCGCGGGAATCGCCGCCGACATCCGGGTCGCTTGCGGAAAGTTCCATGGTGTTGCCGTCGATCTGCAGGCGCACCTTGTGGGTGCGGGCGTTCGCCATCGAGAGCACGCTCCTCATCTTGTTCAGGAACTCGGTCGTGTTCATCTGCACGGTGCGTTCGAAGTTCTGCGGGATCACGGCACGGTAGTTCGGGTACGGGCCTTCGAAGAGCTTCGAGATGACCTGCGTGGATCCGGTGTTGAAGAGGATGTGCGTGGCCGACGTGCGGATTTCGATGGTCGCGTCGGACTTCGCCATATTGAGGATAAGCTGGAGTGCCTTCTTCGGGATGATGGCGCCGTTCGTGAGGTTCGCGCCTTCCTGGTCGATGGAGGCACGGCCCAGACGGTGACCGTCGGTCGCAATCATAGAGACGGTGCCGTCCTTCGCTTCGAGGAATACGCCGTTCAGGTTGAGGCGGATGGCATCGGTCGAGCAGGCGAAGGTCGTCTTCTCGGCGAGGAATGCAAGTTCGCTAGCGGCGAAGCTCAGGGATTCGCCCTCGGCAACTTCGGGGAACGGCGGAAAGTCGCTTGCGTCAAAACCGGTGATGGAGGCCTTGCCGCGTTCGCTCCACTGGATGGTGGCGAGGAAGTCCTGCACGTCGACGGATACGGTCGTGATGCTCGGGTCGACGAGGCTCTTGATGAGTTCGAGAAGCTTGCGTGCGTTGATGACCACGGAACCGTCGCGTTCGCCCTGGACTTCGACCTTGACCCTGATACCGAGGTTCAAGTCGGTCGCGCTCACTTCGAGGAAGTTGCCTTCGAGGCGCAGCGCGAAGTTGTTGAGAATTTGGATGGTGGACTTGTTGGGGACGGCGTTGATGGCTGCCTGCAGTACATCCTGGAAAACGGTTTTTTCAATAACGAACTTCATTTTTTAGGCACCTCTTTGGATAATAGTCGTACCGACAAAGAATACGACTGCGATAACGGCCAAAGCCACGATCACCCACTTGTTCATGGAATTGCTTTTCTTTGGCACGAAATTCTTTGCATTCTGCTTTGCGCGTCTGCGTTCGCTTCGACTCATGTTGTGTCTCCGTTGATTTTAACAGTGAAAAACTACTATTTTTTAGAGGCGAAAGAGGAAAGGAACATGAACGAAACGGCAATAAATAAGCTCAAAACCAAGGCGAAGGACCTTGCGGGCTCCGCTTTGGCGAGGGTTGAACTGGCGACGGAAGAAAGCCGCCTGAAAACCAGGTTCCAGTCCCTGGGCCAGAAGCTGTACCAGGCGGTCCGCGGGGACCTGCTCGGGACAATCAAGGACGATCCGGCCGTTGTGGAACTCCTGGGCGAAATCGAGGAGGGCAAGCGGCGTATCGAGGATCTCGAAAAGAAGATTGCCGGGGAGCGTCCGTAGCCTGTGCGAAAGATTGAGATACATACCTTCTCCGAAAGGACGTCCGGCAGCAAGAGCTTCCGCGTGAGCCCGATGCGGCTTGTTGTCATGGGGATATGCTTCGTGCTTGCCGTCGTGGGGTTCGTGCTTTTTTCTCCCGTGAAGATTGTGGACAGTGTCGCCGATGGCGACGCCGTATCCGTGTATCGCCAGAATAGGGGTATCTCCCGCGAGATAAAGAAGGTTCGCGAATCGGTGGACGAGACGATTCTCCGTGCAGAAGAAACCAAGCTCCTGCGCGACAGTACCGTCAAGCTCAGCGGGCTCGGGTTCACGCTCGATGATGCCTTGGCCGACGACGGTGCGAATGGCCTGTACCCACGGAAAAGTATCCGTGAAATCGAGACGACCTTCAAGAACCTGCTTAATGGAGTCGAGAAGAATCCTGCTCTTGCCGCATCGATTCCGGTGTTGCATCCGCTCAAGAACGGCCATGCTGTCAGGAACCGCTTCGAGATGATCCATGACCCGTTTACCGAAATAGACCTGCCACACCGCGGAATAGATTTTGTCGCCGATGTGGGGGATACGGTCTACGCGACCGGTGCGGGAGTGGTGGCCGAGGTGCGTTCTCATCGAGGCTTCGGGCTCTCGGTCAAAATCGAACATACGCCCGGGGTCAAGACTTTTTATGCGCACTTGGGCCAGTCGCTGGTACAGCAAGGCGAACGCGTCCATCGCGGTTCCCCGATTGCCATTGTGAACGAGAGCGGTCGCGAATCCGGAGTCGGGCTTCATTACGAGATTCGCGTGAATGGCGTGCCCGTAAATCCGGAAGACTATTTTATAACAAAGTAACGTCAAGGCGAGGTGCGGGAATGAAACAGGCTCCGTTTGAACAGAATGTAATCGCGATGGTCTGGGACTGCGACAAGACGCTCATCAGTTCTTACATGCAAGAACCGCTCTTCCGCTATTACGGCGTGGACGGAAAAATTTTTTGGGACGAGGCGAACGCCCTCAGGGAACGCTATGCCGCGCAGGGCATATCCGTCAATGCTGATACGAGCTACCTGAACCACATCCTCACCTATGTGAAGGCGGGCCTGTTCAAGGGACTCAACAACGCCCGGCTTCGCGAGTTCGGCAAGGAGCTCGTGTTTTATCCGGGCCTCCCGCAGTTTTTCGGCGACATGAAGAAGCTTATCGCCGAAGACCCGAAATACAAGGCGTTCGATATCCGTCTGGAACATTATGTTGTTAGTACCGGCTTCGCGGAGACGATTCGCGGGAGTGCCATTGCGCCCTATGTCGACGGCATCTACGGCTGCGAGTTCATCGAGGATGCTTTGCAACCCGGGTTCCTGGATGCGGCCGGGGACCTGAAATCGAGTGCGTCTGCCGCGGAACTCGGCCTGGTTCCGGACCGTGAGATTACCCAGGTCGCCTGCGCTCTCGACAACACCTCCAAGACGCGCTACCTCTTCGAAATCAACAAGGGAAGCAACAAGTATCCCGATACGATTGACGTGAACTCGTCCATCGCTCGCGAGAGCCGCCGCGTTCCCTTCGAGAACATGGTCTATATCGCCGACGGCCCTTCCGACGTGCCTGCGTTCAGCATCCTGAACTACAATGGCGGCGCCACCTTCGCCGTCTATCCCAAGGGCAACGTCCGCGCGTTCAAGCAGGTCGACGCCCTTCGCAGGGACAACCGTGTGCAGATGTTCGGCGAGGCTGATTATTCGGAAGGCTCCCAGTCGTGGCTGTGGCTTGTCGAGAAGGCTCGCTCCATTGCGGATGCGATTGTCGAAAAGAAGAAGGCCGCCATCAGGAGCAGCGCGAGCAATCCGCCGACCCATTTGGGCGGTTAGCGCCTCGAAAGAGGGCGTTTTGTCCTTGTAAAGGGCGGCCCAATCCTACCTAAAGCTTCCTGTCTTGTTATATTTTGGCTCTCTAGGTTCCGTGGGGTGGAATTTCGGTACTTTCCGCAAGGAATCCCCCGGGACTCGGAAGCGCTCCATACTTTTGGAGGGCTTTTTAGGGATTTATAAGTTTTATTGGTTTTGCATTTACTTCTAGGAGTTTTATGGCAAATAAGTGTAAGCGTGGGATTTTGATTAGCAAGACACCTTACGAGAAGCGCATCGCTATCATGGAAGACGGCGACCTTGCGGAACTTGTCGTGGAGAGCGTCTCGTCTACTCGAGTCCTGGGCAATATTTACAAGGGAGTCGTCCAGAAGGTGCTCCCCGCCCTGAAGGCCGCGTTCATCGATATCGGCCTCGAGAAGGCCGGGTTCCTCCATCAGGACGACGCCATGGACAGGAACGAGTCGCTTCGCCGCGAATATGGCGACGATGACGACGAGGGCGGTTCTTCCAAGGAGGTCTCCATCGACGAGATCTTGAAGGAAGGCCAGGAAATCATGGTCCAGGTCGTGAAGGAACCGATTAGCACCAAGGGCGCCCGTCTGACGACGCACCTGAGCTTTGCGGGCCGCTTCCTGGTGTGCATGCCGGGGACGAACTTCATCGGCGTGACCAAGCAGCTGCGCGACCCGTCCAAACGCCGCGAGTTCAAGAAGGTGGTCCGCCGCCTCAAGGGCCGCGACGTGGGCTACATCGTGCGTACCAACGGCCTGAACGAATCCGAATTCGAAATCAGCAAGCAGATGCGCGAACTCGAGAGCAAGTGGGAACAGACGAAGTACAACTTCGAGACCATGCCTGCCGAAACGTGCATCTACGAGGAATCCGATTCCATCGAGCAGACTGTTCGCGAATACTTCGGCGAGAACACGGACTACGTGTATATCGACAACCGCGACGAATACTTTGCCCTCCGTGATTACCTCAAGGTGCTTTCTCCGGACAAGCTCGACAAGGTGAAGCTCTGGAGCTCTAGCGAGAGCCTGTTCGAATACTTCAAGATCGAGAACGACTATGCGCGCTCCCTGCAGCGCCAGGTCCCGCTTCCGCGCGGTGGCAACCTCGTCATCGAACAGACCGAGGCGCTAGTTTCCATCGACGTGAACACCGGACCGAAGGTGCACGGCAAGGACCAGAGCAAGATCATCCTCGAAACAAACATCGACGCCTGCCACGAGATTGCGAAGCAGCTGCGCCTCCGCGATGTGGGCGGCCTCATCATCATCGACTTCATCGACATGGAGACCGATGCCGACCGCGAGGCGGTGTACCAGGAATTCCGCAAGGCTATCCGCCGCGACAAGGCTCCCATCAGCCCGGCTCCCATCAGCCAGTTCGGCCTCATGGAAGTGACCCGCAAGCGCGTCCGCGTGAACCTGATGACCGAGAAGACGGAACTCTGCCCTGTCTGCCATGGCGGTGGCCGTATCCCGACTCTCGAATCTACGCTCGGCATGATTGACCGCTGGCTCGCCCGCGCCCGTGCGAAGGGCAAGCTTCGCGAAGTGACCCTCGTGGTGAGCACGCCGCTTGTCGATGTGTTCTGCAAGGACCTCGGCCGTATGTTCCATTACCTGGAATACAAGCACGGCATGAAGATCAACCTCGTGGAAGACGATCATGCGCATACGAACCAGTTCTGGGTGTACGACAAGAACAACGAGGATATCACCGACCTGTACAACTTTGTATAGGATAATCCCCGGGTGATAATTTAAGGGCTTGCGGCAAGACCGCAAGCCCTTAATTTTCAATGAGAGAGAATATTATTTCTTGCGGGATTTCTTGGAAGATTTCGGAAGCATCGAGCCGAGGTCAATCTCGTTCTTGCCGCCGCGGCGCACGCCCCAGAGCAGGTCGCGCGTGATGTTCGATGCGGTCTTCTTGCCGACGATAATCTTCATGTGCAGGCGCGCGATGTAGACGCCCGTTCCCGCGAGGCGGCCGTTGTCCGAACGCATGTTCCAGGAGAGGAAGAGGTTGCCGTTGTTCACGAGGCATCCTTCTTCGCCGTAGACGGACTTGTCGGAGCACATGATGACGCCGGAGGACCCGCCCACGTAGTGGCCGAGGTGCGTGAAGTACTTTGTCTCGTACTGGAGCTTTACGTCGTCGGGTGAGACGAGGTTCAGGGTGCCGTCGCGGTACTGGTCGATATTGCTTGCCGTGATGGTGCCGTTCTTGATGGCCTCGATTACTTCGTCGCTCACGCCGTTTTTCTTGAGTTCCTTTTCGGTGATGGTCCCGTCGATGATATCCTGGAAGAGGCTCCCGATGTTCTTGTCGGCGGCGGACTTGATGTCGTAGACCGTGTCGCGGCTCGCCTCGATGCCGCTTTCCACGTATTCGTTGAAGAGCGCGAGGTCATCGCCTTTGAGCTTGGTCTTGTAGTTGTCGGCGGTGATGGTCCCTTCGAGAATCCCGTTGAACACTTCGTCGCTGAATCCGGTCACCTGGCTTTCCTTGATAAGCTCAATCAGCTGCGTGGTGGCTTCCTCGCGCGATATCTCCGTGACCGTGATGGTGGTGTCGTCCTTGCCCCCGTTCAGGAGTTCCGTGATGAGGGCGTCGAGTGCCGCAATCTCTTCGGCCGTCTGCGAGGAGATGAGTTCCGCGACATCGAAACCGATGAGGTGCCCATGGACGCCGAGAGAGTCGGAAACATACTTGGCGTCGACATCCTTGTTCGTGACGAGGAATGTTTGCGTCGTGGTCGTATCCTTGATAATCGGGTTGTCGGGATTGATTCCGCGGACATCGGGACCCGTGATTTCCATTTCCTGGTCGCCCGAGATTCTTACCTTCGGGGTGTACTTGTGCGGCTTGTTCTGGCTCATGTCTTCGGCGACATTGACGGTGGAGCCACCCACGCCGGGCACAAATCCGACGGAGTCTCCCACGGAGGGGACAATCGCGTCGTAGGTGGCCATGGAGAACAGGAGGTCCATCTTGCTCCGGTTGCTGCCGTTGTCGTATCCGATAGGCTTGTCCGGATCTACAACTTCGCCGGCGCGGACGCACACGTAGTTGAACATCTCCTTGTAGTAATCCTTGGTCTCGTCGGTGATGGCCTCGCTGAAGGTGAGGCTCAGCACGTGGCCGTTCTTCGTGATGCTCTTGACTGCCTGCGTGACAATCGGGTTCACGCCGTCTTCGAGCGGGTCCGCGTTGATGTGGAAGTTGTATTCCTTGCCGCCTTCGGTGTAGGTGAACCAGGTGTCGACGGCGCCCGTGTAGACGTCGTCCTTGCCGCCGGTGAACACGAGCGAGCTGAAGCCGCATGACTTGTAGGGCTCACAGGTCTCGCTGGAGACGATGGTGATTTCCGTATTGTTGTTGTGGGTCTTCCAGGCGCCTTTCTTCTGCACCGGGAATCCTTCGCCGAACGCGAACTTGAGCGAGTCGAGGCTGCTCTTGCCGCCGAGTTCCTTGTTGAACTTGATGCACACGCTGTCGCCCCGTCCGTCGCCGTTGCGGTCGAATATCTTGGCAGAGGTAATCCTCGGGATGGGCGGTTCCTTGAATATTAGGTTGCTCCATGTCGCCGCCGATGCCGCCGTTCCTTTGGCCTGCAAGGTCGCACCCGTAATGGGAGTGTTTGCGCGGACGTAGAAGGTCGCCCTTCCTGTAGAATCGAGAACGACCTTGCTGATGGGCTTGCCTTCTTCGTTGAGGATGCTCATCTGCGGGTCGGAGGAGGAGAGGCTGATGTTCTGGTTGTAGAGGGTGACTGTCGCCCACTCTTCCTCGAACATCACCTGCACCTTGTAGGTCTCGTAGGCCCATTCGCCAATCTGTAGCGTGTCGCCGAGAACCTGGGAGCCGAGCTCTTTCCAGTTTTCTGTCGCGAACACGAGCGTGGGAACCTTGTAGGGCGGAATGGTAATCCAGACTCCGGCCTTCTGTTCGGGATTGCTCTTGAGTGAAACTTCGAGATAGTAGTGGCCGGGGGCGAGCGCGTTGTTCTCCACGATGCGTGCGGAGTCGATGCTGAACTTGTCCCAGGTGTCCTCGATGTAGATGCCTTCGAACCACCACTCGCCGGTCTTGTCGAGCAGCACGCCCGCTTCGCCGAGGTTGCCGCCGGTGAGACGGTAGTTGGAGGGGCCTTCCACGGTATCGACCTGTGCGCCTTCGTTCATGTCGAAGTTGCAGGAGAGAGCGTCCTTCTTCACGATCTGCCACACGTCGTAGTTCTTGAGCAGTGGCGTCGAGCGCGTGTCGGTGAGGAATATGCTTGCGTCGGTGTGCAGGTCCATGGACGTGCGCATCATGAAGTTGGAAGAACCGGTGTGGCGTTCCACGTAGAAGATGTGGAACGGGTATTCCTGGCCCTCGACGAGCCCGAGCGTATCGAGGTTCACGGAGCCGCGCACCTGGCTGTGCTGTCCGCCGAGGTCGACCACCAGGCGCCTGTTGATGAACACCCACACGTCGTCGTCGCCGAAGAACTCGAATTCCTGGCCCTTCACGTATTCGAACTTCGCCTGCACCTTCATGGTGAAGCCGAAGTTGTGGTTCTTGCCGTCCTTGGCCTTGGTCCCCGTGTCGAAGAAGATGTTCTTTACGGTCTTCGCATCGTCAAGAAATTCAAAGTCGTCGAGCAGGAAGAACCCGCCTTCCTTGCTGCTGCCGTCCTTCTTGCCTTCCCAGAATCCCTTGTCGGTCAACTTGAGTTCCACGTCGCGGCAGGTGGCGTTCGTGTACTGCTTGCCGGCGGCGTCCTTGCCGATGACGAGGGGCTGGAACCAGTAGTCGAGGTGCTCGGTGAGGAGACAGTGCTCGGGGAAGTCGTGTGCGCGAACCGGTGCGCCGTTTGCGCCCAGCTGCTGTTCTACCATGCCCGACATGTAGCTTGTGTTGTGCTGGTCCTTCGCGTTGTTCTGGTAGTTGTTGTACGATCCGCTGCAGCCGCCGCTACCGAAGTCGTTGCTGATGGCGTAGATGGGGTCGTTGAAATAAACGTCCTTCGCGCCGTTCGCGTAGGGCTTGCTGTCCTTGCATTCTATTCCGTCGCATCCTTCACCGTGCAGCCAGTCGAACATCATCACCGAGAGGATCCTCACGGGGCACTCGCCCAGGCGGTTCGGATATGCCGCGTAGAGTTCGGGTGCGTCCACGGGGTTTGCGATAATCCACAGCGTGTCGCCTTTGGCCTTGAGCGTGTCGAGCGAAATCGGGGCCCCGACGGGGAGCGATCCGGACGGGACGATCTCGGGTCCGTCGGCAGTCACGTAGGTGTTGCCGATGGTCTGCTTGAAGGTCACCTCGAACCCGGAGGCGGGCGTGTCCTTCACCTTGGTCTCGAACCAGCCGCAGTAGTTCTTGACTGCGGTCATGATGGTTTCTGTTCCGTTGTAGATTAGGATAGCATTGGTATTGGACCAGTTCGGCATGAACCGGATTACCGTTGTTGAGCTGCGGCCACCCTCTGGCTGTGACATAGCGCACACTACCGCAAAAAGCGTCAACAATAAAACTCTAGTGATAGACTTGTACCACACGGTTGTTACTCCTTTAACATCCCATTAATAGACTATACCTTAAATATGCCTTATTGTAAACGAAAATGCAACCATATAATTGTTTACAACACAAGGAGATACACGAAAAATGGCCATTTTTCGTGTATCTTTGGTTAACAGAAATTTACAGTAGGGAAAAAAGGTTCCGTAATGCTACTTTTTCTTCTTTTCGTTCAGGATATCTCCCAGGTTGATGCCGTTGTTTCCTCCGCGGCGCACGCCCCACAGGAGGTCGCGCGTGATGTTCGTTGCGGTCTTCTTCCCGACGACGACTTTCAGGTGCAGGCGCGCAATGTAGGCGCCCGTTCCGACGAGCCGTCCGTCGTCGGCGCGCATGTTCCATGCGAGGAACAGGTTGCCCGGGTTCGCGAGGCATCCCGCGTCGCCATAGATTTCCTTGTCGGAGCAGAGGATGGATCCCGAGGATCCGCCCACGTAGTTGCCGAGGTGCGAGTAGTACTTGGTCTCGTAAACAAGCTTCACGTCGTCGGGCGTGACGAGCGAGAGCGTCCCGTCGCGGTAGCGGTCGATGTTGCTTGCGGTAATCGTCCCGTTCTTGATGGCCTCGATTACCTCTTCGCTCACGCCGTTCTTCTTCAGTTCTTTCGCGGAAATGGTCCCGTCGATAATGTCCTGGAACAGCGAACTGACATCCATGTCGGCCGCGGTCGTGATGTTCACGATGGTGTCTCGGCTCGCTTCGATTCCGCGCTGCACGTATTCTTCGAACAGCTGGAGGTCATCGCCTGTCAGTTTCTTCTTGTAGTTGCTGGCGTTGATCGTGGAATCCATGAACCCGGTGATGGCCTTGTCGCTAAAGCCGCTGATGGTGCTTGCCTGGATGGCCTCGATGAGCTGGGCGATGGATTCTTCCTTGGTAATCTCGAGCACAGTGTACGTGGTGTCGTCCTTGCCTCCGTTCAGCAGCGTTGAGATGAGGTTGTCGAGGCTCGCGATTTCTTCGGCGGTCTGGGTCGAGATGAGTTCGGCCACGTCGAAACCGACCAGGTGCCCCTGCACGCCGAGAGAATCGGAAACCTGTTTCGCGTCGGCATCCTTGTTGGTGATGAGCTTAGGCTGCGTGGTTGTCGGATCCTGCACGATGGGGTTGTCCGGCGAGAGCGGGAGCACGTCGGTTCCGGTAATCTGCATGTCCTGCTGTCCCGAGATGCGCACCATCGGGGTGTACTTGTGCGGTTTTACCCCGCTCATGTCTTCGGCGACATTCGTGGTGGAGCCTCCTACGCCGGGGACAAAGCCGACAGAGTCTCCTACGGAGGGAATCACCGCATCGTAGGTGGTCACGGTAAAGAGCAGGTCCATCGTGCTGCGGGAAGTCCCGTTGTCTATGCCCATGGGCTTTTCGGGATTGACCTGTTCGCCGCCACGCACGCAGACGTATCGGAACATGTCCTTGAAGTATTGCCTTGTCTCTTCGGTGATCGCCTCGCTGAAGGTGAGGCTCAGCACGTGGCCGTTCTTCGTGATGTTCTTGACGGCTTGCGTGACGATGGGGTTCACGCCGTCTTCGAGCGGGTCTGCCGCGATGTGGAAGTGGTAGCCCTTGCCGCCTTCGGTGTAGGTAAACCAGGTGTCGATGCTTCCGGTGTAGATATCTTCCTTGCCGCCGGTAAAGATGAGGGAACTGAATCCGCAGAGCTTGTAGGGTTCGCAGTTGTTGCTCGATACGATGGAAAGCTCGGTATTGTTGCTGGAGACCTTCCAGTTTTCTTTTGTCTGTACCGGGAAGCCTTCGCCGAATGCGAACTTGAGCGAGTCGAGGTTGTTCTTGCCGCCGAGCTCCTTGTTGAACTTGATGTGCAGGCTGTCGCCGCGCCCGTCGCCGTTGCGGTCAATGAATATCGCGCTGGAGATCCGCGGTATGGGAGGTTCCTTGAACACGAGGTCGGTCCATGTTGCCGCAGAAGATGCCGCCCCCTTCGCCTGTAGCGTCGCTCCCGTAACGGGTGCATTCGCGATGACGTAGAACGTGGCACGGCCCATGGAGTCGAGCACGACCTTGCTTATGGGCTTGCCGTTCTCGTCTACCGTCTTCATGTTTGGGTCGCTAGAAGAAAGGTTGATGTTCTGGTTGTAGATGGATACCTGCGCCCAGTCTTCCTCGAACATCACCTGCACCTTGTACATCTCGTATGCCCACTGGCCGATCTGTAGCGTGTCGCCCGAAATCTCCGATGAAAGGTTCTTCCATTCCTCGGTAGCGAACACGAGCGTGGGTACCTTGTACGGCGGGATGGTAATCCACACGCCGGTCTTCTGTTCGGGGTTGTTCTTGAGCGAGACCTCGAGGTAGTAGTGGCCCGGCGCAAGCCCGTTGTTCTCTACGATGCGTGCGGAATCGATGCTGAACTGGTACCAGTTGTTTTCGATGTAGATGCCCTCGAACCACATTCCCGCGGTATCGAGCATCACGCCCGCTTCACCGAGGTTGCCGCCGGTAAGGCGGTAGTTGGACGGGCCTTCCACGGTGTCGACGTCTGCAAGCTCGTTCGCGGAGAAGTCGCAACTGAGGGCGTCCTTCTTTACGATTTGCCATACGTCGTAGTTCTTGATATCCCGCGTGGAGCGCGTGTCGGTGAGGAATATGCTTGCCTCGGTGCGCAGGTCGATGGAGGTGCGCATCATGAAGTTCGACTGCGTCTGCTTGCGTTCGGCGTAGAAGATGTGGAACGGGTAGGTCTTGCCTTCGACAAGCCCGAGCGTGTCGAGGTCTACCGAGCCCGAAGCCTTGGTGTGCTGTCCGCCGATGTCGACCACCAGACGGTTGTTGATGAACACCCATACGTCGTCGTCACCGTTGAATTCGAAGTACTGGCCGGGCACGTATTCGAACTTCGCCTGGATTTTCATGGTGAAGCCGAAGTTGTGGAAGCCCTTGTTACCGTTGATGGAATCGTAATGCACGTTCTCGACCGTGCCGGCCTCGTCGAGCCAGCGGAAGTCGTCGAGGAAGAATAACCCGCCTTCCTTGCTGCCGTCGTCACGCTGGCCGAGCCAGAATCCGTCGTCGGTCAGTTCGAGTTCCAGGTCGCGGCATGTGGCGTTCGTGTATTTCTTGCCGTCTGCACCGGTGTTGATGACTTCGGGCAAAAACCAGTAGTCGAGGTGGGTCGCGTTCGTGCAGCTGGAGGGGAAGTCCCTTGCGCGGACCGGGACGCCGTTGCTGCCGAGCGTAGGCTCCACCATTCCCTTCGTGAGACCGCATCCGCTGTTGCCGAAGTCTTCGTTTGTGCCTTCGCCGTATTGGGGGACGCCGCGTGCCTCGTAGCCGTTTCGTCCGCCCCTGTTCGAGCCGTCGTACCAGTCGAACATCATCACCGAGAGCGTCTTGACCGGGCAGTCGCCCAGGCGGTTCGGGTATTTCGAGAACAGGTCAGGGGGTCCCGAGGGATTCCCGATAATCCATAGCGTGTCGTTCAGCGCGGCGACGCTGTCGAGGTTGATGGGAGTCCCGACGGGCTGCAGGTCGCGCGCCACCTTCTCCGGGCCTTCCGCGGTCACGTAAGTGTTTCCGATGGTCTGCTTGAACAAGACCTCGAAACCGCTTGCGGGGGCGTTCTTGACGGTCGCCTGGAACCAGCCGCAGTAGTTGTTGACTGCGGTCATGGGGGTCTCCGTGCCCTTGTAGTTCAAGATGGCGTTGGTGTTGGTCCAGTTCGGCATGAACCGGATAACGACAGTAGAACCGCCTGCGCCGGGTCCGGCGACAGACGATGACGACGCAACGTCGGCCGAGGAAGAACTCTTGTTCTTCCCGGGCTGTGACATGGCGCACATTGCCATGACAAGCGTCGACAAAATCACACGAGTGATAACCTTATACCACACAATAATCGCTCCTTATTACACATCCCAATCAAGTGGGGCGATACTATAAATATCGCTTATTTTGGGTAAAAATGCAACAGGAGGCAGGGTTCCAATTTAAAATAAGCGTGCAAAAAACGTGCATAAACAGCCTATTCATGTAAATAAAAGTTTACTGCGGGGCGAAGGGTGCCGTTTTTGGGACAGGTCCCCAATTTTTTCCGCGGTTAAAACCTACTTTTTACACGTTCAACAATCAGTTTTATTCCGGAGATATTCTATGAATCGAGTCTACCTGGTTGCTTCCGCAAATATGGAAGCCAAAGTCAAGGAAGTCGTCGACGCCGTTGCCGCCGCCGGCCTCAAGTCCGCCACCTACAAGCCCTGCGTGAACGGCGCCGAGGCAGTTGCCGAACTCAAGGAGCACAACTCCGCCGTGCTCATGGAAAAGATTGCCGCCGACTTCCTTAAGCAGGATTTCGATTCCGTGGATGCAGTCGTGGTGGAAGGCGCTGTTGGCATGAGCGACGTGATGGCCCAGAAGTTCAACGACACCCTCGCGACCGCGCTCGACGCGAAGATCTATTCCGATAGCGAGGATGCCGACCTGTTCTGCCCGTGCCGCCTGCTGCATTGCCCCAAGTGCCTTGCGAAGGACCTCGCCGCTGAACCTGCCGAACGCAAGACGAGCCAGGCGATGTTCCGTGCGGGCCTGCTCCTCAAGGCGTCCAAGGCGAAGAAGCGCATTGTGCTCCCCGAAGGTAGCGAACCGCGTACCGTGCAGGCAGCGAAGCTCGTAATCGACCGTGGTATCGCGGTTCCCGTGCTCGTGGGCAAGAAGGAAGAAATCCTGAAGGTCGCGAAGGAACAGGGCGTGCAGCTCCCGGCTGACATCGAAATTATTGAACCGAGTGCGGAACTCGCCGAAAAGTACGTTCCGACGCTCGTGGAACTCCGCAAGTCGAAGGGCATGACCGAAGACCAGGCCCGCGCGGCTCTTGCAGATAACGTAATGCTCGGCACCATGATGCTCAAGATGGGTGAAGTCGACGGCCTCGTTTCCGGTGCCATCCACTCTACCGCCGATACACTGCGCCCTGCCCTGCAGGTTATCAAGTGCGCCCCGGGCGTCAAGTCCGTGAGCTCCGTGTTCTTCATGTGCATGCCTGGCAAGACTTACATCTACGGCGACTGTGCCATCAACCTGAACCCCACCGCCGAGGAACTCGCGGGAATCGCCATGCAGTGCGACGACACCGCTAAGGCCTTCGGCCTTCCCAGCCGTGTCGCGATGCTCAGCTACAGCACCATGAACAGCGGCAAGGGCCCGGATGCGGACCTCGTGCGCGAAGCGACCAAGATTGTGAAGGAAGCCCGCCCCGAGATGCTCGTGGATGGCCCGCTCCAGTACGATGCGGCGACTGTGCCGAGCGTTGGGTCTCTCAAGGCCCCGGGCAGCACCGTCGCCGGTCACGCGACCGTGTTCGTGTTCCCGAGCCTCTCTGCGGGTAACATCGGCTACAAGGCCGTGCAGCGTAGCGCCCAGGGCACCATCGCCATCGGCCCCATGCTCCAGGGGCTCGCGAAGCCGGTGAACGACCTCAGCCGTGGCGCCCTCGTGGAAGACATTGTCTACACCATCGCCCTCACCGCCGTGCAGGCTGGTTAAGAGCTAGCGACCGCTCATCCTAGTGCAAAGCTTAAAAGCACCGCTTTGATGAAAACCCCGAAAGTTGGATACAACTTTCGGGGTTTTCATCACGTTTGCTACCGGCTTTTCTGTTGGGTAAATGGCTTTGGCGATCGTCTAGCGGATCTTGTTTATCAGGCCGGCTGCGGTTTCGATAAAGATGATGAATATGGAGATGAATATGAAGATGAAGGCACCGACTGCCATGAGGCCGAATTTTATGATAATGTTGAAGAAGGTGCCGGCAATGTCCGATTCCCTGCGGGTTTCGGTGTGACCGTCCATGAATGTGGTCTTTACGATATAGTCATCGGCAAAGAGCTTGGCTGCAAGTCCAGCGCCGAAGAACGTGCTTGCCAATGAAAAACCGACTTTGCGCACCCATTCGAGGATCTTGTTGCGGGTGCGGCTGCGCGTCATTTCGTAACCATAGGGGTAACCGGTCCAGATGTAGAGGCCGATGAGAACGGCAAGGAGGATGATGAAAACCAGGTAGGTTGTGGCGCTGGATTCTGAACTCTTGATGTATCGATTTTCATCCGCGATGACACTGGCTTTGATTTGCTGGAAGTTCATCGCGGCAATGCTGTCGAAAATGGCACGGCTCTGGTTCATGTCTTTTGTGTTGTATTCAATTTGCTTTTGGATTGCATTCTTGCTGGAGTCGGTGGTGGCCGTTTCAAGAGACTTATTGAGGGTCTTCAGGTTCTTTTCGCACTCGAGGTAGTTGTTTTTATACGAGGCCAGCTTGTTCGCTTTCCATTTGTTTGCAGAGACGAAGAGTTCAGTGTATTTGAAGTGCGTTCCGCTCTTTTCCCAAGAGATGGTGGTGTCGTTTTCGGTCCAGGCTTCGACTTTTGCGATGGTGTCTTTTGCTGTTTGGACCGAGTCCTGACTGCTGCTGCGTGCCCATAGGAAAAGAAGGGCCAAAAGGATGACGCCACAAATAAGGCTAAACTTCCATGTGCGATGACGGGCGTAGGACCACTGTACGATATCGTTTAGCTGGTCGAATTTTTCGACGAATGCCGGGTCTTGGGCGTTGTCGGCAGCAGCTTCGGCTTGTCCCAGAAGTTCTGCCATGCGGTCGGTCTCTTTCTTGTTGACCGGGTACATATTTTCTTCTGTTACAATGCCGCTTTCGCGTTCCTTGGCCTTGATAAGGGAAGAGGTGAAGGCGGCCTCATGGAGTAGTTCCATGGCTTTTTGGTTGGTAGCGTTTCCTTCCATAATATGTGTCTCCTGGGGAAAAGTTGGAATTTCTGCTGTATAATAAATATAATTTAATTCTACCGCAATGAATACTTATGTTTTCAGTTATTTGACGCGTTCAGCGTCCGTGGCTGCGGCTCGGAAACAGGTCTGCAAGCAGTCTTGTTACACTTGTATTGTTCAAAAAAGAGATTATCGGTCTCCGGAGATGAAGGTCGTTGAACTTCGTCAACAAGCAAACCTGTTGGAGGATAGCGACCGGACTCCTGGCTGGGATGGCCAGTTTAATTGACGCTTTGCCCTATTTCTTGTCGAGCTTGGCGTTAATCTTCTTCTTGAGCTCTTTCAGCTGCCAGCGGCCGCGCTTGTCTTCCATGAAATAGTTTGTCCGGATACCGCGGGAAAGACCGCGTTCGATAAGGTCGAGCGCGTCGGCATAGCGTTTCTGGTCAAAGCGAAGCTCTGCAAGGAAGAAGTAGTTGTACAAGTCTTTTGGGTCCTTTTCCAGCGCCATGGTCAGGTATTTGTCGGCGAGGTTCTTGTCGGGCCATGAAAGGACTAGCGGAATGTAGGGCAGTACGAAATGCGCGCGTCCGAGCACCTGGTAGTCCTCGGCAGCGGTCGCGACATCGCGGACCTTGGCGGCGACGCCGTCCTTTACGGCCTGCAGCGGATTCTTGTCGGCACCCCACATGGAAAGGGCGGATGCATAGATGTGTGCGATTTCCTTGTTTTTCGGGAACTTGCCGTAGGCATCCTCGCTGGCAGTCTTGAGCGAATCGAGCTTTCTCGCGCGCTTGCTCTTGTCGAAGGGCACGAACCGGAACGAGAAGAAAAGACTTTTCACGTAGCCTTCGGTGGCGGCTTCTTCGACCGAGGCGTCGCTGGTGGCCTTGTGATAGGCGTCGATCATGAGTTTCGCATTATGCGAATCGGCCTTGTCTCCCTTGGCTCGTTCCGCCCTGGCCGCATAGCACGAATCCGCAAAACGGAGATCCTCGTTTGCGAACGCGGCACTGGCTGCCAATGCGAATACGAATAAAGTCTTGAAGCCGATTCCCATGGGGTCCTATACTTTCCAGGTTTGCAGGAGCTTGTTGACCTGCGCTATCCGCCCCTTCTCTTCGTCTGTACCGTGGTATGTCTTGAACAAAATATTGCGGTATTCCATGAGCGAGGTGCGGATGAGGAGTCTTTCTTCTTTTTTCAGCATGCGGTAAAGTTAATAAAAATACGTTTACTTGTTGCCTTTGCCCTTGCCGGAGAAATAGTCCTGCTGGCGTGTGGCGCCGAGAACGGCGTGCCATAGTGTTCCGTTCGGGTCAATTTTCTTCCTTTCGTTTACGGCGTATTCGATAGGCACGTGGCTGAACTGTTCGTTCATGCTGCCCACCACCATGTCGGTCTTGCCGGCCATGCCTGCGTGCACGGCGCTTTCAGCAAGTTGGAAGCAGAAAATGGCGTCGGTTCCTTTCGCGGGGATGCTTCTCACCATGTAGCTCGGGTCGAAATACTTGATGTTCACTTCCTTGCCGACCTTCTTGAAGTGTTCGTTGATTTTGCGCGTGAGGAACTCGCCGATGTCGTTCTTGAGGATGTTCCCGCTGGCGTCGCGGCGTTCTTCCTGGTCCTTGAATAGTTCCTGTCCGGCGCCCTCGGCGACAGCGATGACGGCGTGCGTCTTGCCGCTTGCGTAGCGGCTCTCGAGAGCCTTGAAGAGGCCTTCCAGCGTGAAGGGTACTTCGGGAATGAGGCAGAAGTTCACGACGGTCGTTGCAAGGGCGGCATAGGCGGCGATAAAGCCCGAGTCGCGGCCCATGAGCTTCACGAGACCGAGCCCGTTGAACGCCCCGTTCGCTTCGTTGTGAGCGCTCGTTATCACGTCGGTCGCGGAGAGCACGGCGGTTTCGAAACCGAACGTGCGGTCGATGAGATTCAGGTCGTTGTCGATGGTTTTCGGGATGCCGATAACCGAGATGGGCTGCCTGCGCTTCTTTACTTCTTCGGCAATGGCATGCGCCCCGCGAAGTGTTCCGTCGCCGCCGATGCAGAACAGAACGTTGATGTTGAGTCGCATCAGGGTGTCTACCATGATGGCGGGTTCCTGCGTGCCGCGGGAACTTCCGAGGATGGTGCCGCCGTCTTCCTGGATGGAGTCCACGACATCCGGGTTCAGGACGATGGGCGAGTATCCGTAGGCGGGGTTGAGTCCGCGATAGCCGTAGGGAATGCCGAAGATGTTGCGGACGCCGTAGTCGAACCACAGCACCTGTACCAGGCCCTTGATGACATTGTTGAGGCCGGGGCAGAGGCCTCCGCAGGTGACGATTCCCGCGCGTGTCCAGGCGGGGTCATGGAAAATGGTCTCGCGCGGGCCGGCCGCTTCGAGCGAGGGAATGGCGATGCCTTTCTCGTAAAATTCATGGATGCGCTTTACATCCGTGGTGAGGCTAATGCGGTCTTCTTCCGAAACGAACTGTATGCCCTTCATGGGCGACCGAAGTGTCCCCTTGCCGACGGTCTCGATGGAGAGGTCGTACTGGTCCGGGTTCTGGAGAATGTCTTCCTGTGTCATTGCCTAATCCTTGTTGCGTTCTGAGGTTCCTTTAGCGGAACCTACCTTAAAATACAAAAAAAGGGCCTAGACGGATGCGGGCGGGAAGTGTATTTTCGTCCTCAATCCGGGCCCCGCGTTCTCGAGTTCGATGGTCATTCCCGAAAGTGCGCAGAGTTTTTTCACCATGGAAAGCCCGATGCCCGTGCCCTTGGTTTCGCGCGTCATCTCGTTTTCGACGCGGTAGAATTCCTGGAACACCTTTTTCATTTCGGAAGGCGGAATGCCGGGGCCGTAATCGCGCACGGCGAGGTACACGTGGTTCCCTTCCTTCTTGAGTTCGATGACGATCATCTTGTAGTCGGCATTCTTCGAGAACTTGAGCGAGTTGTCCACCAGGTTCATGAGAATCTGCATTACGGCATCGCGGTCCATCATGAGCGAGACTTCGCTTGCGCTTGTATCGCAGGTGACCGTAAGCGAGAACCCGTTCTTCTCCACGTTGCGCGTGTAGGTGGCGACGAAATCGTCGAGGACGGCCTTGGGCCTGTCTTGCCGCAGCTGTACGGTCCAGCGGTTTCCGTCGAGTTTGGACAAGTTAAGCACGTTCTGGATGAGCCTCGTGAGTCGTTCCGCTTCGCTTGCGATGAGGTTGTAGTACTTGTGCCGCTTTTCCTCGTTCGCCACCCACGAATTCTGCAGCAGCTCTGCGTACATCTTTATCGAGGTTAGCGGAGTCTTGAGCTCGTGGCTCACCGCCGAGATAAAGTCCTGCCTCTTCTGGGCGAGGTTGAGCTGGCTCTGGGTGAGCCGGTAAATCGAGACGAGGCCGCCCCCGAGCAACAGGAACATGATGCCGCCGATGAGGATGAGCAAGTTCCCGTTCGATATGACCTGGCCGTGGTCGCTGGATTTCTCGGCGTCCTGGTCGATATACATGGCGAGGGTGATGCCGTCAAGCGGTTCGGCAAGCGGTTCCTCGAACACCTTGAGGGTCTTGTTGTTCCTGTCGCCAAACGAGATGACCTGTTCACCCTTCTTGAAGAACCGGAGCGAGAGGTGGTTGTCGCTGTTCTCGTACTCGCTGATTTCGAGGCTTACGATGCTCTTCAGGTATTCGCGGATGTCGACGACGAAACCTTGTACGAAGTTTTCTTCGCCGCGCAGCACGTTCCTGTAGAAAACGATGTGGCGGCTGTCCAGTTCGACCTGGAACGATTCGATGGAGATGTCCATCGTGCCGACATAGGGGAATATGCGGTAGAGACCGGATGTATCCCTCTTGGCCGATTCAACGTTGAATGCGAACTGCTCCTGCTCGGACGTCCTTTCCACGCGCGTCTTCCGTCCCTTCTTGCGCTTGGAGAGGTCCACTTCGTTTGCGAGCTGGTCGAGCGCGCTCGAGTTCTTGAGTGAATCCTGCGCGGTCGCCTTTTTGTTCTTGATACCCATGTCGCGGACAATGAACTTGAGCTTGTTCTGGAGGGACTCGCGTACTTCGCGGTTTTCGAGCTGCACTTGGCCGAGCACACCTGCCGGCAGATAGGGCGTGCTGAAAACGCCGTCCGGGTCTATCTGGAAATGCCCGATCAATCCTGTGTACTGGCTACAGTAGTCGTTCTTTGTGGAGTCGTTGTCGCACGAAACTACGGGGTAGTTCAGGGCTAGGTCGGAATAGGTCGGCTGTTCGCCCGCCGAGATGGTCTTTGCGACCTTGATGAAGCGGTATTCCATGAACGACCGCTTGTTTTCGATGGAGAGGTCGTCCTTGATGCGGTTGTTCGCCATCTTCAGCACCTGGTTCGCGTGCATGGCCCACTCGGCCTTGGTGTCGTCCTGCATGTGCAGGTACGAGTCATAGAGGAGCCCCGCGATGGGCACCGCTATGACAACGAAGATGGCAACGAATATTGCAATTAAGCGGTTTTTGTGCATTCAGGCGTCGACCGCATCTGGTAACCTTCGCCGCGGAACGTGACCAGGAGCTTCGGGTGCGAGGGGTCGTCCTCGATCTTTTTGCGCAACTTGGTGATGTGGATATCCACGGTGCGCGTATCCACGGATTCGGCATTCTCGTAGCCCCAGACTTCACGGAGCAGCTCCGAGCGGGGCACTGCGTGGTCGCGGTTGTTCCAGAGGTATTCGAGGATTTCGATTTCCTTGCGGGTGAATGCGAGTTCTTCCTTGCCGCGCGTTCCTGCGTATTCGCGGAAGTTCACGCGGAGGTTGCCGGCGGCGAGCTTGCCTTCGTTTTCCAGCGACTGCCTGCTCCTGCGGAGTACCGCTTCGATGCGGGCGAGCAGCATGGGGACGGAGAACGGCTTCGGGATGTAGTCGTCGGCGCCGAACTTGAGGCCGTTGATGATGTCCTCGTCGGTGTTCTTTGCCGAGAGGATGATAATGGGGAGGCTTCTGTCTTTTTCGCGAATCTTGTCACAGACTTCGAAACCGTTCATTCCAGGGAGCATCACGTCGAGGAGGACTAGCCCGTATTGCCCGGAGAGGGCTTCGGAAAGGCCGCTTTCGCCATCGGCCACGTGCTTTACGTTGTAGCCGTTGAGTTCGCAGAGATCCACGAGACCTTCGGCAATTGCAATTTCGTCTTCAACAATGAGGATGCTTGTGCTGCTTGGATTGAGAGCCATCTTTGATTCCTTTGTATTCCTTCCTTAAAATTAAAGTGCAAAGCCGACGCCGACTTCGGCGGCCATCCTGCCCGGTTCGACTTCTTCGGGGAAGTCTCCGCCAAAGTAGTACTTGAAGTTTGCATATGCGGCGATCGGGATGATGGGGAGCTTGGCACGCACGCCAACGAGGATATGTCCGCCGATGCTGGTCTTGAGACCTTCTTCGAGGGCGGCATCCTGCAGGTTCTCGACCATGGCGTCAGAGACAGTCTTCATGATGTCGGCCTGGTCGGGCATCGCCATGGAAGTCGGGTCTGCGGATGGGTCGAGCAGCTTGGTCGGGTCGCTCATGATGTCGTTAACCTTCTTTTCCGCTTCGTCCTTGAAGGTGTCGATGAGGGTCTTGTAGGTGTCACCGACGACGCGCTTCGTGAACTTCTGGTTCAGGATGAACGTGTTCATGTAGTAGGTGAGACCGCCGCCGATGTAGGGGCGGATGATGGGGATGAACGTGATGGGGTAGGTAATGGAGATGTCGCCGTTCATCTGCACGAACTTCGGGTTCGCCTTGCCGAACGGGGTCCCGCCAAGTTCGATTTCGAGGTCAATCTGCTTGTAGTCTTCCAGCTTGTATTCTTCGCCGGAGCCCATGCCCATGGCGCTCTTGAGGGCGAGGCTCGGGTCGAGCATGAACAGCGATGCGTCGTAGGAGCCGAACTGGATGTTGAATGTCGCTTCCACGTCGATGATGGGGAGGATGTCCACCCACACCTTGAAGCCGAAACCGTGCATCATCTCGTTGAAACCACCGTGCCACAGCTTGACTTCGCCCGCATCGGAAACGTCGACGCTGTTGCCGAACCTGTCTGGGGTGGCCGAGAAACCGGTCATCTTCGTCCCGAAATTGGGGGTGTAGTGAGCACCGATGCCGATGATGGCAAAAGACTGTGTTGCAAGCAGGGCGCCTGCCGCAAGGACTGCTTTGAAGTTCATATAGACTCCTTGGATTGACTTTCAAACTTGAAACTAGAAAAAAAAATCAAAAAACGGACACTCGAATGTCCGAAAAAACAAGAAAATGGGCCAGAAGCCTTCTTTCCGAGTCCTTTTATCGGATAAATAGGATATTTATCACACTTTTCGTATCATTTTTCTCTGACAATGTGAAAAAAAGTATATATTACTATCTATTAAGATGCTAGGGTGACCCCTGATGCGGTTTGGCAGGGGTAGCCGGTGTATCGCAAGATGTTTGAAAGAAGGTGTGATATGCGAAATATCGCAAAATACATAATTCTCCTCGGTTGCCTGGTCGGCCTCTCGTTCGGGGCTCCATCGCGAACGGAGACCAAGCGCGACGCTTCCCGTGCGTATGACGAATTGGATGGGGTGGAAAGGCCCGCCCCGAAGACGGCTCCCGCACAGAGGACCCAGCAGCAGGCGGTGGCTCCGGCATCGGCCCAGAGGCCGGTTTCGCAGTCGAATTCCTCCTATGCGGGGGACTTCCACATGCCTACAATTCTCGTCGTCCCGGCCCAGAAGGCAAAGGGCATGAGTGATTTGCAGGCTTTCCAGAGCAACCCCAACAACCGCATGGCGACCGAAGCCATCAACAGCTATTTGACACAGCGCCAGTACGAAGTCAAGTCCCTGCAGGGCCAGGAGACATTGAACGAGGTCATCCAGATGCAGCAGGATATCGCCGAGACGGACGAGGACCTCTCCTATCTTGCAAGTCTTGCTCTCGGTGCCGATATCTACGTCAAGTTTGCGGCATCCATCGAAAAGGGAGTCGTGCTGATTGAGCTGAGCGCCTACGAGGCCGCGACCGCGCGCCTTCTGGGAAGCCAGACGAGCCAGGCCATGGTTTCGGGAAATTCCCGTGGCGAAATTGCTGACGCAGTCTTTGCCGCCGCTACACGCGCCATGCCTGGCCTCGAGAAGAAAATCAAGGGTTACTGGGAAGTGGACCGTAAGAACGGCGTGCAGTACAAGGTCATCATGAAACTCCAGGGAGAGTTCGATGAACAGCGTGTCGAGGATATCCAGGATGACGTAGATCAGCTCCTGAAGAAGGCTTTCAAGCGTGTTAGCGTGAACGTGATGACATCGAAGACTATCGACCTGACCGTATTCGCGGACATGAACAAGTTCGCCGATTCGCAGGAAGTCTACAGCTACGTCCGTCGCGGCATGAAGGGTTCGGTGACAGTCAAGAAAATCAACATCACCAAGAAACTTATTCTTATCGAGTTGAAGTAAGATGAACATCAAGAAAATTGCGATTTTGCTGTTGTCGTTCTCTGTTGCTGCTTTTGCTGGCAAGGTCATTACCTATACGGCATCTTCTGCCGTATCGCAGGAAGAAGCGAATAATACTGCGATGGCCGGTGTCGCAAAGCAGGTTTCATCGACGGTCAAGACCGATGACAAGCTCTATACGGAGGATGTGTCCGCTGGAGGCAAGGAGAAGATTTCGCAGACCTATACGTCCAACAAGAACGTGAAGACTGATGTCGACCTCAAGTGGATCAAGGTGACTCCGCTCCCGAAGGAAGGCAAGCGCTTCCGCGCGACGGCCACGCTCGATATCGACGAGATGACGAACAACATCCGCCTGCAGATGGCGACGGCAAAAGAAAAGCTCGAGAAATTTGAAGCTGCCGGCCGCGCCGCCCTGGACGCTTCCCGCTATGACGAGGCTGCGCGCAACCTCGCCGCGGCAGAGGCTCTCCTGCAGCCGTATGCGCAGTTGAAGGCTGAACTTGCCAAGGTCTTTACCCTGAATGAATCGTTCAACCTGAAGCACAATCTTCCCGGTCTCAAGGCCGCTATCGCATCGCGCCTCGCGAACATCAGCGTGCAATCCGTACCGGCGCGCCTGGTTATCGACAAGGATATCATCACCGACTTGAACGTGACGGTTACGGATGCGAATGGAATCGTGACGGATTTCCCGCTGAAGGCCGTGCAAAATGGCAAGACGCTCGCCGAACGTCGCACCCAGGATCAGGGCGTTGCCGTGTTCACGATCCAGAATGTGGAATTCGGTGCTGGCCAACATACCTTGACCTTGGTTCCCAACTTCCCGAAAGATATCTTGAAGGCGGCCGGGATGGCCCAGGGCTTTGTGGTCCAGTACGAGGTTAAGCTGCCGGCATGCAATGTGCGCCTTGACTGCAAGGGCAATGCAGACGGATGCAAGGCGCTTACCGACCAGATGGCCAAGCAATCCATCTTCGTCGGAAACGATTCCCGCTACCCGCTCCTCGCCGCGGAGGTAAAGTCGACTCCCAAGAGTTCCCTGAACCAGCTCCTGTCATTTGATGTCGCCATCTCCGTTTCCGGTGACAGGGTCAGCTTCTCGAAGAGTTCCAAGGGTGTCGGGAAGACGGAAAGCGAAGCCGTTTCCAAGGCTATCGGCAAACTCAAGTTCAAGGAACTGGAACAGCAGGTCAAGGCTACCTGCGGAAAGTAAAACGAGAAACTTCGGCAAGCGTGAGCTTGCCTCGCGCATACACATGCGTAAGCGATGAAAAAAAATTTTGGCATGCAAGAGCTTGCCTCGTATATACAATAAAGGACGCCATCCGGCGTCCTTTGCAGTTTCTTCGTGTGCACCCGCGGTGCTTTGACGATTACTTCTTTTTCTTCTTGCCGCTAGCGTCGAGCGTAATCTTGACGGTTTCTTCACCCTTCACGGTCACGAGCATTTCGGCGGACTTGCGGTTGGAGCATTCTGCGCGCACGAGGTGGTCGCCTGCGTCGAGGTTGTGGATGGTGAGAGCTGCGCCGTCGGTCTTGTCGGAGTTTTCGCCGTCGACATAGATAAGGCACTTGCCCGGAATGGTCGTCACTTCGATGTGGCCCTTCGGGATCTTGGTGCCGTAGTCGAAGGTGTTGCGCTTGTCCTTGCCCGGCCACACGTTCACGCGCTGGTTCACCAGTTCGTAGCCCTGGTCGATGACGATGAGGGTCTGGCGACCGGACTGCACCTGCATGTTCTCGATGGGGCTCTTGCCGAGGAGTTCGTTACCCAGGTACACTTCGCTGTTGGGCGGGTTCGTGATGATGGTAACGGTTGCGGGCTTTCCGCGGGGAGGCGGGTCGTCGTCTGCGACAGCGGCCGAGACAAGGAATGCCACCAAAAGGGCGAGGATGTAAAGTTTCTTCATTAGTGTTACTCCTATTTACGTTTACCCCTAAAATATAAAGTTTTCCTTGAAGTGGGAAGAGTTTTATAATATTTTGTAGGTAAAATTCTTTTAAGAGACACCCAAAAGCCAATTTTTATGAAAGCCCTATACCAGAAAATCCGCATTCTGAGCGGCAAGAACTACGGCCTGTACAAGAGCCTCGCTGAAAAACCATGGGATTTTGGCGACTTTGTGCTGGAATTTATCCATGTGCAGGGAGATCCGTATGCGCCGCCTTCGAGGGTTATTCTCAAAGCGGCTCTTTCGACGCTCGGGTATGCGTCGGAATGGGGCGGTAGCTTTGAACGCAGGCTCGCGCTGAGCGATTTTCTATACCGTAAACTGGGACGCCTGGTGCAGGAAAGGTTCCCCGGGAAAGATGCCGCGGTCCTGTTCGATTCTGCCGGACCCGAGATGTTGGTGCGGAATAGCCTTTGGATAGACAATGGCGAAATTCGTGTGTGCTTGCAGGTGAGGCTCCCGGGCGAGGGCCGCAAGATTCAGGCGGAACCTGCGGCGGAAATCTTGACGATGGTCCTGCCTGACCTTGTGTCGGCGGGGCTGTATTTCAGCAAGGCGGACGAACCCCAGATGCTGGAACACTACCGTGTGCTTGCCGAACGCAAGGAAATTCTGGAGCAGCTCGATACTCGCGGGCTTTGCGCGTTCGTGCCCGACGGGGCGGTTCTTCCGAGGGCTTCGGGCCTGAGCGAAATGCCTCTAGAGGGAGCCGTGCCGTTTGCCTCGCCTGCGGAGATGGCTGTGACTCTGGATGTTTGCGGACGCAAAATTCGCGGCATGGGAATCCCCAAGGGAATTTCGGTTATTACCGGCGGCGCGTTCCACGGGAAATCCACGTTGTTGCAGGCCTTGACGCGGGCGGTGTACCCGCATGTGCCGGGTGACGGTCGCGAGGGAATCGTGGTTGACGAGACTGCGCTCCGTGTGGGTGTGGAAGACGGGCGCAGCGTTCGCGGTACGGACCTCTCGATGTTTGTCCGCGACTTGCCGGGTGGCATCAGCACGAAGGATTTCAATACGCTGTCGGCCTCGGGTTCCACGAGCGAGGCGGCGAACCTTCTCGAAGCCATGGAGGCGGGTGCAAGAACATTCTTCATCGACGAGGATTCCTCTGCGGTGAACTTCTTGATTCGCGACATGCGCGTACGCAAACTGCTGGGCGACGAGCGCGAGCCGCTTATCCCGCTGACCGACCGCATTCGCGAGCTCGCTTCTGCGGGCATGAACTTTATTCTTGTCGCGGGCGCCTGCGGTGACTATCTTGACCTTGCAGACAACATAATTGTAATGGCAAATTACAGGGCGGAGTGCGCCAGGTTCAATGAAGCCGCGGCTGCTCTGGTGCCCGCCGGGATGCCGGTGAAGCGCCCCTTTGTTGCCTACATGCAGCCCCTTCAGAAATTTGTACGTCCGGCCTCTGCCGTGGAACGCCAGGTGAAGGTGAAGCTTGTGGGCGATACGCTTTTGCAGATAGGCTTCCTTGTGGCCGACACATCGAGACTTGTGACGCTGGTAGATAAACAGCAACGTTTCGGTGCCGGTTTCATGCTTTTGAACATGCTCCAGAATGCCGCGAGCAATGCCGAGGGAGACTCGCCTGTCGATTCTGTCGCAGGTGCGGCGCAGAAACTTTGCGACACGATTTGCAATGTCGGGTTTCGCAACTTGCCGCAAGGCATGAGCCGCGAGATGAGCCTGTCCCGTGCCGTCGATATCGCCTGCGTGGCGTTCCGACTGACCGCTGCAAAACGCTGACGAATTACATTCATAATCTGCAACGTTGATATATATTCTAATAGAGTCTTCGAGTTGTTTTCGGGGCCTCCTATTAGTTTTTCGGTAAGGTGTGATCATGTCCAGAGGAGAAAAGCTTTGTTTAGTTCTATTTAGCCTTGTGCTGCTTGCACAGGTGGCTTATGCTGCCGATTCAAGTTTGGAAAAGGCCAAGCGCGATGCCATTTACGGGTATTCCTCGGAAAGGGCTGTCGAGGAACTGGAACGCCTCGCGCCGCCTGCCGGTTTTGTTCTCCTTTCTTATGAAGAGGAATTCCTCCTGTACAGCAGGGCTATCCAGGATGCCGATGCCATAGACAAGCCGAAGTATTGGGAGCATATAGATTTTCTGCTCGCGAAACACGATTCCATTGTGGCGGTCCGCGAAAAACTGCAGGTTGTTGGTGGGGAATGTCTGCTCGAAAAGCGTCATCTGGCCATCAACGTGAACCATCGCGATTTACGGTTTGCCATGGCGGTGAGGAATGTCCCGCGCGAGACGCGCGAATTTTACGGCATATACCTGGAACGCCTCGCGCTGAACTATGGCGGTGGCGAACCGATGGACTATAGCAATTCTATTGCGGAGTGGAATGAATTTCGCAAACGCTATCCCGGTAGCCCTTACCTTGGTTGGGTGCCTCCAGCAAGCCCCGAGACGGCGAAGGCTGCCGAGGATCAGCATCTGTCCGTGGCTCCCAAGTGGATGCACTGGACGCTGCTTGGCGGGTATTCCTATGCGATGTATTCCGGAGGATTGGAAAAAATACTGGAGCCTTCGACCGGGTTCAACATCATGGCCGAATGGCAGATGTCGCGCATCCTGTTCCTGCTCCAGGTTGGTTCTATTTCCGGTGACGACTTCAGTCATTTTTCCATGGCGCTGTCTGGCGGTTTTGCCTTCATGGAATGGAAATATTTCTCGGCGGATGTGATATTCGGGATGGTCGGTGAAAATTTGAAAATGAAAGATGTAGACGATATTCCGTCGTCAAAAACTATGCTCGTTGGCGTGCAGGTCGATGGCTTCATTCCCGTGACGAATGTCCTTGATATCGATATCCGGGCGCAGTTCTCCTTGCGCTATTCCTCCTTCGAGATCGACGGTCGCAACAAGGGCGGCCTGGTCGAGGTGTTGAATCTTTCTGCCGGGGTCCATTTCGGTGCGCCCAAAAGGAGTGGACGATGAAAAAGTTTACTGCTCCTTTGTTTGTGATTATGTTGTTCTTAATGACGTGTGTGCTGAGTGGCTGTACCACGGTAATGAAACTCGCCGTTGACTGGATGAACTACACGCAAGATTCCTACTATAGGGACCATGTGCCGGCTGGCGGCTGGGTGGATCCCGAATGGGACGGAGTCCCGCGCAGTGTTACGGTATTGTATTCCGAGCCTATGTTCGACGGGTATTTGTCGTTCAAAAAAGAGTGGCCTGAATACGGCGGCAATTTCAGCGGCTGGTTCAAGCAGCAGATGGATTATGCCGCGGCGACGCTTAGCGTCCGTGCGGAAGTAATGAGCGTCGATGATTCTGCGTTTGCGCTGGAACGGCGCGCCCAGTGGCATCGCTATGGCGCAGATGCGGATTCGGTCGAGGTGCCGGTGCTTCGCGAAAAATACAGGGATGACGTGGAAGAAGTCGCGGTGGTGATATCGCCAGTCGTCATTGTTGCAAGCGAACGTGCTGATACAACGGGTGTAAAAACGGTGAAGGCCCAGTATTCCATTACCGATGTCAAGCGCGGCAAGGTTCTTGCGTACGGCAAGGTGGACGTCCGGGGTGAAATGGGACGTACGGCGAATGTTAGTTTGTCTGAAAAACTCCTGCATCTGGTTGTGAAAGGTTCTCCGTTGGAGCAAGTTCGTTTGTCTCCCATGGAAAACAACGGCGAAAGGCCGCAAAAAAGGAGCGTCTGGAAGGAGTAGGGGCTTTTTTTCGTGGTGTGCGGTTGTTTTTTTGCGCTTTCGACTCCCTTGAAACGGTCTTGTACACTAGATTTTTGTGAATTATTTGTTGATAGAGGGTTTTTAAACTGGTTTTTACCCGTTTTTTCAAAAAAAGTGAAAA